>NZ_JBIUBL010000021.1:0-182169 GCF_044548015.1 Streptomyces sp. NPDC052236 | reverse complement strand
CTGAGCGAGCAGGAATGGCGCAAGCGGTGGCAAGCAGAGCGGATGTTCCTGGCGGCCGATGGGGAGTCCGGCAAACGGTTCGGCAACGAGACCATTCGTGTCACCGACACCGGACAGGTTTCGATCAAGCTTCCGGCCCCGCTGGCCCATCTGGCCAACGCCCCGCACGGCCGGTACGTCCTGGAGGTGACCGTGCGCTTCCGGCACCGGGGTGCGGAGTGGGCCGACCGGATCACCGCCAACCGGGCGGTGGCCTACCGCCTCCACCACGACACGGCACCCGGCCGTTGGTATGTGACCGCGTCCTGGCAACGCGCGACCGCCCCCGTCCTCCCGCTTCAGGCGGCGCTGGTGCGGGGTGTGGTGGGGGTGGACATGAACGACGATCACCTCGCCGCGTGGCGTCTGGACGTGCACGGCAACCCGGTCGGCGAGCCGCAGCGCTTCTTCTACGACCTGACCGGCAGCACGCAGCACCGCGACGCACAGATCCGCCACGCGCTCAGCAGGCTGCTGCACTACACCCAACGTTGCGGGGCCGGCGCGATCGCCATCGAGGACCTCGACTTCACCGACGGCAAAAGCCGGGAGAAGCACGGCCGCAACAAACGCTTCCGCCGCTTGCTCTCCCGCTTCCCGACCGCGAAGCTCAGGGCCCGGCTGGTCTCGATGGCCGCCGAGCAGGACATCGCGGTCGTCGCGGTCGACCCGGCCTACACCAGCCGCTGGGGTGCCCAGCACTGGCAGAAACCCCTGACCACCCCACGACGTGAGATGTCCCGGCACGATGCGGCGAGCATCGCGGTCGGGCGACGCGCCCTCGGACACCCGATCCGGCGACGGACGACACCGCCCCACCCCGACCAGAGCGATCGTGGTGGGCATCGGACCGTCCAGGCCCGACCGGGCACCCGAAGGCGTGAGGAAACCCGCCCCCATCTGCCCGGACCGCGCACCAGATGCGCCCCGCCGGCCGTGGAGCGAAAGCGGGAGACCAGCCTGCCCAACACCGTTCGGGGCAGCGCCACCGAGCAGCAGTCCTGGCACCAGGACTCACTCCCGCTCAGTGTCTAGGAACGGTTGATCGAGTGAGGCGAGGAGTAGCCCCGGTCGTTCTCAAGAATCTCGTCAGCCCCTCCTCCGCGGCCAGGGCTGCGATGGCGCGGCGGGCGGGCGGCCTCTGGGGCCCCTCCGGGTTCGCGGCGGGGCGCGCCGCCCCAGGTCCACCAGCACGTCGTGCTGGCGGCCTTCGACTCCGCGGAACAGACGCGCCAGTGGCCCCCCATACCGGGCCCATGGATGAGGCATGCGCCGGGTCGTACAGGCCAGGCAGCACCAGCCGGTCCTTGCTGCGGGCGTCGGTGACGTCGACCAGCTGCCGCCAAAAGGCCGACTCCGACGGCCGAATAAACCACCCTCAACGAGGGGAGCAGTGACCCGCACTCGTTGGTTAGTCGCTAGTTCAGAGAATCCGAGTCGCTGATCACCTGGGCCGCGATCACCCTTATGACCAGGCGAATCACCCGCCGAAGTTCCCGCAGAAGCGGACAGTCGGCCTCCCGCGAGGCACAACGCGACTGATCATTCTGGCGGTGGCGGTCAGCAACCCCACCAAGAGATCCTTGGGCCCTCAAGCCGACCCAATTGTCGCACCACCACGACGGCTCCATCAGCGCAACGGGCAAACCGAGGCCCGCCCGTCAGCCGTCGACCTCGCTCTCGGATGACACGAAAGGGGGGCAGTCGTTCTGCCATGAGACTCGTCACTTCAAGCCAGGAGGGCGAGGTGGTCCGCCGCGCCGCCGCACCACTCGATCATGAAGAGGGTCGCATCGTCGCTGGTGCGGCCGGCCACCCTGAAGCGGGAGCGGGCCGGCGCACCTCGGCCCGTAGTCCTTCTTCGGTGTTCTCGATGCGGTTGATGCAGCGGATGAGCCGTTCCTCGCCGAACGGTTCTCCTTCCTCGTCGCGTTCCTCGATCACGCCCTCGGTGTAGCACAGCACTCGGTCGCCGCGTTGGAGCGTGTATGCGCTGATCTGGGGGCGCTCACCGCCGAAGCCGCACCGGGAGAGTGGTCGGGCTGTCCAGGCGCCGCAGGACCCGGCGGTTGCGGATCAGCAGCGGTGGGGGATGGCCCGCGTTGACCCATTGCAGCTGTCCGGTTGTGACGTCGAGGTAAGGCGCCGATCAGCTTGTGGGCCGCGGCCTTGGTCAGGCGCTTCGCGGCGGTGACGGTCCGCTCCCTGGGAGCCCGCGACTTGATGGCCGACGGAAATTCTGGCGCTCGGTTCCGAGAGGGAATTGCCCGGTGCGATCGTGATCAATGACGAGGTAGGGCCGGCTCGCCATCAGAATCCAGCGAAAGTTTGGAATTACTCGTTACCTGGCGGGACGTCGGCAGGTCCCGGCATCGCCGGATCGGGGAGAAGAGCAGGATCAGCGCGGCGAGCGGGACCCCCGCTGTCGTGATGGCCATGGCAGTGCGGAGGCCGAGTGCGGTTCCGAGCACGCCGCCGAGCAGTGCTCCGATGGGGATCGTTCCGTAGCTGAGAAATGCTGTGCTTGCGGTGAGGCGACCGAGGAGATCCGGCGGGCAGTAGCGTTGCTGGAAGCTCGCCTTGATGATGTTGCCAGCGACGACGCCCGCGGAGACGCTGAAGCCACCTGTCACAAAGAGCAGGATCCCGGCTCCGCCGACGGTCAGCGGGATCAGCAGACCGAGCACGGGAAGGCCCAGCTCGAACAGCAGTGTCGCGCGGGCCGTGCCGATCCGGTGAGCAACCCTGCGTGCGGCGAATGCCCCAGCTACGCCTCCGGCACTGGTCGCCGCGATGAGTACGCCGACCGTCCCCGGGGTCAGGCCGACGCTCTGGACCAGAAAGACCACCTGAATTGACTGGTATCCCATAAGAGCCAGGTTGGAGGCGGCCCCGAAGAGTGTGAACGTGCGAAACCAGGGGTCGACGGCGATCAGCCGCAGGCCTTCGCGGACTTCACTGATCAGTGAAGTGGGGCGATGTTCGGTTCTGGTGATGCGTGGCTCGCGATGCCGAATGCCTGCAAGGCACAGGAGGGAGACGAGGAATGTCGCGGCGTTGGCGAACATCCCGTTCACCGCACCTGCCAACTGTGCGATCAGGCCGCCGGAGCCGAGCCCGGCAATCTGCGCGGCGGATGCGCTGCCGTGCAGTTTGGCGTTGCCTTCGGGCTGGTCATCGGGTTCCAGAATGCTGGGGAGATAGGCGCTGTAGGCGGTCTGGAAGAACACCGCTGCCGTGCCTGTCAGCAGGGCGACGGCCAGCAGTAGTCCGATACTCAGCCGGCCGGACCATGCGGTGACCGGGACGCTGGCGAAGAGTACGAGGGAGACCGCGGCGGCGGCCAGCATGATCGGTCTGCGCCGCAGCCGGTCCACCCAGACACCGACCGGGAGACCGATGATCAGCCAAGGGGCCCATGCGGCGGCGCTCAGCAGGCCGACCTCGAACGTGCTGGCGTGCAGGGTGGAGACAGCGACCAGCGGCATCGCTACCCCGGTGACGGACGCGCCGAACTTGCCGGCGGTCTCGCCGCACCACAGCATGCGGAAATCGCGGTGGCGACGCAGGAGGCCACCGCGTATGCCGTAGCTCATGCGGAGCCACGTTCCTTGCGGGGGAAGGACTGGAGCTGCACGACGACGGGGAGCGCGTCCGGGGCGGGCTCGGCATCCGGAGCAGGGGTATGGCGGGCGATGACAGCCATCAGCTCCGCGTTGAGCGCCTCCAGCTGCTTCGGGGTCATCCGCAGGTCACTCCAGTCCGAGACGGTGCCGGCGCTCCGCCACCTGTCGTCCCAGTCCTCGCTGATGTAGTTCACGACCCGGCTGAAGTACTGCTGCAGCAGTTCGTGCAAATAGACCGACAGCGCGCCCCGGGTGTCGGGATCGTCGCGGAAATCGGCAGTGTTCAGCTCATTCGAGACGTCGACCCTTCTCCACCAGCGCTCGCGTTTCGTGCCCCGTCCGGTTTCCTCCACGATGAAGCCGTGCTCGGCGAGGTGGCGCAAGTGCCAACTGATGGTGCCGGTGTTCTCGCCGAGGCGTTCGGCGAGCCTGGTGGCGGTAGCAGGGCCGTCCAGACTGAGCAGTTCAAAGATGTTCATCCGCAGCGGATGGGCCAGCCCCCGCAGGCTGCGCGCATCGAGGCGCCGGGTGGGCTTGGCGGGCTGTGATGTGCGTTCGGGCTCGTCGGACATGCCAACAGCGTTGGTTGCAGAGTCTTCTCTGCATAGGAGTCTCTGCAGAGAAGACTCTGCCAGTGCGTGGCCTCGCTGTCGGCTCGGTGGGTGAGACGGGGCAACCGAGCAGCCCTGTGGCCACACGGGTGACGGACGGTGTTTCTCATAAATGTTCATCTGTGAGAGTTCTGCGAGAGCCCCCGGCAGGATCACGTTTCCGCAGGTCGCCGTACGCAAAAGTCCTTCCCCGCATGTTGTGCGAGGCACTTCTGAGAGAATCCCGGGATGGATCTCACGCCCGATCAGGCCGCATTGGCGGTAGAACGTCACGACTGCCCGAACTGTGACGCGCCCGCTGGCAGCGCCTGTCGCACCCGGGGTGGGAAGACCGCCGCGAAGTACCACATCCCCCGCTTCGTCCTCGTCCCCGCGCTCCGCGAAGAACTCGAAGTGCTCGTCCCCGCCGACCGGCACCCGGGCCGCGTATGGAAGCAGGGCCCGGCGCTCGCCGTGGTGCCTGCGCCCCGCACCGAGCGCCCGGTGCGGATCGGGTACGCCAGGACGTCGACCGCCCGGCAGGAGCTGGCGAGCCAGCTCGAAGCCCTCCATCGGGCGGAGTGCCACAAGGTCTTCAAGGAGCAGATCAGCACCCGGGTGAAGGTGCGGCCCGAGCTGGAGAAGGCGCTCGCGCTAGCCCACCAGTTCAAGGAGGCCGCCCCGGAGACGCCCGTCATCCTCACAGTGCACGAACTCAAGCGCCTCGCGCGCAACGCGGCCGAGCTGATGACGCTGTCCGCCGAGCTCCAGGCCGGGGACATCCAGCTCGAACTCCTCACCGGACCGCTCACCGGGATCTACGACCCCAACGGCATGGGCACCATGTTCTTCGCCGTCCTCGCCGTCGCCGGGCAGATCGAGCGCAACTACATCCGGGAGAAGACCCTCGAAGGCCAGGTCATCGCCGCCTCCAAGGGCAACCACGGCGGCCGCCCGAAGGTCATCGACGACGACATGCTCACCTTCGCCGTCGCGCTGAAGGACAAGGGCATCCCCGTCCCCGACATCGCGAAGAAGCTCACCATCAAGGTCGGGAAAAACGCGGGCAAGTCGCCCTCGGTTGCCTCGCTCTACCGGGCGCTCGCGGAAGCCGAGGCCACCGCGGTGGACGACGGCCTGCCGATGCGGCCCAAGCCCGTCCGCATCCGCCAACCAGGGGAACCGCTCACCGCCGAGGAGATCGAGCTGCGCGAACGGCTCCAGGCCCAGCCCCACCCGAACACCGAGCTGCCGTAGGCCCACCCGCGACCTGCATCAAGACCGTGATCACCGGCTAAGCGTTAACCGCTGTACCGATGTTCCCCGAGGCCGAATCCGGGGGTTCGCGGCGGCTCGAATCCAATCAGATCCGATGGTGATTGCTGACAGGGTTTGACGACAGATGGGTTCCGATCCTCCGTACGGAAGGAGCCCTCGGTGGCGAACGTGGTCTACAAGCGAGTCTCAACCGACCAGCAGTCGACCGCCCGGCAGAACCTCGTCCTGGACGAGGCCGAAGTCGAGGACCCCGTCGTCTTCGAGGAAGACCCGGGCACCTCCAGCCGCCTCCACCCCCCTCCAGCGCCCGAAGTTCCGCGAACTCCTCACGTACGCGCGGCCAGGCGACACCGTGCACATCTCCGAGATGTTCCGCCTCGTACGCGGCACCGGACACATCCTCGACGTGCTCGACGTCCTCCACCGCGACCAGGTGGCGCTGCGCATCCACGACGGCGCGTTCTCCGCGATGGACCTCACCGCCGCCACCCGCGCACCGGCGAACTGCTGTCCACCGTGAAGTTCATGGTGCAGACCCTCGCCGCCGTCGGCGAACTCCAGCGCGACCTCCAGCGCGAACTGACCTACGACGGACTGCGCGCCGCCGAGGCCAAGGGCAGCAAGGGCGGACGCCGCCCCGCCGTGGCGGCCGCGAAGACCGACGCCGTACGCACCGCGTACCTGGAAGGCCGCTCCATCGCCGCCCTCGCACGCGACCACGGCCTCGATGACGAGGTGTCGGAGTTCCGGAAGTTCCGGATCTCGATCCGCGAAATGTGCAGGCCCATTCGTTCCCTTGCCGATCGGGGGTGATGTTCCGATTCATCATCCCAGGACCCTCCATGCACGACGGGCCTTTTCGTCGGACTGTCCGCGCCCCGGTGATCATCTCGATGACGATGGTCCTGCTCCAGGGCTGGAGCGCGATGCCATGCTGCGGGGCGTCCGGGTCGGCGGCGCGGCAAAGTAACCGACCCATCGTTTGCTAGGTGCTGGTACCAGCACCTAGCTATGGTGGTGGATATGGGAAAGCAGACGAATATCCGACTGGACGACGCTGTCAAGGCGGCCGCCGAGGACCGGGCCAAGCGCCGCGGTCTGAGCTTGCAGGGGTACGTGGCCGATTTGATCGAGGCCGATGTGAACCAGTCACGCGCCGCTTTCATGGCCGGCGCCGCGGCGTTCCTGGCCGCGTACACGGACGGGTTCGAGGCGGAGGTCGGCGAGGACCGCTACCCCGGTCTCCCGGAGGGGCTGGCGGAGACCGCGCCGAGGGACGCCGCGTGAATCTCCGAATCGACCTCGCCTGGATCTTGGCAGTGGCGCAGCAGATCCCGGGAGACCCCCAGGTCGTTGACTACGGCGTGCCGGTTGCAGCAGAAGCACGACATCGGGCGGAGGTCCTCGACCATGAGGTCTACCCCGAGCCCCATCACAAGGCCGCGGCGCTGCTGTGCGAGCTGGCGCGGAACCCCAGCCTGGAGGTGAGGAACCTGCTGTTCGCAGCCACGGTGACCGCGGCCTACCTGTCCGCGTGCGGCCTCCCGGTCAGCCCCGGTCTGGACACCGTTCTCCCCTTGGCCCGCGCGGCCCGGGACGGACTCCCCGTACGTGAAGTCGCCGCTCAGATCAAGACCTGGACAAGCTGATCCACTGGCCAGGGACACCTGCTGGCTGCGGTGCGGCGTAGGCCTGCCGGTCAAGAACGATCACCGGGCTTGCCGCAGAGGGGCGGACGCCGGTGTCTGTGGGCCTCATCTTCCTCGGCCCGTCCTCGGGCCGTGGAGGGGAGGATGTGCCTCTCGCCCGGCAATCCAGTCCAGCATGCCCTCTTCCCGTGGTGCCGGATCAGGATTCCGGATCATCGGCGGGCGTCGGCCGGCTCTCCGAAGGGGTGAGGCGTTCCAGCAGCCCCAACGGAGCGAGCAGCGCGATGCGAAGCCATCCCGTGACTGAGCTTGTCGCAGCCAGATCGTCGGCATGACCCGCAAGCATCGGTTATCTCGGGTGACTCCGAGGCGTCAGGCATGTAAGGCAAGTACCCGTCCGACAACGTGCCTGACGGATATCTGCTGGTTCTTCAGGCAAGTTGGGCACGTGCGTGATGTCCCGATTCCCGGCCTTGTTTCGGCCGAAACAAGGCCGGGAGGCGCACCGCGTGCCCGGCGGCCGGGGACGTGCCGCAGTGACCACTTCGTTAGCCGCTACGCGCTGGGTTGGTGGTTCTGCCTGCCGCCCACGATCGTGGCCCAGGTCTGTACCGGTGGGCTCTGCATGAACGCCTGATCACGCGGTCTCCGGTCGCTACACGGCAGGTTGTCGGGTATCGCGGCGAGCTGGTGACCGTGCCCGTCGCTCGTGCCAAGAACAGCCGGCCGAGCAATGTGCACTGGCTGACGCCGCGCACTTGGCGACTGTGGTCGGATGTCGGTCTGCGTGGGTTCGGCCGGGACGGAGCCCCGGCTCCCGGGTGGGCGGGGCGTCTGGAGGACCGGAACACCTCGTTCGTCGACCTCCTCACCTCTTCCGGACTGCGGCGCCAGGAGGCGGCAGCGTTGCTGACGATCGAGATGCCCGCGCGGCGTCTGCCCGGGAGCAGGTACTGCCACGGCACGGTGGCCTCGGAGAGTTCTCGGGGGAAGCGCTCTCGGTCCTTCTACACCTCGGTTCGGGTGGCCGAGCAGGTACAGGACTACGTGGTCTCTTCCCGGGCGTGGGCGGTGCGCCAGGCCCAGAAGCGCGGGCTGTACGACCGGTTCCCCATGAAGCTGGTCACGGAGGTGACGCAGGGGCTGAAGCCCCGGGTCCGTTGGCGAGGCCCTCACGGTCGTGGGGAGCGGGCGCTGGACCTGCTGACCTGGCAGGAGCGTCTCACGTTGTTCACGGAGGGGCCGGAGGGTCCGGAGCCGTTGTGGCTGTGGCTGAACGAGCGGGGGCTGCCCTTCTGCCCGCACTCGTGGAACGGGGTTTTCCGTCCGGCGAATCAGCGCTGCCGACAGGCGTTGACGACGACGGGGCACTCTGTCACCTCTGCTACAACCGCCATCGCCGGCCACGGCGGCTCTGCGGTCGGTGCGGGCAGCTCAAGCGCATCGCTCGCAACGCGCGTGACGGGCAGCCGGACCTCTGCGACGGCTGCTACCAGAGCCCCGAGGCGACCTGCTCAATCTGCAGCCGGGTCCGCCCCTGCACCAGCCGCGATCAACAGGGCCAGCCGATCTGCGCCACCTGCTACCAACGACACCGCACCGGCGAGCCGTGCGCCCGCTGCGGCCGGACCAAGCCGGTCAACACCCGATGGCCGATCGGGCCGGTTTGCATGACCTGCTACACCGCCGTGCTCCGCTCACCGGCCGACTGCCCTCGCTGCGGCATGGTCCAGCCGCTGATCGCGCGGGGCGACGATGGCGACGAGGTCTGCGGACCCTGCGTCGGTTTCGCCGCCGACTACACCTGCAAGCAGTGCGGTCGAGCCGGCAACCCCCACAGCCGCGGCCGATGCGCTCACTGCGTCCTCGCCGAACGGGTCAACGCCCTGATGGCCGGGCCCGACGGCACGGTCACCCCACAGCTGAAACCGCTCGCGACCGCGCTGACGGATGCTCCCTCACCGTTCCCCGCCATCCAGTGGATCAAGGAAAGCCCGAACACCAAGCTCCTCGCCCGGCTCGTGGCCGAAGGCCACGAGCTCACCCACGACCTGCTGGATGAGCTCCCGCCCAGCCGGAACCAGCGCTACATCCGCCAACTCATGGTCCACACCGGCATCTTGGACGAGCGCAACGAAGACCTCGAACGCATCCCCGGCAGGCTGGAACACGAACTCGCGGACAAGCCGGCCGCGCACGCCAACCTCGCCCGCCCGTTCCTGCACTGGTTCCTGCTCCGACGCGCCCGCCACCCGCCACCATCCCGCCTCGGCCGACCGCGACCTGCGGCGCCGCGTCAGCGTCGCCCTGGACTTTCTGGCCTGGATGGACCAACGCGGCCTGACTCTCGCCGACCTCGCCCAGGAACACATCGACGACTGGATCGTCGGAGCCACCAGCCAACGGCGCTACCTGATCCGCTACTTCCTGAAATGGACCACGAGCCGTCGGCTCACCCACGAACTCACCGTCCCCTCCATCCCGAGCCAGGAGCCCCAGAACCCGCTCGACGAGGACGATCGATGGCCGCTCCTACAGCGCTGTCTGACCGACGATGCCCTGCCTACGGATGTCCGGGCTGCCAGCGAGATCACCCTGCTGTTCGGCCCGTCCACCGAACGCCTCTGCCATCTGACGCCTGAACAGCCTACGTTGGGCGACGAACACGCCCACCTGATGCTGGGCCGCCACCCCGTCCTGCTGCCGCCACGGCTCGCCGGACTCCTTCGACATCTCGCCGAACAGCCCCAGCTGCGGCCGCAGCTCTCGTGAGTCCACCCAGGGCCTCGGTGGCTCTTCCCGGGCATGGTCCCGGGCAAGCCGATCTCGACGCACGGCATGACCCAGAAGCTGGGCCGCCATGGCATCCCGGTCCGCACCGCCCGCAACGCGGCGCTGGCCGCCCTCGCTGCTGATCTCCCCAGCCCGATCCTCGCCGACGTGACCGGGATGCACCGCCATACCGCGCTCCGCTGGGTCGCCTACGCCCGACGCGACTGGGCCGAGTACCTGGCGGCCCGAGCCGCAGACGAGGACACTCCTCCTCTCTGATGAGGCAGGGGCATCAGGCGCCGTACTTGGCTGGTTTCGCCGTCTCGGCCGTGTCTGCATTCCGGGCACACAGCGTGGTGGATGAGGTGTCTCCGCGATAGACGATGACGACTGCTGCGAGGCCGATGGCCAGGCCGAGGGCGGTCTGCGGACCGAACGGTTCACCGAACATGAGGGCTCCCCAGACTGCCGTGACCGGCGCCATGAGGAACATGAGCGTATTGACCTTGGTGATTCCAGAGCGCCTCAGGATGAGCCAGTACAGCCCGTACCCGCCGAAGGTGGACAAGGCCACCAGCCAGCTGATCGCGGCCCAGAACGAGAGCTCAGCTGGCGGCTTCGCGGCTCCGACGCTTACGGCAAGTGCCGTGAAGATGACCGCGCTGGTGGTGCAGTGGACGGTCATCGACACCGCGGGCGCGACCCGCGCGCGGGAGCGGCTTTCGAGGAACGTGGCCGCTACCAGCGAAAACATGCCGAGGAAGGGTACGAGATAGGCCCACCAGGCCACGCCGGTGCGGGCTGCGGCATCGGCCGTGGTGACGATTGCGACTCCGCTTACCCCCAGGCACAGGCCGAGCCACTGCCTGCGCGAGACGTACTGACGCAACAACGGTCCGGCAAGTGCTCCGGCGACGAGAGGTTGGACGCCGTCGATCAGGGCTGTGGTGCCGCTGGAAACCCCGAGTTGGATCGCGTAGTAGACGGTGAGCAGATAGCCGCTCTGCGACAGCACGCCGATCATGGCCTGCCTGGCCACATCCCGCACCGCGAGGCCCCGCCACGACGTTCTGGCGGCGGTCACAGCAACGACGATCAGGATGACGGTCAGCGGCAGGAACCGCCACATCAGTATCGTGACCGCGGACGCGCTGCCCGCACCGAGCTTGGCCCCGATGAACCCGGAACTCCAGCACAGCACAAAGGCGATCGAGAGCAGGAAGTTCACGCCTCACCCTCCACTAAACAGATCGGTATACCCATTGGGATTCACTATACAGATCGGTATACTTTTGAGCATGGGTGCTACGGAGAAGCTGCGACGGATCTCGATGACGCCTGCCGCACTGCGCGTCCTGGAGGCCGCCGCGAGGCTGTTCTACGAACGCGGCATCCATGCTGTCGGCGTGGACCTGATCGCCGCCGAGGCCGGGGTGACCAAGAAGACCCTCTACGACCGGTTCGGCTCCAAGGAGCAGATCGTTGTGGAGTACCTCGCGGACCGTGACGAGCGCTGGCGGACCTTCCTCGCCCAGCACCTCGGCGCCACACATCCAGCGCCGCTGGCACGCGTCCTGGCCGTCTTCGACGCCTCACGCGCATGGTCGGCGGAGAACAGTTCCAAGGGGTGCAGCATGGTCAACGCCCATGCCGAGATCAGCGATCCGTCCCACCCGGCCTACCCGATCATCACCGGGCAAAAGGAGTGGATGCTCGACCTGTTCACCCACCTCGCAGGGGACATCTCCCCAGACGGGGCCGGACACCTGGGCCGGACACTCATGCTGCTGCACGAAGGAGCGCTCGTCGCCCACGGCCTGAACGTCTTCCCAGACCCCATCGCCCATGCCCGCGAACAGGCGCAAGCTCTCCTTGCGACCACCGGGGACACCGCAGTGAAGCGGTGAGGCGATGCCCAATGGTTTGCTTCTGAGAGCCGGAAAGAGGGGAAATAGTGCATGGTCGGAATATGCCCCCTCCGCCAGTACTCTCGCCCTGCGCTCGGGCTGCTGCCCCGACCCGGTCGTCGGCGACAGTGGGGGAGCGTGGCATCTGATCCGCACGCGCCAGTTCAAGACCGCCGTCGACGAAGACGGCAACCACCTCTCCGTCGGCGTCGAGCGGGATGTTCCCTGGGTCGCCGTCGCCCCCGTCGTCGCAGCCATCCGCGTCCTGGAGCGCATCGTCCCCGAAGGCGAGCTGCTCTTCGCCAGCGACTACCACCGGGGCGCCGTCCGCCATCGCGGCAAGGCCATGGGCAGCGACGGGATCTGCGAACGCATCACCGACTTCATCACCTGGGCCAACCAGGAAGCCGCCCGCCACGGCCTCACCCACGAGCTCATCCCCCCAGACCCGGGCGGGCCGGTCACCGCGATGCGCTTCCGCCGGTCGTTGGCCTGGTACATCGCCCGGCAGCCCGGCGGCCTCGTCGCCCTCGCCATCCAGTACGGCCACCTGCGGTTGGACAGCGAGCTCTACCAACGATGGCGCGATCGGGCGGCGGTGCGCTCCGACGGCAAGGGCGCACGCGACTTCGATCCGATCCTGAGAGCCGTCCGGGCGTTCTACGCCGATCTGCAAGCCTGGGCCGCCGCAGAGCCCGAGCAGTGGGCGGTCTGGGTCGCTCCTTGTCCCGTCTCCGACGTGGACGTCCGGGGCTACGGAATCCGGAAAGGGCGAGTCAAGGAGCGTATGGATGATCGCACCAGGCGGCGTCAGCCCCTGCTGGCCACCCTCACCCACCAGCCGCCCCGCCAGGCCAGGACGTCCGGATCTCAATCGCTCCCAAGGTCGTAAGCATGGGAGCGTTGCGCCCATGCTCCTGCACCGCGGTGGGCGGCAACTCGCCCACCCTCCCAGCTACGCAGCTGGGCCGGCGGTTGCAGACGCAGCCGCCGGCCCGTAACACCGCTCGTTAGTACTGAGGGCAGATGCCCGTTTTGGCCCCAGGCTCGGGCTGCTCAGGGAAGTTCTTCGCCTTGTAGGACCAGTAGAGGCCGCCGTATTCCCCGTCGCACAGCTTTGAGGCTTCGTCCGTCTTCAGGGACACCGTCTGCGACGCACCGGCTGCCAGGTCCCCCAGCGTGCACTCCAAGTCACCCCAGTTCCCAACGGCCTTGCACCGCTTGTCGTCGGTCACCTTCGCGGTATCGCGGCCCACGGAGCTGAGCTGGATGCTCACAGCGTTCGCGGTTGCGTCGCCCTTGTTCGTCACCGTCAGCGCGGACGGACCACCGTAGTAGCCGACCCTGCTGACGGTGCCATGCAGACGCGGTCCTGCGGCGAGAGGTGTGCTGAGCGTGATGGTCCGCCTCATCTCACCGGACGCATGGATCTCGTGCCAGCCACCGGGGCTCCCAGCCTGCGACCCGTCCGCGCTGACGTACGCGACCAGAGTGTAGGTACCGGGCCCCGGATAGAACTCCTGGCTCCCCCCGATGCTGCCGTTGGCTACCGCCTTCCCGTCCTTGCGCAATTCCCAGCTTCCGGAGGCGCGACACTGGTTGTACTGCCATAGGCCCCACCCCCAGAAGCAGTCCGCAGCGCCAGTAACGTTCATGAACGTCCCGTCCGTATGAGCACAGAGGCTGACGTTGGCCTTCTTGCCCGGATGTCCCTCCATCCAGAACGTGTCGGTGCTGGTGCACGTCTTCTCCGGTTCGGCCGCCGCACGCCCCGCCGCAGCGGCCGAACCGCCCGTCCCTCCCACCACGCCCATCGCGAGGATTAAGCCCGCCACCGCTGCCATAGCCGCCTTTACCCGTGTCATCTTCTTCACTGGTCTTCCGCCCTCTCCCTAGGTGGTCCACCAGGCCAACAGCCTGATCTCGTTGTGCCATCAACCGGGTTCGGACACGTCAGGCTGTTTGGGCATCGGAAGGAAACCCGCCGCCACCCACCCCGCCGACCACAACCAGAACGGCGCACATGCCCACTCGCACGTGAATCGCTCTCATTCATGGAACATGCGCCGCGTACCCGGACGGCCACACTCTTTCGCAGTTCTGGGGACTGGTTCGCGATGCACACCTCAAACCACCCGAAGAGGTGCAGTGACCCATGCCTTCCCGCCACCAACCGCCACCTTGAATACCGGGCGCCACAACCAGCAGTGAGACGCCGCTGGTCGGCGGCATCACGGCGACTCTCTCTGACCAGCGGGGCGGAACCCGGGCCCGCCGCTGACATCCGCCTGGCCTGATAGCGGCTCACACTCACAGGTGATGGCGCCACGCCCGTGGCTCCTTCCCGCCAACTCAGACGCTCAGCCTCGCCAACTCACGCGCTAACCCGCCATATGAATCGCTCAGTCACAGCGGGACATCGTCACCTGTTCGGGGCGCATCTGCTACAGGTCGAACTCGATGTGCTCGACGTTCGTGAAGCGCACCTTCTCCAGGTCGGCGGCGCGGTGTCCGCCGTCCTGGAAGTACACGTCCTTCAGCGCTTCGGCGGCGATCTCCTGGAGCCGCTGGTCGCTGGCGCCCTGATCCCGGGCGTCGAAGAGACGGGCGGCGTACCGCGGGGGCAGCGCCACGGTGAGGTGGCGGATCCGGTCCTGGTCGGTGGTGCCGATCGGGGCGGTGTAGCCGAGCCGGGCGCGGGTGTCGATGACGATGCCGCCGGTGGTGGCCGCCGTCTTCATGGCCTTCTCCTTGATCTGCGGCTGCCAGCGGGCCTTCACCTCGCGCTCTATGCGGGCGGCGAGGTCCGGGCGGGGCTTTTTAATCTGGTTCTTCACGTACCGCTCCACGGTGCGCTGCGAGACTCGCAGCATCTGGGCGACGGCTTGGTTCCCTTGAGTTGCTTGACCAGGTATCGCATCTGCGCCCCGGCCGACTTGGGGATCGGGCGGGTGAACGTCTTCTGAACCGCCTTGTCCAGGCCGTCCCCGAACATGCTCATCGCGGTCTACTCCAGCGCATACCCTTCTCGCTACGGATTCGGGCGCGTTCTCGTCGCTGGACTGTGAGGACGTCGGGGTGCCGGGTATTGGCGTTGCGCCAGCGTAGGTATGCGTGCAGTGCACGGGTCTGGGCGGTGTGGTTGGGGTGGTGGGAGTTCGCCAGGGTGAACTGCCACAGATGCCCGAAGTGGGCCTCGATCGGGTTCGCCCAAGAGGCGTTGGTCGGCGTGAAGCACAGCTCCACCCGGTGCTTCTTCGCCCAGGCCCGGATCTTGGTGCCCTTGTAAGTAGACAGGTCCATGATCACGTAGATGGGGGCACCGTCGGGACGGGCGGCGCGGATCGACTTCAGCGCGGCCAGGGATTGCGCTGCGCCCTTGTGGCGGCGGTTGACGCCCCACAGGGTGTCGTCACCGATCGAGTAGCAGCCGTGGAAGTAGGTGACGCCGTGGGTGCGGTGGTAAGTGGCCGGGATCCGCTGAGGTCGGTTCTGCGGCGCCCAGCAGGATCCTGCGGTGGGGCGGATGCCGAGCGGCCCGAACTCGTCGAACCCGAAAACGCGGTCGGGTAAATGCTCCAGGACATGGTCGATGCGGTCCAGCTTGGCATCTCGCTGCGGGTCGGTGGACTCCTTCCAGGTCTTGGTGCGCTGGAAGGTGACGCCGCGTCGTGACAGGAGGCAGCGCAGGGCCTCGCGGCTGATGTGGATCACCCGGCCGTGAACTTTGCGCAGAGAGGCGGAGAGTTTGCGGATCGACCAGCGGGTGAAGGGCTGGCCGAGTTTGATTGGACGGGTGGTGGCCGTCGCGACGACGAAGCCTTCGTCGTCAGCGCTGAGCAGGCGGGGACGGCCTCCCGCCCACTTGGGGTCCAAGCAGGCCAGGCCTATCTCGTTGAAGCGGTGGATGAGATCGCGCACGGTGTCCTCGCCGGTCGCCACGAGCTGGGCGATGACCGGAACACGGTTTCCGCCGGCCGACGCCAGCAGCATCATCGCGCGGCGGTAGCGCACCGAGTTGGTGCTGCCCCGGCGCACGATCTGCTGCAGCCGTTGCCCTCCTGGTCGGTCAGTCTGCGTACTCGTACCGGTTCCGCCATCGCTGTCCCCTGCTGGTTGGACCAGCCACGCCCGACCTGGCGCGCGACTCGCTTAGCATCTCCTGCCATGAGCGATTCGAAGCCCCTTCTTGACTGGCTGCAGAACTGGTACGCGCAGCAGTGCGACGGCGACTGGGAACACGAGTGGGGCGTAAAGATTGCCACGCTCGATAATCCTGGTTGGACCGTCGAGATCGATCTGGAGGAGACGGACCTGGAAGAACGCGATTACCCCCGCCAGGACGTCAACCGCAGCACGCAGGACTGGGTCTGGGCCTGGACTGCTGAGAAGACCTTCCACGCCGCGTGCGGCCCCGGAAACCTCGCCGAGGCCCTCACGCTGTTTCGTACCTGGGCGACCACGACCGCTCCCTGAGCCGGTGCAGAGCCGGAGACACAAACCCGGTGAACCTATGCGGTCAGAGCACTAGGCAAGACCATCGCCCGCTATGGACGCGTCGACCTTTTGGAAATCGACGAACTCGGCTACCTCGAGCTGGACCGCCACGGCGCCGAGGTGCTCTTCCAAGTTCTCACGGAGCGTGAGGAAAAGAACAGCATTGCCATCGCCTCCAACGAGGCGTTCACCGGCTGGAGCCGCACCTTCACCGACCCGCGGCTCTGCGCGGCCATCGTGGACCGCCTCACGTTCAACGCCACGCTTATCGAGACCGGGACCGAGTCCTACCGCCGGGCGCGGACCCGGGCCAGGGCAGAAGCCACGACCTGAGAGGCCTGCTCGGCTGGTCGGCCGTGGCTCAGAGGGCGAGTGTGGCCCGGAGCTGGTTGAGCCCCTCCACGGCCCAGTGGCGTCCATTGGGCAGTTGGTCGCCCCGGCGCCAGCGCCAGGTCGTAATCATTGCCAAGATGAGGAGCCGAGACTGCTCGACCAGGTCCTGGTTCGCCCCTGGATAATGCTCACAGGCTTCATTGGCCGACCGCAGCAAGTGCCCCTCAGCGCTCGGGACGAGGCTATGGGCGAGATCAAACTCGACTGGGCCCCGGCAGCAGGTCCCGAGGTCGACGAAGAGCAGCCCACTCCGCGTGCTCAGCACGTTCCCCAGATGCGGCTCGCCATGCAGCAGCTGTTCACGGGAACCGCCTTCGCTAACCGCCGTGCTCAAGCGGTCGAGTGCATCGGCGAGGAGCTCGCGGTCGTCGCTGCCGAGATCTGGGGTCTGCTCCCTGTCGGCGACACACGTCTGCGCTCCCGCGACGCGGTCCATGAAGTGCGGAGCGGCCACATCAATGCGGCGAAGTCCGCCATGGAGCCGGAAGAGTGCCTGCGCATACCCGGCCGCCGCAGGGTCCGAGGGGGCAGTCGGCTCGTAGCAGGTCCACAGCGTGATGACGAAACCATCCTGCTCGTAGACGCGTGGCTCCACCCGAGGCTCAAGCGCACCCACCGGAGCATCGGCCTCGGAGAGGCGGCGGCCGATCTCCAGCTCGAACTGAGCGCCGTCGCGATGCGCCGGCGGTGAGACTCGAGCGATGACATCGCATGGGATCAGCCGCACCACGATGCGGTCGGAGTTGTTAATGACCACCGCATCGTCGACCTGAAGGCCCAGCGCAGTAGCAGCCGCCCTCCCGGCCTCAACTGCGCGACGGACTTCCGATGCCTCCAAACCGTCCTCCCTCAATCTTGAGTACACGTCTAGCGACGACAACGACGTGCCCAATGTCTACGCGAAGATCACTTGATACACCGCCAACCCACCAAGAAACCAATGGGTCATCCGGCAGCCTCCCGATGAGCTGGAGCTGCGTCGCGTCCAAACTCGTGAGGCGTCCGGGCTGCGAGTAGTTGAGCACGTCATCGGCCATAGCCGGGCATGCTACGCGGCCGGGCTGACGCTCAGCCCGCGGCCGGATCGGATGGTCCCGGTGCAAGCCAATTCCCGGGGCCACTTCAAGACGTCCGCGCCGCAAAGGATCTCCACCAACTGGGGCCGCTGGAAGCCAACATGCCGGGGCCGCTGAACGACGTCACAGCCACCTCGGGCACGCCCGAGACCGAAGACACAAACGGCGGCGGCTGAGCAGTCATACCTGCCAGCACACTGTGCCGCTCACCCGTGTGCACAGGAATAGGCATTCACACGTCAGCCAACCACCGGGTGTACGCCGAACTCGCAGAATATTACAGCCACTTGGTCGCTCGATGACAGCCACGAATCCCTGCCACCGGCCCCGCAAAGAGCAGTACAGCGCCCCTCACGAGGGTTCATACCTTGCTGCCACCCAACCCGCCGACACCACACCACACACTCACACGCGAGAGGCGTACGGGGCAGAAAAATGGGGGGCGAGACGCGCGGCCCGCCGGAACCCTGCGGCGGAGCTACGGCCCCGGGCTGAACGGCCGCGCGGTGCACCGCGGTCCAGCCGGTACTTCGGTGTTCGCTCAGCGGTCCACGAGATCGTCGCTGCCGACCACAGGCGCTGGCGGGTTGTCCCCGCCCACCAGAGTGGCCAGGCTGAGGTGCTGCTCCCTGGTGAACTGTGTTCGGCCGAAGGTATGGCCACGGGCCTTGACCCGGGCCCGCCAGACACCCGCCATGGCCGTGGTGAGTTCGCCCGTGAAGGCGCCCGGCAGCTCCTCGTCGAGCGGCAAGGTCACCAGGACACCGTCGGGTCGCCGCACTTCGGCCACCACTTCGGCCCGGCCTTCGACGGGACGCCCGAACTCCGTCAGCACCGCATCGAGCCGGACCGTACTTCCCGGCTCCATGCTCGACTGGGTGATCCGGGTATGGAAGCGCAGATTGCTCTGGCAGTTGACGGTGATGCTGTAGCGCGGACCGTGGGCCATCAGCCCCTCAAGGTCCGTACGGCGTGCCGGATCCTCCTCCGCCATCGTCCTGAGCTTGGCGGTCTCCTCACGGAGGATGTCCTCGTCGACCCTCAGTCGCACATGCCAGTTCCCGCCGTGGGCGCCCGCCCCGGCGGCGAGCGGCAGCCCGAAGCGACAGTAGGTCATGTCGGTGCCGTGTGTGACGGTCGCGCCGAGTGCAACCAGTTCGGACTCGGTAAGCAGCTGTCCCGTCGGCGTCTCCAGCGTCAGGTTCACCGTGGCCACGTCCTCCAGCAGGATGACCGTCGCCTCGATGTCCGCCTCGGTGAGCTGGAAGGGGAGTCGGACCTCCTCCGAGGGGGCGATGCCCCCCGACGCCTCAGTCACGACGTCGTCGTCGGCCACCAGGGCGAGGGCCTGCTGGACGTACGTGGACAGCCGGAAGCGGCTGTCGGTGTCGGTGCCGAGCGCGTCGGTGAGCAGCAGCTGGCCCTCGGTGCCGCTGGTCAGCCGGGTCAGCGGGGGGGTGCTGACCGGGTGCGCGGCGCCAAGGCAGATGGCGAACATCCGCCAGGGCCTGGTCAGCCCGGCCTCGTGCATGAACTTCGGCTGGTTCTCCAGGCCGTCGGTGAGCAGGACCATCGCCCAGTTGGTGAAGGTGCGGCCATCCGGCTGCCAGGCCGCCATGAGTGTCAGATCGGCGGTTTCCACTCCGTCACCGAGGGAGGTGTTGCCACCCGGCTCCAGGGCCCCGATCGCCGCGAGTACGTCCTCACGCTGGCTCAGGCCGTGTCCGAAGGGAGCCAGTTTCACCACGGAGTGCCCGTCCTGGTCGAAAGTCACCAGCCCGGCCCCGCTGTTGTCGCGGATGAGCTCGACGCCCCGCGCGGCGGCCTCGCGCAGGAGCTGTGCGGCGGGGAGACCGCCGACCACGAGCCGGCTCATACTGGCGGACGTATCCAAGGCGAGCACGACGCCGTTGGTCTGCCGCCGGGCTGTGTTGCCGGAGAGGACGAAGTCGAAGACCTCCCCGGTCTCCACACAGCGGATCTGTACGGTGCCGCCGGCCGCCGTGCCCGGCGTCGCCTCTCCGGTGAAGGCGAGCCAGAACAGCACCAGATCGAAGGGCGCGCTGTCCACGGTCGGCGTGTGGGTCACCGCCCCGCCCAGGGAGGTAAGCCCGTACGGCGCTGCCAGTCCGCTACCCGGCACGACCTCCAGGTGCACGGTCGCACCGGCCCGGATCCGGAAGCCGGCCGCCCGCCAGACGGTCTGCCCCACCTCGACATTGCGGAAATGCACCATGGGGGACACCTGCTCGACCATCGGCGGATCGGTGTCGTAGATGAAACCGAGGGTGCGCCGGTAGTCGAGGGACCGTGCGGGTGTCGCGTCCGTCGTCACAAGATGCTGCATGGTGTCGCCGAGGTTGTGCCCGACGGGCCCGCCGCTCGCCGGAGCGTACGCAACCGTCGGGTGCTGGTGCTGCCAGCGGGCCCACAGGCGGTCGATATTGCAGTGGTGCAGGAAGAAGACGGGGTCGTTGGGCGAGGTGCCGGGCCCCATGTCCCCGCCGACCCAGATGTGCACGCGGTTGTGGAGCTGGGAGCCGCGTTCGGGGGCGATCGCCCTCCATCCTTCCAGTCGGTTGCGGAAGCTGTCCTCGCTGCCCAGTGACCAGGGGGGCTCGTCGTATGTGTCCCAGTTGAAGATCATGTCCTCCACCTGGGCCGCCGTCGGAAACGCGGGGTTGTCCTCGGGACGGGTTCCCCTGCCCAGCTCGCGGACGATGCCCGGCCGGGGTACGAGCCCACCTGTCTCCAGATCCTCGATCAGAGCGGTCCACCAGGCGAACGGTCCCGTGGTCACCTCGCCGTTGGGGCCGTCGCCGTCGCCGCCCACGTACACCGGACCGGCGGCCGGGTCGGTATTCCACAGGTCGGCCGACATGGGATCCGCCGCGTCGACCATCCAGTCCCAGTAGGGCAGGGTGACATTCTTCTTCTTCGTCTGGAGCAGCAGCTCGAGCTCCCGGCAGAAGTAGCGGTGCCAGGGCAGGAACGCCGGTCCGCGGTGCGCCGCATTGCGGTGATTGGGGTTAGCGGTCTCCCCCGACCTCGGGGTCGCCGTCATCATCGCGTGGTGGTGGTGCTGGATGAAGTCGTCGTAGCTGCCGTCGGCCTTGATTGCGTTGAGCGCGTCCTGGAAGTCGGCGAGCTCCTGCGGAGTCAGGCGGTAGATGCTCTTGCGGATGTTCACCGGACGCCTCCCCCGCGGTGCGGCTGGTGGCCGCCAGTGTGGCCTCTCCCACCGGGCGGGTGGTGACCGCCGCCGTGGCCCCCGCCGCCGGGCCGTCCCCCGCGCAGGGTCCACGTCCGCCCCTCCCGCTCCAGCAGCGAGTCCACCAGCTCTTCGATCGTGCGGAATCCGGTGAACATGTTTGCCAGCTGGCTGTGGTATTCGCCGTCGATGAAGGCGACGTCGACGGGCATGTCGTCCAGCCGGAGCTCGACGTCGCCGTTCTCCTCCGTGATCCGGATGTCCACCCCCCGGCTCACGTACTGGCGGCTCTCCGCCCGCCCTTCAGCACTATTCGAGGACACTGAGGGACCCTCCTTTGTCGGCCGCACGGCCGTTAACGGGGAGATGCTCGACGCTTGTCACCTTGTGTGACCATAGGTTACTCTGCGCCAGGATGCACGGTCGCGCCGTCCGGATTCGCCCGCACGCACGAGGAAGGCGGAGGGACGCGGGTACTCAAGTACTCGACCCGGCTGAGTGGGTCGGTAGGACTCGTGGCGGTGCGTCGGCCGGGACATCCCGCCGCAGCCTGCGGTTCGTCGTCCTCGTGCTCGCCCTGCGCGCAACCCACCCCCGAAGTGGTTCGAGGGGTGGGACGATGCGCCCACCTCTCCTCAGCCCAACACGCTGAACTTGACAGAGAAGTCGTCGCTGACCGCACCGCGCAGGGCGCCCAGAGAGAGGACCTACGAGGCGGGCCAGGTGCCGGCCAGCGTGGACTTTCCGGCGCCGGACGCGCCGATGAGGACGACCAGGCAGCTTTCCGGCAGCTCCCGGTAGGTCAGCGAGGTCATGCGGAGACGGCCGTGGTGTCGGGCACGTCATCGCCCAGGGCCGGCACCAGCAGCGACAGACTCATGAGTGCTCCCGCAGGGCCTGGACCCGTTCGACAGCCTGGCGGGTCTCGGGGTCATCGACGTGCCGGTAGCGCTCCATCGACAGCGGCGAGGCATGCCCCAGCAGGCGCTGGACGACATCGCGGTCCACGCCGCTGCGCAGCCAAGTGGTCGCGGCGGAATGGCGCAGCATGTGAGAGCGGAAGGGCCGGCTGGCGGCGCGGGCCAGGCGGTCGAAGAGGTCCTTGCTATTGGGGTAGGACATCGCGCGTCCGACCGGCGGGCGGAAGAGGTTGACGAACACCATGTCGCTGTCGGCTGCCCGGCCCGCGACGCCGAGTTCGTACTGGTAGTCGGTGTAGAGGGCGACAAGGTCGGCGGTGGACGTGGAGGTGGGGTCCGTCAGTGCCGCAGCCCAGCGCACGGGAGGAGGCGAGCAGGTGCACATCGTGGCGGCGCAGCCCGAGCGCTTCGCCGATCCACAGCCCGGTACACGCCAGCAGAGCGATCAGGAATCGGTCCCGGGCCCGCAGGGCGTAAGCGATCATGATAGTGATCTGCTCCGGGCTGAGGTCCTGGTAGCCCGGATCGGTGAACGCGAACCGGAAGGCGGCTGTGTCCACGGTCCGGAACTGGCCCGCCTCCCCTGGGTCATAGCCCGGCGGTAGATGGAATACCTGCTTGGGCTGCGACAACATCGCCACCGTCTGGGGCGTAACCCAGCCGTGGGCGGCGCCGAATCGCAGGAAGCCGCTCACCACGGTCATCACCGCGTTCGCCGTGCCCCGCGAGCGGTACCGCGCCTCCAGCGGCACCCGCAGGCCCCGCGCCGGGAGGGGCTCGATGCGCCCACGCCTGGTGAACGCGGACATCAACTGTTCTCGCCCTGCCGACGCTGGATTTCGCGGTCCCACGCCACTTCCCGGTCATGACCGAACTGGACGGAACGGCGAATTCCGAATAGCTCGCGAAATCACGCCACGGCAGGCCGAAAGGTACCCATGATATAGATCACAGGGAAAGATAAACCGCGCGGTGCAACTATGCCGGAATGACCTTTTGATCCACCGCCCGACATATGTACCGCACCTTCATACGGGCAAAACCGACTTTCCCCGGCTCTTATTCCAGCCTTACTCTTCGGGCGAAGTCGCGCACCGCAAGGTCCGCCTGCGGCGACTCGATTCCGTTCTTCCGAATCCGGAAAAGGTCATCTGTGAACTTACGCCGCATTCTTGCCACGGCTGCCGCAGCCGCCGTAACAACCCCTCTCGTACTGCTCTCCGCCACTCCGGCATTCGCCGACGCCAAGCCGACAGCCCAGGCACAGCAGAGCAAGCCCACCATCCCCCAGCTCGAGAAGGCCGCCGCCGAGGCGCAGAAGGCGTACGACGACGCCGTCCTGGCCGAGAAGGCCGCCAAGAAGATCCTGGACGAGGCCCTCTCCGATACCGCGCCGACCGCCATCGCAGCGGCGGCAGCCAACAAGGAGGCGGCCGCGGCCGCCGCGGCCAAGACCGCCGCCGACCAGGCCGTCACCGCAGCCAAGGCCGCACTCGCCGCGCTCCCGGCGACCGCCGCCGAGGAGGAAAAGGCGGCCGCGCAGAAGGCCGTCACCGAAACCGAGGCCGCCGCCAAAACCGCGGGCGAGACGAAGATCGCCGCCGACGCCAAGGCCACAGCGGCCAACAAGGCAGCCGACGACGCGCGGGCCGCCGCCTCCAAGCAATACGGCTTGGCGCAGCAGGCCACGAAGGACGCACTCGCGGCGAAGACCGCCGCAGACAAGGCGCTCGCCGACGCGAAGGAGGAGCCGGGCGGAGGAGACTGCGTCCCCGAAGCGAAGCTCACCACCGTCGTCACCGGGCTTCCGGCCAAGGTCGTCGCCGGCGCCTGGGTCAAGTTCCAGCTGCGGGTGACCAACGGCACCGACACGACCATGGACGAAGTCGCGCCGTATGCCAGCCTCCACGCGACCGACAAGAGCGGCCTCAAGGTCATCGACGACCTCCTGAAGCTGCAGTGGTCCTCCGCCACCTCCACCACGTGGAAGGACGCCGGCAAGGATAACTACCTCGGGGATATCACCCCTTTGAAGGCCGGTGCCCACAGCGACATCAAGCTGCGCCTCAAGGTCGACGCCTCGGCCCCGGCCGGCGACGGTGTCGCCTTCGTCGCCGCTGACTACTTCAACGACGACGACACCTGTGGCGGGTCTCCGGACCTCGCCATGTACGAGTTCCAGATCCAGGCCGCCGGCAGCGACCCGGGCAAGACCCCGGAGCCCGAGCCGACCACCGCGGCGCCGACGCCGCAGGGCGGCACCTCGGAGCTGCCGGTGAACGGCACCCTCGCCAACACCGGTTCGTCCTCCGCCATGCCGCAGCTCGCCCTCGCGGCCGGTGCGGCTGTGGTGCTCGGTGCGGGTGCGGTGTTTGTCGTACGCCGCCGCAAGGCCGAATCCGCGGCCTGACGCACAGTCGGCCCGGCCAACGGCCGACCTCGTTGACCCGTTGAGTTGACCCGTTGAAGGGCCCGCATCCAAGAGCACTGGATGCGGGCCCCCTCGACGAGCGTGATGAGCCGCTGGTCGTCCGGCAAGTTGCCACGTCACCGTCCTCCAGGCCACCTCGTCCGCCGGGAGTCCGTCGCGCAGGTGCAGGCTGTAGAGCGCCATGGCGATGAGGTCGCGGATCGCGACGCTGTCCCAGCAGTGCTGCGGGGTAGAAAGCGAAGTCACCCAATGATGTGCGGGCACTGTCGGCGAGTTCGAAGGTTGCTGCCGCCTCGTTGGGTGCCTACCGGCGACGGGCACGGTCGCCCCGTGGACGCGTCGCGACGGGCGCCTGCTTGTCTACAGTGGACTCCCCGCGGCACCGGGCGGGCAGCAGCGAGTCCGCGTCCTTATGGCCGGGATGTGAACCCTCATGCGGGTCCAGTCAGCATGGCTGCCGTTGAGGCTAAGGGATCCCGTACGCCGCCGGGCGGGGTGTGCGGGGCATTTGCACGCCTTTGGCCTGCTCAGGCGCGTGTCGGTGTACGTGGCGCGGGCGGGACAACGTCTGGTGCTGGCCGGTGGGTCTTCACCAGTGACTTTACCCATGCTGGGGTTTTCTCGGAGGACTCGCCCCATGTGCCCAGGCTGCGCTCGTGGCGGGGCTCCAGTACATCGCCGGTCTCGTCCGCGTGGACCGTCTCGGCCGTGATGGTTCCGTCGCCGTGTCGCCGCACACGGCGCAGATGAGAGGGCCCCGCCGGGTGATGGACGCTGGCTGCCCTGCGGGCTTTGCGGGGGCACCGTCTCAGTGGTGCCATCCGCGCGGGTCACGGTGGTCGCCGAGGCGGGCCCACAGCCCGCCCAGCTCCCGAACGACTTAGGAGGCGGGCGAGCTCGCCAGGGACGACTTACGCTTCGCTCGGCGGCGGCGCGGCGCTCAGGAGGGAAACCGCTACGCCCAGGACGACACAACTGCGCACCTACACAGTCCGAGAAGGCTTGCTCGACGAGTGGGTGGAGCGGTGGCGATCGGACATCGTGCCGCTGCGGCTGGAGTCGGGCTTCACAATCGACGGTGCCTGGGTCGATCGTGAACGGGAACCAGTTCATCTGGCTCATCTCCTACGACGGTCCCGAGACGTTTGCCGAGCGCAACGCGCTGTACTGGGCTTCACCACAGCGCGCGGCGATGGGCCTCGATCCGGACGATTACCTGGTGCGCACCGAGGACCGTACGGTCGAAGGACGTCGCAGCTACGAACTCCGCCCCGGTACGAAGTCGCCGCCGTTGTGAACGCCCGGGCCGGCCCAGCCCCCCATCAAGGGTGGACGCTAGCAGCGCACCGTCCGCCCGCTCAGACCAACGCCTGGCCCGCGGCGCCGCCATAGGTATGGCGCACTCCGCAGGCAGACGCACCATGGACTCGTTCCTTACCCGGATGCCGGGTTGGATGCCCGATTGGGCCATGGACCTGCTGCCCGACTGGTTCCGGGACTGGTTCGGCTCGTAGAACCAGCCGGCGGGTCCCGGGCGGGCAGGCCTTCGGGTCGGCTTGCCCCGGGCTCAGGGCACGAGTGGAAGCACGTTCGAGCTTGGAGACCAGCCGTGACTGGCGCCCATCCAGGGAGAAGACCTCGGGCGGTGGATCCAGCGCAGCCTCGGGGACGGGACAAGCTCGCTACGGGTCAACAGTGAGCTGGAGCAGGCCCTCGGGATCGAGCCCGCCGGTGTGAGGACGAGAACCCCCAGCCGCGCCGTACGTAGGCGACGAATGGACGCTCAGCCTTAGTAGCTGTTGTCGTACCGATCTTGGGGTTTGTCGATCGAACGGGAGTCCCGATTGGGTGGTCGTGGGGTGCTCGGCGCATACGAGTAGGGCCTCCTGAACAGCTCGTTGGTGTCGAATCACCGAGCAACATCAGGAGGCCCTGGTGCCGCAGTGTTCCGTGTCGATGGGCGGGCAGTCCAGTTCAGTCACGCTGGAGTGTGACTGTCTGGCTCACCGGTTCGGAAACGCCGCCGACAACGGGGTGCGGCTGCCGCGTTATCCGACGGACATGACGGACGCGGAGTGGGCGGCCGTCCGGCCGCTGCTGCCGGTGCCAGGCTGGTTGCGCGGCCGGGGCGGGCAGCCGGAGGCGTACTGCCACCGGGCGATACTCGATGCGATCCGCTACCTGGTCGACAATGGCATCAAGTGGCGGGCGATGCCCGGGGACTTCCCGCCGTGGGACCGGGTTTACGCGGTCTTCCGCCGATGGTGTGACCACGGCCTGGCCAAGGAGTTCCACGACCGGCTGCGCGCCAAGGTCCGCGAGGGGCTGGGGCGGGATGCGGAGCCGTCGGCCGGGGTGATCGACTCGCAGTCGGTCAAGGCGGACGCCGTCGTCGGTTCCGACAGCCGCGGCTTCGACGGCGGCAAGCTGGTCAACGGGCGCAAGCGGCACGTCGTGGTCGACACCCTCGGTCTGCTGCTGGGCGTGATGGTCACCGCCGCGGATGTCGGCGACCGCACCGCCGCCCACGTGCTGCTGCGGCAAGTCGCCGACGCGCACCACCAGTTGGAGCTGGTCTGGGCCGACGGCGGCTACACCGGCAGCCTCGTCGAGTACTGCCTCACCGTGCTCGCCCTGGTCCTGGCGATCGTCAGACGCAGTGACGACATGCGCGGCTTCGTGGTCCTGCCCAAGCGGTGGATCGTCGAGCGCCTCTTCGCCCACCTGATGCGCACCCGCCGCCTGGCACGCGACTTCGAACGCCGCACCACCAGCGCCGAAGCGATGATCTACTGGTCGATGACCCTGCTCATGACCCGCCGCCTGGCCCGGTCACGCCCGCAGCGAGCGTGAACCGGCCCGGCGCGGGCTCGGCCAGCCAGCCCCGCGCTACCAGGCGTTTCGCCTTCGACCGCAGTGCCTCCACTCGCGCCGGCACCGCGTCCAGGCCAAACAAGACGGCCATCTCCTGGCAGGTCAGCGGCCCTTGATGGAGCCGGGCCCGGTCCGCGAGCGCGTGCACAACGCGCTGGTAATCCACCGACAGCACCGACCAGGCCAGCTCCTCACGCCACACCGGCACCTGCGACTTCGACTTCGACTTCGCCGCGGTCGGCGCTGACGATGTCTCCTCGGCCTGTCCCATGGCCGGCGCTGTCCCATCGGCCTGGGCGTGGCCTTGCCCGGGCTCGTCCGCGGGGGCCAGCACCTCGCCGACCCGCGAGCGGGCGATGGTCCACTCCCGCCATTCCCGCTCGGCCACGGCCAACTCGGCCTGGATGCGGTCGGCCTCCTCCCGCAACTCGTCCACGCGACGGCGGGCGGCGACCTCGCGCTGTTCCAGCAGCCCCACGACCGACGGCATCCACGACCTCCACCGGAGCGACGACACGACACGCCACCACTCCCACGGGAATGCCCGCCCCATGCCCGACCAGCGGAAACGCAGTCCTCAAGTCCGGAAAGACAACAGCTTCTAACCAGTGCTTGAAGCTGGTGCGCTGGTAGCCGTCGCGGCTCTCAGCGGCCAGAGGCAAGCTGGTCACCGCCTCGGAGAGGGGCACGGTCTCGGCGGCGTGTGCTGGTGCCGTCATGGTCAGGGGCAGGACGGTGAGCGCGGCGGCTGTCGCGGCGCGCAGAAGAGTCTTGATCACGAGGCGAGTTGTAGCGGTCCGGGATCGCCCAGCCCGGACGACGACCGGGCCGCTCACCCAGGCGGGTGGGCAAGTTCACCGCAGAAACGATCAAGCGTTGCAGCTTGGCAGCAGCCTGCTAAAGGTTGTCCCGTAACGGCGGGGCGCAAGTGAGATGATCTCTCATGCCGTCAGTGTGCTCGCGACCACTGACAACGCCCGCGGCGGCCCAGTAACGCCCATCTGGACCTGCCCCGGGGCGGGCGGCGACCACCGGCGGGTGCTGGCAGTGCTGAGATTCCCGGAAGGAAACGCTGACCCCGGGCGCTCGCCGAAGGCCCGGCCGACGCCGGGGCGGCGAAAAGGTTGGTGTGCGGGGCCGACGGAACCGGGTAACGTCTTGGTCATGTTCTTCCAGACGCCGATTTACGAGTGAGAGCGTGATGGGCCTCTGCTGACGTCCTTCGACGTCGCCGCCCGTCCCCCACCGATAAATCCGTAGATCACTTCACATCATTACCGGGAGAACCCGTGACCGTGAGCAAGAACATCAACAACCCCGTGGGCATGGGCGGCGGCCAGCGCAAGAAGCTGTCCCGCGCCGAACGGCAGAACAACGGTCCGCACCGCAACCTCGACCGCCAGGGTGCAGCCGACCAGAAGGCAGAACTGGTGCGCAAGATGCGCGAGAAGGCAGGCGCAGCTGAGGGCGCCGGGCAGGCGGGCGACGACACCGCACAGAGCTGACGCACCGCCGCCGCAGGGCGGCACCTCACGGGGCAGGGCCCGGACCGCGACGCGCGGTCCGGGCCCTGCTGCCGTATCGGGGCTCTGCTGCCGTACCGGGCGCGGCCGGTCCCGCTCAGCTCTCGGCCCACCACCCGCGGCTCAGCCGACCACCCGGGGCAGCCGCAGATTCAGCAGCCCCGTCACCCCCACCACCCAGCGGTCCACCAGGCAATCCCCCGGGCGGCCATCGTCTTGGGTCGCAGGCCGAGAGCATCGGGTCCGAAGTGATCCTCCAGCTCATGCCGTAGAAACTCACCGATCTCCGTCTGGTCGGCGCCGACACGGAGCTGCTGGAGCAAGGGGGCGAGCATGCAGTCGTACTCGTCCTGCACGTCGTCGGCGACGCCTATCGGATCCCACTCATTGAGCAGATGCCTCAGGTCGTTCTCGACGGATGGGGTCCATGGCTGGACGCCTCAGAGTGCCACCAGGAAACAGGCGTCGGACACTCGCCCCGATCTTGATCCAAACGAAACGGCCTAGGTCCTACGGGAG
The DNA here is from genome assembly GCF_044548015.1 of Streptomyces sp. NPDC052236. Lineage (NCBI taxonomy): Bacteria > Bacillati > Actinomycetota > Actinomycetes > Kitasatosporales > Streptomycetaceae > Streptomyces > Streptomyces sp. NPDC052236. The sequence goes on along the minus strand of NZ_JBIUBL010000021.1, from coordinate 152,864 downwards.
GCCCGGGTCGGGGGCGAGCGTGATGGCCATCCACGGCACGGCCTGCTCGCGATAGGAGTGCCCGACGGGCTCGATGCCACGCTGGTCGTCGAGGCTGAAGCCGGTCAGCATGATCATCTCCGAGTCGTCTGCGACAGAGATGAGGTGCGTTCCGCAGCGCGCGCAAAATCCGCGGCGAAGGGTGGGCCACGACGAGTACCACCTCGGCTCCCCACCCCGTCCGGTCCAGGAGAAGCCATCCCTGCGGAAGCCGACCCAGAGCACGGCCGACCCGCCAGAGATGCGCGTTTCGTGGGGGCACGAGCAGAGTTCCCTGTCAAGTCCATGTGTTCACCTCTTATGCCTCCTCTGCATGGTGGCGTGCGTGGCGTCTGCCGAAGGAGCACGACGGCCACCCAACGGTTCGGACGAGCAGTGCTGTCAGGTCGACTGTGCCGGTTCACCGGCGCGATGTAGGCCGCTTCGATGAAATTGACGAACCTGTGCGTGTTCTCCCGTCGGGGAGCATGCTCGCGATGCAGAGGAGTACGTGGCGGGCGGCTCTCAGGTCTTCGCTGAGGTCCCGCTGCTCCACTCACCCAGACTCTTCGGAGCGGGCCGCAATTCTCAAAGTCCTGCGGGGTGGTTGCTCGCATTCTTCTCGGCAGGTGTCGACGGCCCATTTCCCTCTTGGAAGTAGCCCAGCGCATTTCTGAAGTCGCTCTGATTGAGCATCGCTCGCACCGGCTTGGGATGCGGCATGGCTTTCGCAGGGTTCTCCGTCACCCTGGTCGAGCAGGCCCTGCTGTGGGCTCCACCCCGGGAGTTCGCGCCCTGCTGGCGGGTGAGGACGGGATGCTGGCCGGGAGCATCGAGGGTGCGGGAGAAGTCGCCGCTCAGCGGACAGGCAGTCAACCGGCCGCACTCTGCTCGGTCGCCGGCACCGAGGGCAGCCAGCGCACCGCGTTGTCCTTGAAGGACGCGTGGATGGGCACAAGGTCTGCGCCGCTCGTGTCGTCGAGGGCGGTGACGTTGATGCCGATCTCCGGGATGTCGCTGTCGATCGCCGCGACACGACTGCCACAGGTCGAGCAGAAGCCGCGCTTCGCCGCGCCTTCAAAGGTCTCGTACCAGGTCGGCTCGCTCTCGCCGGTCCAGGTAACCGTCTCGAATCCCACCCACCACATCACGGGAGTACCACCGAGTTTCTGGCAGTGCCCACAGGCACAGGTGTGAGGGAAGACGGCTGGCCCCCGGGCGGTGAAGCGGATGCGGCCGCAGAGGCAGCCGCCGGTACGTCCCCCGGCTTCTTCGGCTCCCTGGGCATGGGCGGCGGAAGTGGCGTTCATCAGGTGATCTCCTGGGATCGGTAGGTTAGTTGAGCCCACCAATGTGCCATCCCCTGCGTGATCGTCAGGACACCGTCGGCGGCCTGCGGAGGCGTCGCGGGCCGGGCGAGCTCCGGCTCAGGGCGGCCGAGGGCACGGATGGCGTGCAGCCACACGCGTCCGTCTCGGTGTCGGCGGCAGGTACCGCTGCGGCGGTGGGCGCGCAGCAGCCCTTGCCCTGCCAGGCGTTGCGGCCTTCCTTGACGGCGATGGCGGCGATGACGAGGGCGGCGATGGGGTCCGCCCAGGACCAGCCGAGGGTGGCGTTGAGGACCAGGCCGACGAGGAGGACCGCGGAGAGGTAGGTGCACAGGAGGGTCTGCTTGGAGTCCGCCACCGCGGAGGCAGAGCCGAGTTCGCGCCCGGCGCGGCGCTGGGCGGCGGAGAGGAACGGCATGATCGACAGCGACAGAGCGGCGATGACGATGCCGGGGATGGAGCGGTCGGCCTCGCCGCTGCCGGCCAGGGCCCGGACGGCGTCGAAGGTGACGTAAGCGGCAAGGGCGAAGAAGGAGCTGGCGATGATCCGCAGGGTGGTCTTCTCCCGGCGCTCGCGCACGGCGTGGTCGCGGGCGGAGAACTGCCAGGCGACTGCCGCGGCGGAGGACACCTCGATCACGGAGTCCAGGCCGAAGCCGATCAGTGCGGTGGAGGAAGCGATGGTGCCGGCGGTGATCGCGACGATTGCTTCGATGACGTTGTAGGTGATGGTGGCGGCGACCAGCAGCCGTATACGCCGGGCGAGGACGTCGCGGCGGGCCGGAGAGGGCCCGAGAGATATCGCGGTCATCAGCAGCAACCCTCCGTGGCGGCGTCCGAGCAGGTCTTGTCCTCCTCGACCGCGACCACTGCGGCGAGCAGGTGGTCCAGCGCGTGGCCGAGGCGTTCGTCGGCGAGTTCGTAGCGGGTGCGGCGTCCGTCGGGAACGGTGACGACCAGACCGCAGTCGCGCAGACAGGCCAGGTGATTCGACAGGCGGGTCCGGGAGACGCCGAGCGCGTCGGCGAGGTCTGCGGGATAGGCCGGCGCCTTGCGCAGGGCGAGCAGGATCCGGCAGCGAATCGGGTCGGCGAGCGCGCGGCCGAAGCGGGCCAGCACGTCGATGTCGGAGGCAACGGTCAGCACCCCTCGACAGTACAGATAATCCTGAATTCAGGAAAGTGTGGATTGTTTCGAGGCGGGCAACAGACCGTGCGCTCGTCGCGGACGGGACCGAGAGGGGACACAGAACGTGACCGATGGGCAGGCCCTGGCCGAAGCGCAGCAGATGCACTGGCAGCGCACCTACACCGCCCACCCCGACATGTACGGCGGGGAGCCGTCCGCGCCGGCGGTTCACGCCGCCGAGGTTTTCCGTGCTGCCTGGGCGCGGGACGTTCTGGAGTTGGGCGCCGGCCATGGTCGGGACGCGCTGTACTTCGCGGCCGAGGGCTTCACCGTGCAGGCTGCAGACTTCTCAGCGACTGGCCTGGAGCAGCTGCGCCGGGCCGCACTCGCCCGGGGGCTCGAGGACCGGGTGACCACGGTCGCACACGATGCCCGTGAGCCGCTGCCCCTGGCGGATGCGTCGGTCGATGCGGTGTTCGCGCACATGCTGCTGTGCATGGCCCTGTCCACGAAAGAGACCCGCGCGGTCGTCGAGGAGATCCGCCGGGTCCTGCGGCCTGGCGGTGTCTTGGTCTACACCGTCCGGCACACCGGCGACGCCCACTACGGCACCGGTGTCGCTCATGGGGACGGCATCTTCGAGCACGGTGGCTTCGCCGTGCACTTCTTCGACCGCGGCCTCGTCGACGCCCTCGCCGACGGCTGGGACTTTCAGGAGGTCCACGCCTTCGAGGAGGGTGAGTTGCCTCGGTGCTTGTGGCGGGTCACCCAGAGCCTGCCCCGGTAGCGGCGGCCGGGACAGGGCGCTCGTTCAACGGGCGGCGATGACGGTGATGAGTGCACACGTGCGAGGAGGACGAGCTGTCTTCACATCCGCCGTGTCGGGCTATTCCCGCGGGGGTTACTTCTCGGCCTGCTGAGCGGCTTCGATGATGCCCTGTACGGCCCGATCGATCCGAGCGGCAGCCAGGTGCGGGTCGGGCTGTCCAGCGTCCAGCCAACCGATGACGGCGTCGGTCGTGAATGCAGGGATCACTTGCGCTGCCCAGTTCAGCCAGGGCCCTGCCGGGATGCGCTGGGCGAGGTTGCGCTGGGCGATCTCGGCTGAGGCGGTGGTGATGGTGTCAATGAGGTCGCGGAACTCCGGTTCCCGGGCTGCGTGGTGGAACAGCAGCCGGAAGCCTTCGGGGTCGGCCGAGGCGGCTCGCAGGAGGGCGGGGATCGACTCGTCATCGAAGTTGTCGCTGCCCACCGCCCCGGCGAGCCGTGTGCAGGCGCGATCCAGGGTGGCGCGGTAGAGGTCCGCTTTGGATGCGAAGTGCCGGTAGAGCATCACACGGGTGAGGCCGGCCTCGCCGGCGACGTCGTCGAGGCTAGTGGCAGTGAATCCGGCCCGGGCGAATGCCCGGGTCGCTGCGTCAAGGATCTGCTCCCGCCGCTCGTCCCGGCGCATTCGCCTGACCGGACCGGAGCCACCGGGAGCCGTCTGCTCTGCCGCCATCAGCCACCCTCCATCTTGTTTACGCCTCAGTGTACAAGTAGCTTTGTATAAAGTCGCGTATACAAGTGGCTCAATGTGGGAGGCGCCATGACCGTACAGCTGCCCTTCGACCAGACCGGCCCGTTGCAAGTACCACCGACGCTCCGCGCTTTGCAGGATGAAGGCACCGTTCACCGGATTCGCACCCGGGTCGGCGACGACGCCTGGCTGGTGACCGGGTACGAGGAGGTACGGCGCCTGCTCGCCGACGACAGGCTCGGCCGGTCCCACCCCGACCCGGACAACGCAGCGCGCTCCGGGGAATCAGCCCTCTTCGGAGGCCCGCTGGGCAACTACGACACGGAGAAGACCGACCATGCGCGGATGCGGTCACTGCTTCAGCCGCACTTCACTCCGGGCCGCATGCGAGCGTTCCGCGGGCGAGTGGAGGCGCTGACCGCCCGCCTCCTGGACGATCTGAAGCAGCAGGGACCCCCGGCCGACCTCAACGCCACGCTCGCTCTCCCCCTGCCGATCCTGGTGATCTGCGAGCTGCTGGGCGTGCCCTACGAAGAGCGCACTCAGTTCCGCGCGTGGACGCAGGCCGCCGCCGACGTACTCGACAGGGCCCGATCGGAGCAAGGGCTCGGGAACCTCTTCGCCTACGGACAGAAACTGGTGGCCCGCAAGCGTCGCGAGCCCGGCGACGATGTGATCTCCCGGCTCTGCGCGAACGACGGAGTCGGAGACGACGAGATCGCCATGCTGTCGATGGCGCTGCTGTTCGCGGGACACGAGACCACGGTCGTTCAGATCGGCATGGGTGCGCTGCTTCTGCTGACCAGTGCGGACCAATGGCGGCTGCTGCTGGGCGACCCCGGCCTGATCCCCGGAGCGGTCGAGGAGATCATGCGCGTCCCGGGCAAGGGCGGGGGAGGCATCCCACGCTACGCCCATACCGACATCGAGATCGGCGGCGTCACCATCCGGGCCGGGGATCTGGTCATGCTGGACAACGGTGCCGCCAACCACGACGAGGCCGTCTTCGCCGACCCCAACCGCTTCGATGTCACCCGGCGGGCTACCGCACACCTCACCTTCGGGCACGGCGTGCGCTACTGCATCGGCGCACCCCTGGCCCGCATGGAACTCCAGGTGGCCTTTGGCCAGCTGGTTTCCCGTTTTCCCGACATGCGGCTTGCCGTGCCGGTCGAGGACCTGCGGGTCCGTAGTGACGTGCTGACCGGCGGCCTCATCGAGTTGCCGGTTACCTGGTGACTGGACAGCAGCGGCTCACCGCCTTGAAGCCCCGGGCGGATGTGAAAGCCCGCACACTCTGCGCCGGAGTGAGGTGTGGGCACCGCTCCCTGCTCACGTGTCCGGACTGGTGGCTGGGGATTTGCTGGGGTGTTCGGTGATCCAGCGGGCGGCGAGCAGGCCGGAGGCGGCGGTGAGAACGGCTGCGGCGATGACGGTGGCGTTGAGGCCGAGGGCGTCGGCGAGGATGCCGGCGACGAGGGCGCCGACGGCGTAGCCGATGTCGCGCCAGAAGCGGTAGGTGCCGAGGGCGTTGGCGCGCCAGGCGGGGTGGGCGTGGTCGGAGATGGACGCGATGAGGGCCGGGTAGACCATGGCCGTGCCGAGACCGAGGAAGACCGCGGAGATGATGCCCGCGAGCAGGGGCCGGTCGAGTAGCACGAGAGCGAGGACGAAGCCGACGGACTGGACGAGCATGCCGTAGACGATGAGGGGTTTGCGGCCGATGCGGTCGGCGAGGTGACCGGTGGGGATCTGCCCGAGCCCCCACAGGATCGGGTACAGGCCCTTGATGAGGCCGACGGCGGCAAGTCCCAGGCCGTGGTGAGTGAACAGCAGAGGGAAGACGCCCCAGGTAAGACCGTCGTTGAGGTTGTTGATCAGTCCGGCCTGACTGGCACCGCGCAGGGAGCGATTGCGCCACGAGGTGCGGGTGAACGTGGCCTTCAGGCCGGTGTCCTCGCCGGTGGGCAGCGGCTTGGTGTGGTTGGCCAGTTCGAGGGCGACGTGGGCGGCGGTGTCGCGGACGACCAGGGCCAGGGCAAGGCCCGCGACGACGAAGACGACGCCGATGAGTTCGGGGACCGGGCGCAGGCCGTAGGAGGTGGCGAGGTAGCCGGTGACCAGGGCGGTGACGCCGACCGCGGTGTAGCCGGCCGCCTCGTTCAGCCCGGTGGCCAGGCCGCGGCGGGCGGGGCCGACGAGGTCGATCTTCATGTTGACGGTCATCGACCACGTCAGGCCCTGGTTCAGGCCCAGCAGCACGTTGGCAGCGACGATCCAGCCCCAGGACGGCGCATAGGCCAGGGCGAAGGGGACAGGAATGCCGAGGACCCAGCCCGCCACGAGCAGTTGCTTGCGGCGGAACCGGGCCGTCAGGGCGCCGGCGGCGAGGTTGGTGAACGCCTTGGTGAGGCCGAAGGCGATGATGAAGGAGAAGACGGCCAGGTCGCTGGTCAGGCCGAAGGTCTCGGAGCCGATGAGCGGGACGGTGGTGCGTTCCAGGCCGACCAGGCCGCCGACGCAGATGTTGACGATGACCAGCAGGGTGAACTGAAGGCGGTTCTCGCGCAGGCCGAGCCGTACGGGCCGACCGTGGGCATCGGTCGTCGGGGTGGGGTGTGTGGTGCTCACGAGGTGGTGTCCCCGGTTCCCTGGATGAGCTGCTGGCCGTGGGCCTGGGCGTACTCGGCGGCTCCGCCGTCGAGCACGGCGATGTCGGTGTGGCCGACGCGTTCCAGGACGCTGGCCGCGGTCATGCCGCGCTCGCCGTGGGCGCAGGCCACGACCGCGCCCTCGGGGGCGTCGATGGCGGCTGCGGCGAGGGAGCCGAGTTCGATGTTCAGGGCGCCGGGGACGTGCCCGGCGGTGAACTCCGCGTCCTGGCGCACATCGACGTAGGGGCGGCCCTCGGCGTGGTCGGGGGTGAGGAAGGCGGTGGTGGTCTGCGGGTTGCCGTCGGCGAGCCAGGCCGCCATGCCGCCCGCGAGCCGTCCGGCCAGACGCTCGTAGCCGATCTTGTACGACTGCCACACGATCTCGGCGAGGTCCTGTCCGTCGCCGGTGACGAAGACGACCGGGTCGGTGTCCGGCAGGAGCCAGCCGAGCCAGGTGGCGAACTGGCCGCGCAGCGGGATGGAGAGGGAGCCGGGGATGTGGCCTGCCGCGTAGTCGGCCGCCGGGCGGACGTCGACGACCTGGGCGCCGTCGGCGAGCAGCGCCTTGACCTGTCCGGCGTCGAGCGCGGGCAGCAGCGGGGCGGCACTCAGGACGGCGGGGCCGCGCCGGTTGGCTTCGCCGAGGCGGTCGAAGTAGTCGGGGTAGCTGCCCAGGCCGGCCACCAGCTGCTTGACGAAGGCGTCCTCGTCCGCGGCGGCGAGCAGGGGGTTGGTCTGCTTCTGGCCGCCGATGGTGGAGGTGCGCTCGTTTCCGCGTACGGCGGAGCAGAAGGAGCCGGCGCCGTGGGTGGGCCAGATGGCGGTGACGTCAGGCAGGGTGATCAGGCGCTGGAGCGAGCGGTACTGGGCGCGGGCGAGTTCCTCGGTGCGGTCCGGGCCGAGCAGATCGGTACGGGCGGCGGAGTTCACGATCATCGAGCCGCCGGTGAACACCCCGAGTTCCCGGCCGCCGTCGTGCAGGAGGAAGGAGAGGTGCTCGTCGGTGTGGCCGGGGGTGGCCAGTGCCCGCAGCGTCAGGCCGCCGAGATCGACCTCGTCGCCGTCTGCGAGGCCCCGGTGGCCGAAGGCCCGCCGCCCGGCGACGGAGGCGAGGATTTCCGCGCCGTCGTCGTGGACGAGCTGGACAGCGCCGGAGAGGAAGTCGGCGTGCAGGTGGGTGTCGGCGGCGAACGCGACGGTGAGACCGCGCCGGGCGCCCGCTGCCTTCAGGGCCCGCAGATCGCGGCTGGCGTCCACCGCGAGCGCGCGGCCGTCGCCGAGATCGACGAGGTAGGCGCTGTTGCCCAGCCCCTGGTCGACCAGGGGTATGAGGTGGTCGTCGGCGAAGCCCATCCTGTGTCCTTCCAACGGAACAACCTGGCGGCAGCCATTGCTGCCGAGCCTTCGGTTACAATAATCCATAGATTATTGGAGGAAGCAATGCGGGATGCCACCACAAGCGGCGCCAAGGCCGCCCTCTACGACGCCTTCGCGACCAGCGGCAAGGCGCTGGCCAGCGGAAAGCGCCTGGAACTGCTGGACCTGCTCGCCCAGGGCGAGCGCACCGTCGACGCGCTCGCCAAGGCAGCCGGGCTGAACCTGACCACTGCGTCCGCGCACCTGCAGACCCTCAAGCAGGCCGGATTCGTCGCGACCCGCCGCGAGGGGGTGCGCATCCATTACCGGCTCGCCGGCGACGACGTGGCCCAGCTGTTCGCGCTGCTGCGCAAGGTCGCCGAAGCCCACCAGGCCGCCGTCCCCGCCGCCCGCGACGCCTACCTCGGCGAGGACACCACCGGCGAGATGAGCCACGAGGAACTGCGCGCCCGTGCCGCGGCCGGTGACGTCGTGATCCTGGACGTGCGGCCGGTGGAGGAGTACCAGGCCGGACACATCCCCGGCTCCCTCTCCATCCCCGTTCAGGAGCTGGCCGACCGGATCAACGAACTGCCCCAGGACACCGAGATCGTCGTCTACTGCCGCGGCGAGTACTGCGTCCTGGCCTACGACGCCGTACGGCTGCTGACCGACCGCGGACGCCGCGCGATCCGCCTCAACGACGGCATGCTCGAGTGGCGCCTGTCGGAGCTGCCCGTCGACGCCTCGGACCTGACGTGACCGCTCCGGGCGGCAACCTCCCCCTGCATCCGGGACTGGCCGGCGGGCCGGTCTACCTGGACTACAACGCCACCACTCCGGTCGACCCACGCGTCACCGAGGCCATGTTGCCGTACCTGACGGACTTCTTCGGCAACCCCTCCAGCAGCCACCCCTTCTCCCAGGAGCCGCGGCGGGCGCTCGCCGCGGCCCGCGCCCAGGTCGCCGGTTTGATCACCGCCGGGCCCGGCGAGATCGTGTTCACCGGCTCCGGATCCGAGGCTGACCTGCTCGCTCTGCGCGGCGCGGTCCTGGCCTCCGATCGCCCGCACCCGCATGTGATCACCCAGGCCACCGAGCATCCGGCCGTCCTGGAGACGTGCCGTGCCCTCGAGCGGCTGCACGGCGCCCGGGTGACCGTGCTGCCGGTCGACGGCGACGGACACGTCGAGCCCGCCGCCCTGGCCGCTGCCTTCACCGAGGACACGGTGCTGGTGTCGGTGATGGCGGCGAACAACGAGACCGGCGCCCTCCAGCCGATCACGGAACTCGCCGCCCTCACCCACGAACGCGGCGCGCTGTTCCACTGCGACGCCGCCCAGGCCGTAGGCAAGATTCCCCTCGATATCGGCGAGCTGGGCGTGGACCTGCTCACGGTCGTGGGGCACAAGATGTACGCGCCGAAGGGCGCAGCCGCCCTGTACGTGCGCGATGGGGTACGGCTGGAGCCGGTCGTCTACGGCGGCGGGCAAGAGCACGGCCTGCGCGCGGGCACGGAGAACGTCGCCCTGGCCGTCGCGCTCGGCACCGCCGCACAGATCGCGGCCGGCGAGCTCGCCGACGACGGCCCGGCCCGCATCGCGGCCCTGCGCGACGACCTCCACCAGCGGCTCACCGGCAGCCTTGCCGGCCGTGTGCACCTCAACGGCCCGGAGAAGAACCGCCTGCCGAACACCCTGAACGTCAGCATCGACGGTGTCCTCGGGCATCAGCTCCTCGCCGCCGCCGGTCAGATCGCGGCCTCGACCGGCTCGGCCTGCCACAGCGGCACCCACACCCCTTCCCCCGTGCTCACCGCCATGGGCCTCAAGCGGGACCGCGCGCTCAGCGCGCTGCGACTGTCCCTGGGCCGCTGGACCACGGCCGAGGACATCGAGACGGCGGCAGCGGCCCTCACCCAGGCGGCAGCCGCGCAGTGACCAGGCCGACCGGCCCGACGCAAGAGATATCCGACGAGCAGCCAGGAGAGGCATGACCGAGAACACCGCGCACGGACTGTCCACCCGCAGTGTCCACGCCGGCGAACGCCGCGACGCCGAAGGCGCCATCCACACCCCGCTCTACAACCACTCCACCTTCGCGTTCGACACCACCGCCGACCTCCTCGACGTCGTCGAGGGCCGCAAGAGCGGCAACCTGTACACCCGCTACGGCCTCAACCCCACCATCCGCTCCACCGAGGCCAAGCTCGCCGACCTCGAAGGCGGCGAGCAGGCCCTGGCGTTCTCCTCCGGCATGGCCGCCGAGGCCGCCACGTTCCTCGCGCACTGCCGGACCGGCGACCACATCGTCTGCATCGGCGAGGTCTACGGCGGCACCTTCGAGCTCCTCGGCGACAACCTGCCGCAGGTCGGCATCACCACCACGTTCCTGCGCGCCGACGAGGTCGACCGGCTGCCCGAGGTGCTGACCGGCCGGACCCGGATCGTGTTCTTCGAGACCCCGGCCAACCCCACCCTGACCGTCTTCGACATCTCCGCCATCGCCGCCCAGGCCCGCACGGTCGACGCGCTGACGGTGGTCGACAACACCTTCGCCACCCCCGTCAACCAAAACCCCCTCGCCCACGGCGCGGACCTGGTCGTGCACTCCGCGACCAAGTACCTCGGCGGGCACTCCGACCTCACCGCCGGCGTCCTGACCGGCCCCGCCGAACACCTCGCCCCGGTGGCAGGGTGGCGCAAGAACCTCGGCCAGGTCATCGCCCCCGAGACTGCCTTCCTCCTCGCCCGCTCCCTGCGCTCCCTGCCCGTCCGGGTTCGCGCGCAGAACGACACCGCGCAGGCCGTCGCCGCCTTCCTCGCCACGCACTCGCGCGTGGCCCGCGTCCACTACCCGGGGCTTGCAACCGGCGAGCAGAAGCGCATCGTGGACGCGCAGATGCGCGGCGGGGGCGGCATGCTCAGCGCCGTCCTGGACGCGGACGCCGAGCAGACCGCCGCGGTGGTGGACCGGCTGCGCCTGTTCGCCATCGCGCCCAGCCTCGGCGGCGTCGAGTCCCTGGTCACCCAGCCCATCACCACCACCCACCACGGCCTGGACCCGGCCGAGCGTGCCCAGCGCGGCATCGCCGACAGCATGGTCCGCCTGTCCGTCGGCCTCGAAGACGCCGACGACCTGATCGCCGACCTCACCCAGGCCCTCGACAGCGATTGACAGCCCTCTTCCTTCCGCCCACCGGCCCTGTACGAGGGCCCGGTGGGCGTCCCGTACGACCTCTGCACGAAAGGCGTCCATCCGTGACCGGCTTCCCCCTCCACGACGAGGCCACCGCACCCGCCGAGGCCCTCCCGCACCTCGCCGCGGCCCGCGAACGCATGGGTTTCCTCACCACCCTCAACGCCGTCATGGCCGAATCCCCGCAACTCCTGGCCGGCTACACCGCCCTGGCCCAGCAGTTCGCCGCTTCCTCCCTGCCGAAGCCCGCGCAGCAGGTCGTCCTGCTCACCGCGAGCGTTGCCAACGCCTGCCCGCACTGCGTTGCCGCGCACTCCACCCTCGCCCTGCACGCCGGTCTTACCCCGGACGACGTCAACGCCCTACGCGACGCCACCACGTTGAAGGACCCTTCACTGGAAGCCGTACGCCGCCTCACGCAGGGCATCGTCGACAAGCGCGGCTGGGCCGACGAGCAGAACATCGCCGGCTTCCTCGCCGCCGGACACACCCACCGCCAGATCCTGGACGTTGTCCTGGGCGTCGGCATGAAGACCCTGTCCAACTACACCAACCACCTCACCCACACACCCGTCGACCCGGCGTGGCACGACCAGCAGTGGACGCCGCCAGCAGCCACAACCCCCTGACGCACCCACTGCCAACCGCCGCACGCAGGAAGAGACATGACCAGCACCGCACCCGCCGTCCCCGCCTCCATACCCGACGCCGCTCAGGCGCAGACCCGGATCCTGCGTGTCCTGGTCGCCTCCCAGATCCTCAGCGGTGCAGGTCTCGCCGCCGGCGTCACCGTCGGCGCGCTCCTCGCCCAGGACATGCTCGGCTCCACGAGTCTGGCCGGACTACCCAGTGCCCTGTTCACCGGCGGCTCCGCCCTCGCCGCCATCACCGTCGGCCGCATCTCCCAGGCCCGCAGCCGACGCCCCGGGCTCGCCACCGGCTACCTCACCGGCGCGATCGGCTCGGCCGGCGTCATCACCGCCGCCGTCCTGGACAACCCCGTCCTGCTGTTCATCGCCCTGTTCGTCTACGGCGCCGGCACCGCCACCAACCTCCAGGCCCGTTACGCCGGAGCCGACCTCGCCGCACCCGGCCACCGGGCCCGCGCGGTCTCCACCGTCCTGGTCGCCACCACCCTCGGCGGCGTCGCCGGACCCAACCTCGCCGCCCCCGCCGGCACCCTCGCCGAACACCTCGGCATCCCCCACCTCGCCGGACTCTTCGTCATCTCCGGCGCCGCCTACGCGCTGGCCGCACTCGTCCTCGCCCTCTGGCTGCGCCCCGACCCGCTGCTCCTGGCCCGTGACATCGCCCAGGTCAAGGAAGCCGACGCCGCAGCCAACCCGGCCGCCGCCGATGACGCCGACACCAGCGAGGGCCGCGGAGGCGTGGTCCTGGGCGCGCTGGTCATGATCCTCACCCAGCTCGTCATGGTCGCGATCATGACGATGACGCCGGTCCACATGCACGACCACGGCCACTCCACCGCCGCCTCCGGCCTCGTCATCGGCATCCACATCGGCGCCATGTACCTGCCCTCCCCGCTCACCGGCTGGCTCGTCGACCGCTACGGCCGCATGAAGATCGCCGCCGCCTCCGGCATCACCCTCCTGGCCGCCGGCATCCTCGCCGCCGCAGCCCCCGGCGACTCCGTCGCCCTCCTCGCGCTCGCCCTGGCGCTGCTGGGCCTGGGCTGGAACTTCGGCCTCGTCTCCGGCACCGCGATCATCACCGACACCGTCCCGCTCGCCACCCGCGCCAAGACCCAAGGGCTGGTCGACGTCTCTATCGCCATCGCCGGCGCCACCGGCGGCATGGCCTCCGGCATCATGGTCGCTGCCACCAGCTACCCCGCCCTCGCCCTCACCGGCGGAGCCCTCTCCCTCGCCCTCCTGCCCGCCGTCGCCGCCACCGCCTACCGCCGATGAACCCCACGAACCACGAAACCCCCGCGCCCGACATCACCGTCGACGGCACCGGCCTGCTCTGCGTCACCCTCCTGCTGCGCCTGCGTAAAGAGATCGACGGCGCCAAGCCGGGCACCGTCGTCCACGTCATCGCCACCGACCCAGCCGCACCACTCGACCTGCCCGCCTGGTGCCACATGACCGGCCACCACTACCTCGGCCCCGTCCCCGGCGACGAACGGCCTGTGTACGCCCTGCGGATCGCCTCCGATGCCCGTCCCACCCGAGCCAGCGCTCCCTGGCATACGGACGACCGCGAAGGTTGACCGCCGGCCTCACCTCTGCAGCTTGGCCGTGCGCTCGGGATGGGCGCTGCCCACAGAATGCATGGCGGTCTTCTCCGTGATTCCGAACAGGGGCATCAACTTCAGCGGATCGCCGGTCTCGAACGCCTCGTTCAGGATTCGGTCCTGCCGCAGGCCGTCCCCCTGGCGGCGCGGGCCAGCCGTTCGCGAGTTCATCCACCAAACCCGCAAGGAACTCGGCGTCGCCGCGTGACGGCCTGCTCTCCTTAATCGCCAGATGGGCGGAGCGGGATGACGTTGTCGGGAACAGGCTGGTCTTGGCTATCGGGTTGCCGGAGGATGAGGACGGCTGCCGCGAGGGCCATCTGCTCCGCTCGGTGCCGGGACTTGGCCTCGGCAGCCTGGGCGTCCTTGAGAGCTCCCTTCAGGCGGACCACCTCCTTGCGAAGCCGCTTTTCGACTTCCGGCGTCTGGTGCGTTTCCGTACGCACCCGCGCGTAGAACTCCTCCTTCAGGTCGGCGTGGCGCTTTTGCAGGGCCATGCGGTGAACACCGGCCTCTGCGGCGAGCTCGACCACGGTGAGGCTGCCGTTGGAGCAGGTGGGCTGGCCGGCCAGAAGGCGGTCCATGGCCGCGCGGATGCGGGAACGTTCGTCCTCGTGCTGCTGGTTCATGCGATGGCCTCCTCGGCGGTCTGGGCGGTGGCGTCGTGGGCGTCGGCGAGAGCGCGGAAGCGGTCGGCGGTCAGGCGAAGCCGGTCGCCCAAGGGCTGGGGCATCAGGGCTGCCCTCGCATCGAGCCGATCAGCGTGCTCTCGCGCGGCCTGCGCGTGACTGTCGGTGCGGACCGCGTTGCCGCAGCCGAGCTGGCAGGCGAACTGGTTGGGTGCCGTCGCCCCGGGATCCGGGTCGCACAGGGCGGTGTCGCGCTTGAAGGCGCAGAGGAGGAACGCGTCCGGGTTGTCGAAGAGCACGAGGCCATCGCGCCCGAGAAACTTGGCGGCGGCCTTCGGGGTGGTCAGGGCGCCTTCGAAACCGGGGACCGAGGCTGCTCCGATGAGAGCCCGCCGCGTGGCGGGACCGGAGATCTTCTCGCCGGCCGCCGCGGCGTCGCGCAGCCGCGCTGCGGTCTGCGCGGCGGCGAGAGCGGTCTCGACGTCGAGCTCCCCGTGGAACCCCCGACGACCGCGGTCGCCGTAGCCGGTGGAGGTGCGGGCGTCCAGAGCGGTGCGCATGTGTCCGTACTGGATGGCGAGGGCGACCAGACCGCCGGGACGGCGGGCGATGTGCCAAGCGAGGGTTCTGCGCAGACGACTCAGTCCCAGGTTGCCGTGCGGGTCCTCCGGCACCATCTGGGCAGGCAGACCCTGGGCGGTGGCCTCCTGGTTGATCCATGACACGAGATTCTCGACGCGGCGGTCCAGGGTGCCCCGCTTCAGCGCACCGTGGTGCTTGCGCTGGGATACGACATCGTGGTGGGTGGAGCTGAACAGGAGCTCGACCTCGGGGACGATGCGTTCCAGGACACGGATGGCGTTGACGACCGGGGTGATCGCGACCCAGGGGACGGCGCGCTCCTCACCGGCGGAGATGTGGTGGCCGTCGGAGTCGCGGACGTTCTTGTACTGGTGGGCTCGGATCAGATGCCGCGGCATGGAGCCGTCGGGGTTCGGTTCCGGGTCCGGGCAGCAGCCCGACCTCAACGACCGGGCCTCCTGGGGGCGCATCCCTGTCAAATACAAGATCACGATGGCGGCGGCCGTGGCCAGGTGCCGCATCAGGATCGGTGTTTCCTCATAGTCCATGAACTCGCGCCAGGGACGCCCCTCGATCCGGCCCGTCACCGGCACCTGCATGGGGCTGGGGCCGGGCCGCCGGGCGACGAGCTCACGGAGCCCGCGCCGAGTGGCGAAGTCGTGGACCTGGTTCCAGCTGGCTCCCGTGGCCGCGGCGACGTAGTGGTGGGCCAGGGTGATGCCGTGCTTTCGGCTCACGGTGGCGGGCAGAAGGGCCCCGGAATCGACCAGCGGCTGCAGATAGTTCTTGACGGCCGCCAGACCCCCTCGGGTGCTCGGGGTGGCCTTCACGCGGGCGTGCATGCGGCGGCGCTCGGCCCAGGCGGCCAGGATGTCGTCGGAGAAGTCCTCGACCAGGCGGATCGACCAGGTCAGCAAGGGGCCGATCACGGTCGGGTCCAGTGGTTCGGTCTTGTTCTCCCCGCCCGCCTCTCCCGTCTCGGCCGGCAGGTAGTCGTCGATGCCCTCGCTCTCCCAGGGCGGCTGCGTAACACCGCAGGGGCTGGCCGACAGCTGATCGAAGGCCCACAGGTCCGAGAGCCAGCGCAGAACCGTCTGGGCATGAACGCGCGTGCAGCCGCTGGTGCACTTGGCGGCGTACGCCTTCCAGTGCTCCACGGTGCAGTCACTGACTTGGGATACGCCATGCCGGTCGAGCCAGCGCGCGAACTTCATCCACTGCAGGATGTTGTCGCGCATGCTTGTTGCGCCGTCGCGTGACCGGTTCTGAAAGCCCCGCTCCTGTACGTAGGTGGGGCGCAACTCGCCGTTGATCAGGACCCAGATGAGGCGCCGGAACTCACTCCGTAGCGCGGCCGGGCACCTCCTCAGGTTGATCTTGTGGATACTCTCCCCGGGGTTATCGATCAGCGGTCCCATCGACCAGACGTCGTCGCTGTACTGGGAGTTGGGGTGGGTGTTGCCGGCGCTGATCCACCGGTCCAGGACCACCGGGCTCTCCGGCGTCGGCAGGGGGAGGATGTAGGGATCGGCCTCAAGGGTCGGAGCTGTCGTCATGAGGCGAGGTCCCCCTTGAGTAGATGGTCGACGATCATTCGGTCGCGGTCGGTGATGCGAGTGAGAGCGGCGTCCCAGGTCCTCTCGTTGACCTTTGTCCGCAGGTCATCGAGACGCTGGAGATGTTCGTCCCATCGCTTACGCCAGAGCTTCTCGGGCCAGCTGGAGCGGAGCGACATCAACTGGCGGCGCAGGAGGGCGAGGCGCGGGTGATGTCCGGTGTGGACCCGGGAATTCTCACAGGACAGGCAGAGCAGGAAGTCGGCCCCGCAGCCGCCGCTTGGGTCCGGCCAGGGGCTGGTCTCCTCGTCCGCGCAGTCCGCGGTCGCGGTCTCCTGATGGTCCGCGTCGGCCGCGTCCGAGAGCCGCCCCTTGAAGGTGTAGTCGCGGGCCTGTTCGAGGGCTTCCTCGGCGCCGGCCGCGATCACGTCCACGGCGGCTTGCTGGACGTTCTCGTCGGGCAGGACGTAGACGCTCTCGTTGGTGCCGCGTTTGTGCTGCAGCGGCTTGCCCGTCGTGATGACGGTGGTCCTGCGGGCGCGCTGGAAGGGCGAGCCGATCTTGTGGGATCGCGCCCATACTCGTGCGTCGGCCTTGGACACCCCGAAGCACAGCGGGCCGACGTTCCGGGGCCGGTCCAGATTGGAGTCCACGTCCGTACGGCGCCGGTTGCGGGCGACCATCAGTAGGTCGTGGCCCGGTGACAGAGCGGCGGCCAGGGTTCGCCCCGGCTGTGTGGCCTCCAGCGCCTGGGTGATGAGCCTGCCCGGCGAGTCCGCGCCGGAGTCGGTGTAGTTCTCCGTATCGAACCAGCGCCCTTCGCCCGAGCGGCGCTTCTCCACCAAGACCTCGTAGGTGACCGTGGCCGTCTCTCCCGCAGATGGAGTCGTGACGGGCACGTGCAGGCGGTCGTAGACCGAAAGGTTCCAGCCGTAGCGGTCCGTCATCATCACGGCCAGCGCGGTCAGTTCCGCCCGAGTCAGGAACAGCCGGCTCGTTGTCTTCCCGCGGTTCTTTCCGCGCAGCAGCCTTTCAGCCTGGGCATAGACCTTCCCGTCCTTGTCCGGGTACCCGGACAGTTCCCCCGTGGCGGCGATGTGCTCGAGGGCCGCCCCGATCCGCCAGTCCCGGCTGTCCGGGTCCAGTGCACCTGCCCGGTAGCGGGCGAGCAGCGCGGTGTTCTCCCGGATCCGCAGCAGCGCGGCCCGGAACTGCCGTTCGGCGACCAGCAGCACCTGGTCGCGCTCCGACGGCCGGTAGGACTGCTTGGACGGCTTGCCCTTCTTCGGAACGGGGCGGGCCAGTTCCTCGGCGACCAGGCCCTGTGCCAGCCGCGGCTCGCGCTTCAGCAGCGTACGCATCTTCCCCAGGGCCTCACGCCCGCCGGGGGTGCCCTTGTGGTTGTTGCGCCAGAGCCGGAGCGTGGCAGAGGTGAGGCCCCCCAGGTCCTCGGCCGGCTGGCCCTGGTCCTCTAGGAAGCGGGCGAAAACCTCGATGGATCGCCAATATGACTCACCGCTCGCGTGGCTGTTCCACCCCATGGACTGCTCGGCGAACGCTCGCGCAAGAGAGCAGCGCATCGGCTGCGGCACGGAGATCGCGGCGAAGTCGAAGACGCGCTCGAAGCCTTCCTTGTTCACCACGGTGACCTGCAGTCCGTCGGCGGCTAGACGCTCCGTCGCCTGGAAGTCCGGCGGCGGCAGGACGGCCTTGCGCCCCCGCCCGCTCACGATGCCGCCGCGACGGGCAGGGCGTCGACCAGGACCTCGATGTCCTGGATCCCGGAGGTTTCCCGGGCCAGCTGGGCGAACAGGCCGTTCAGATCCTTCGTCTGGTCCGTCTCACCGTTCTCGTCCTCGGTGTCGAAGGCGAGGATCGACTCCAGCTGCAGATGCATGACCGGGCTGAGGTAGTGCTCCTTCGTCGTCTCGACGTCCTTGTGCCCCAACAGGGTCTTCACCAGCCACCACGGGTCGCCGTAGAGCTGGGCAAAGTCGCGCCGGTCCGCTGCGGTCAGCCCGTACTTCTTGTCCATCAACTCGTTGAGCAGGATCAACATGTAGAGCGCCATCGAGTGCCGCATGGAATGGGGTGTCGCGTACGGGACCTTCCCGCGGATCTCCGAGACCCGCAGCAGCCGGGGCGTCTCGCGTTCTTCCGGGGTCAACAGAGCGTGTTCGCACCGTTGGTTGGCCTGCCGGAACACGGTGTTCCAGCGGTCCGGCAGCATGGGCAGGCCCTGCTCGGTCAGCCACAGCCACGCCGGCTCCGGGCCCTGTGGTCCCTCGACGAACAGCCACTGCCGCTCGCGCCAGTCGAGCAGGCTCAGATCATGTCGGCCTTGGACGCCGTCGCGGTCGACCCAGTGGACCATCGTGGTCCGGCCCGTCGTGACCTTCGTGATCAGCCGCATCAGCGGCAACTTTCCGTAGCGACCCTGGGCTTGGGCCCGCTCGACCGCCCAGGCCCGCTCCGACTCCGCGTAGGCGCTGACCTGGCGCAAGGAATCGACCGACGCATAGAAGGTCCGGTCTCGCTTCGAACGGGACAGCGCCCGGGCCATCTGCCCGTGGCAGTAGCGGCCCGAGCGCAGCGGGCGGGACGGCACTTCGAACGTCAGCATGGCGCCGGATTCCTGCCGCCGCAGTCCCGAACTGAGCGTGAACCCGACGAACGAGGTGTTCCGAAGCTCGGTCCTCCCGTCCCAGCCCGGCACCGGTGTCCCGTCGGGACCGAGTCCGCGAAGGCCCACGT
This sequence comes from Streptomyces sp. NPDC052236, assembly GCF_044548015.1. Lineage (NCBI taxonomy): Bacteria > Bacillati > Actinomycetota > Actinomycetes > Kitasatosporales > Streptomycetaceae > Streptomyces > Streptomyces sp. NPDC052236. The sequence continues at coordinate 133,885 of NZ_JBIUBL010000021.1, read as the reverse complement.
CCTGCCACAGACCCCAGGTTCGCGGTGTCAGCCACGACACCCGCGAGCTGCGGGCGTGCGCGGCCCGGTCCGTCCGGCGCTGGCTGTCCACCGGCAACGGCGTGACCTTCGCCCACCGGTAGAGGCGTGTGAAAGCCGGCGCCTCCCGATCCCACTTCGCCCCACTGATTCGCCTCGGGTTGAGTGGTGAGTCACACCGAAATTCTCTGTACGCGCGCAAGTCGGCCTGCGTCGCCTGCCGCCACGGAATCCCGCGTCGCCACAACCAAGTCAGCAACAGCCGGATGTCCAGCGCGTAATTCCGCCGGGTTTCCCGCTCCAGATAACGGAATTCCGAGGAGAGAGCGAATTCCAGGAGCTCGGGATCCACCACGAAATCCGGCCGTACGAAAACCGGATCGCCCGGCCGAAGCCCCACCGCGTCCAACGCGGCCGGCAGGTCCCGGACCCCCAGCACCCCCTCCTCCGGCAGCGGCCCCCACCGCTCCGGATCCGGCACGAACACCAGCCACCACTCGTCCATCTGCCACCCCTGTGAGCCCCTTGAACTCACTCAATCATCAGGGAAGCACAGGTGCGGATCATCAGGAGCTCCGGTCACCTCGTACGCGATGTCGCCGCACTGGCAGCGGCCCGTCCGCTTGTCGAGCGCGGTCATCGGATCGGTCACAGCGATTCTCCCCTTTCCAGAACACGGCTGAGGCCTCAGTGTGCGGTCGGCCACGGCATCCGTGCGGGTGTTCGGGGCTCCCTTAACCGTGGGCGGCAGCATGTTCACTCCCCACGGTGAATGGCCCAGCAGAGGGACCGGCTGTACGGTGCATCCGCTCCGCAGCCGCATGTCTTCTCGATCTTGCGAAGAAACTTCCGGCCGAGTGTCACACCGATCGGCATCCCGACACCTGTAGCAGACGAAGGACCCGTTCGCTCTTGGAGGTGCCACCGTGCTCCCGCCGTCCCACCCGTTCGACCCCTCTGGCGACCGGACGCCGCCCAGCTCGCCCTCAGGTGGTGAGCGATGACCACGACCGACCTCATCGACGACGCACTCGACCTCGTGGAGAACCTCCCCGCGCACGCCGGACGACTGGCGGACTCGGCCCTGAGCAACGCCTGGTGGGCCGCCCTGGTCATCTTCGGCGGCGGCGCCACAGTTGCCGTCGGCCGCTGGCTGCTGTCGCGAGGCCCGATGGCAGACCGGACAGCGCTGGAAGCGCTGCCGACCACCGGCTTCGACCCCAAGCCGGAGGAGGTCGTGCGTTTCGGCCACCAGATCGCCCGCGCGCACAAAAGCGTCTCGCGCCGGCTGGTCTCCTCCTTCCGAGGCAGCGCCGTCCGCGTCCGCTTCACCTGCACCGGCGGCGCGCTGTCCATGAGGGGCGAGGGCCCCGCGCGGGCGATGTCGGTACTGCGCCACCAGAGCTACGCCCAGGTCGAGATGCGCCCCGTTGAAGCCGGCGGCCGTGCTGCTCGCGAGCGCCCCCAGATCCGCCTCGGCTCCCATCCCACGTCCTGACACCCCCAGAACAGGAAGATCATGACTACCGCACCCGAACGGACCACCGAGGCACCGGTCGACCTCGTCAACCCCGAAGCCGACGTTCAGAACAAGGCTGCCCGCCAGATCCACTACGCCCGTGCCGGGCTGGCGCTGGCCCTCCCCGACCACCTCGCCCTCTGCGAAGTGCCGCTCACCCCTGACCCGCTCGAGGCACTCGCCAACGCGGTCGCCGTGCCCTCGGTGTCATGGACGCGGGGCTTGGCAGTACTCGCGGCCTTTGCCCCGGGGCCGGCGGATCCGTCCGGACCGTTGCCAAGCGGGCGGCCCGCCCCCACTACCTGCTCAAGCAGCTTGCCGAACTCCACAAGGCCGGCCTGGTGAGCCGGGTCCGAGCGCTGGGCGGCTCCGCCGGGCCGAACCGGGTTCGCACCCAGCCGTTCCTGTGGTTCCTGACCCAGGCTGGAGCCGAGTCCGTCGAGGAGGCCGGCGAACTTCCCATCCGCCCTTACCGGGTGACGCCCGAGTCGGTGGCCGGCGCCCGGCAGGCGCACACGCTCGCAGTCAACGACGTCGGTGTCGCTTTCGTCGAGCACGCTCGCCGACTCGGTCACGAGTGCGGCCCGCTCGACTGGACCCCCGAGGTCGCCAACCGTATCCGCGACGGCCAGCGCCGCTTCGAAGACGACCACGTCATCAGCGACTCCGTTCTCAACTACGTCCACGTCGAGAACGGCCGGCGCACCATGCTGAGCTTCTTCATCGAGCTCGACAGGGCCACGATGACCTCCGCCCGGCTGGCCGCGAAGCTCGACGCGTACGGCCGACTGTACGAGTACGTTCCGCAGAGCTCGGACCGGGCGCGCCGGCTGCCGAACGCGACCAGGCCGGCCTGGATGAATCACTACCCGATCTTCCCCCGGGTCCTGGTTGTCCTGGACGCGGCGGCCCCGAGAGAAGGGGAGCCCGACCGGCGGCCGCACCGGCTCGCGGCGCGGACCGAGGACCTCTACACGCGCACCGCGGCGGACGTCCGCCTCAGCCGGCTCAGGGAGGACATCGCGATCGGCGTCACCACCCTGCGGCAGCTCCAGCAACACGGGCCCTGCGCACCGATCTTCACCCCGCTGCTCCGCGGCACACCGTCCGCCCGGCCAGCACTCACCGACTTCTACCTCTCCACGAAGTGACCGGCCGCCCGCGGCCCTGCAGGAAGCAGCGACATGACCAGTACCTCGATCGAGGCTCCGCCCGACGGCGGCAGCATGATCCGGCACACCGAGATCCTGCACCGCAGCGTCAAGCTGCGGCAGCGCCGAATCGAGATGCTGCCGCTCCGCGGGCCGGGCGCGCCGTTCACCGAGGCCCACGCCCGCAACCCCTCCGACTTCCTGCCACCTTCAGAGCTCGCAGACCTCATCTCCTCCATGTCCGTGATCGGCCTCCTGGAACCGGTCCTGGCCGAGGAGATCCTCATCGACGGCAAGGCCCCGACCATCCGCCTGGTCACCGGGGAGCGGCGACTGCGCGCCATGCGCCGGGGTGCCACGCACCGCCCGGACAACCCGCACTTCCAGGCCCTGCCCGCCGTGGTCTGCCCGGGCCCGCTGTCCGACGAGGAGCGCCACATGTGGCGCTTCGTCGAGAACTTCGCCCGCGAACCCCTGCGTCCGGGCGAGCAGGCCGCCGCCCTGCTGTACCAGCGGTGCGCCATCCTCGTCGGCAAGCTGCTGAAGTCCGGGAAGCCGGTGCCCCAAGAGGTCTACGCCATCCCCGACCCGGCGGAGCGCTTCCAGGCCCTGGAGAAGATCCGCGGCACCGACACCTCGTGCGCCGCTCCCTGGAGCGAGGTGCTGGAACGGCTCGGTCTCCAGCTCAACGAACGCAAGGCCGGCGAGCTGGTGCGCGCCTTCCGGGCACTGCCGCGTGAGCTCACCGAGGAGATGGACGAGGCAGCCGTACGGCTCCACACCCGGATCCGCTTCGCCGAGCTCCGCAACGGACGGGCGGAGGCGGCGCAGGGAATCTGGGCCGCGCTGAAGACCTCCAAGCGGCTTCACCTCCTGCCGACCGCCGTGAGTGTGGGCCTGGAGGAGGAAGAACTCGGGCCGGACGACGTCATCACGAGCCGACGCGGGCCGGGGCACTTCGAGCCCAGGACGCCTCGGACATGAGTATGAGTCGGGCCCGGCACCCCGAGGGGGGATGCTGTTGGCGAAAGCGCGGCGGCGACGCCAACGTCCGACACGTCAGCGCGAAGCCCCGCCCTCCAGCGCGATCGGGGAGCGGGGCTTCGAGGTGTGTTCGAGGTCAGTGGTGGTCCACACCGTTGCCGGACAGGACGGGAATCTGGTCCACGATTTGCTGGAGCGGCTCTTCGTCCTTGGACTGGGAGGAGTTTTCGGTGCACAGCAGGTTCTGCGGAGCCGACAGGATCGGGATGTCCTGGACGGCGATGTTCAAGAGGCCGACGAGGGAACCGACGTTGGCCTTGATAGGAAGACCGGTACAGGGCTTGCTCTGCGCGTCGTGCTCGGCACGGGTGTCGTTGAGACTCGTTGTGCCGCCGTGCTCGCCGACGGCCATCGCCTGAGGAGCCATGCCCAGGAAGCAGACTGCGAGCACGGTTACGACGATCATTTTCTTCACCATGATCTGTTTAACGCCCTTCCGGGGCCTCCGTCACGGTGGTGGCGCGCTGTCCTTGACCATGGTGACCTTCGGTTCCAGGGCCACAACCAGGTCTTGGAACCGAAGGTCACGCGACGTAGCGAATTAACCAACAGCATCCCCGAGGGGGTGCCGGGCCCGACTCATACCGTAGGCGGCAGCTCGCCTGAACTCGGCGGTTCAGCCCAGGACGGGCCGGGGCTGGGGCCGGTGCGGCGTGACTCCGGCCAGCTCGTACACCGCGTCGTGCATCTGCCAGTGCGCGAGGAGCGTCCAGTGCGCGCCCAGGGCCCGATAGATCCCGACGAGGGCATCGTGCGGGTGCGTGCCGAGGAACGCGCTGTAGGCGGCGGCCACGACGGGGGTGCGCGAGCGGCCCGCGACGCAGTGCAGAAAGACGCGCTTGCCCGCCTGTCGCAGCCGGAAAATCTCTCGGGCAGCCTGGTGGAGCACGTAGTGGAGGTTGGCGTTCGCGCCCTCCTTGTCGACCAGCCAGACCCGGACGTGCTCGACGTCGGTGCCGGAGAAGATCGGGGCCTGTCCGACCCGGCACAGGGACACCACCGCGTCGATGGGGATTTCCCCCTCGCACTCGGTCACGGGCAGATTCCCGAGGTAGAGCCCGTCGTCTTCCGGGTGCTGCACCGTGTAGCTCTTCCCGGCGTACCCGGGGATCTTCACGCGGGCGGCCGAGGGCCAACCGTCGGCGTCGTCAAGGCCCTTGCGGGCCGTCAGGACGGCCAGGCGTACGAGGTCGGGCCCGGTCAGGTGGGGCCAGCCGTTCACAGCCTGCTGCCAGGCGAGCGGGATGGCAGAGACGCCCCAGCGCGCGCCGAGAAGAGCGCCTGCGATCGCGGCGACAACGACGGGCGGCTGCGTGGAGCGAACGAATAGCGCACAGTCAGAACACTGCCTCTTCACCAGTACCACATGGTCCGCGTGCCGCCGGCCCGCGGGCGTCGCCTCTCTCCGGCCGGGCACGGGCACCGGCGGTGGAGCGGGCGCTGGGACCGTGGCGGGGGTCGACCTCGATCCGTACGCCGCCGCGCTGACCGCGTACCGGCTCCTGGCGAGCTCCGCCACCGTCCTTCGTATTCCTCTGGATTGCGTCCCGGCGTCGTGGCCGGTCAACGTGGCCGCGGCCGATTCCTTGCTGGACGGGGACGAGCCCCTGCTGCGGGCCTGCAGCTAACACGTCTGCGTGGCCAACCCTCCGTACATCACCCCGAAGGACCCCGTCGCCCGCGACCGCGTCCGTGCCGCGTACCGCAGGTGGCTGCCGGCAAGTACTCCTTGGCGCTGCCGTTCACCGCCCTGATGCTCGACCGCTTGGCCGCCCCGGGCGGGTTCGTGGCGCAGCTGACCGCCAACTCATTCATGAAGAGGGAGTTCGGCCGACGGTACGTCGTCGACTTCCTGCCTCGCGTAGGCGCGCATTGCGCGTTTCCCTTTCTCATTGACGATGACCTCTGTCCGGCCCAAGGGGCAGCACAGTGAGGTGAACGTCTTGCCCCGTCGCTTTGAAGCTGTCGGATTCTCATCGCGGCGTTTGCTTCGTTCGTAGGGTTTGATCTCACTTCGCTGGTCTCGTTCTCATTGCAACTGTCACGGTCGCTTTCGGCATGCAGGTGAGTGTGCGGGGAGCGGCGATAGACCTGGATCTGGTCGAGGTCGAGCGGGCTGACGGTGCGCGCTCGACGGCGGCGACCCTCAACCTTTCGGCGCCCTCGGCGCGGGCGGCGAGTTCGTCGGCGGCCACGAGGACGGCGGTGATCGCGCGCGGGGTCAGGCCGCGTGGCAGGTGTGGAAGCACTGGGGTTGAAGGTGCATTGCTCGACAGCAGCGGAGGATCCGGCCATGCGGTGGCAAACTCAGCCGCGTATCCGTTTTCGCATCCGGAATCGCGCCTGGGCCTACCGCAGGCCGCAAGCCCGGTCACAGGGAGGGTTGGCGCCACCACCTGATGCCCGGAGCGGAATGAGGGCAGTGTGGCGCGGCGGCCCCTTAAGGAGCGCCATCTCGGCCATTTGTCCGTGGGCTACTTGATTACTTAACGAGGCCACCCTAATTTGATGTGGCGCTCAGCCGTTTCTGCTTCCTTTCTCATGTAAGCGCATCGATTGCATGACATGGGGTGGCATGGTATTGTATGCGCCCTTTCGACAAGCACGTCTTGAAGAGCACGACCCGAGATCCGTAAGAGCAGTATTCCGCCCTGTTCTGTCAACAGCGCACGCTCTCCCGGCTGATCGGTCGCCGTCACGCTCCCTTTCCAGTGTCTGCGCCATAGCGGAATCCGTCTTTCCGCCGGTCTGCGGCCATCGCCGCACCCTGCGAATTCTGAATCCTGTGTCCCGACCGGAGGAAAGCTTGTGTCGAACGCCGTTCAGGCCCCTGGGTTTGCCACGTTGCACCCTGGCCGCGCGGTCGAGACACAGCTCGTCGATGGTCGGCTGCAGGCGGTCGCCTGGGACATCGCCGCGGACCGGCGGCGGGTCCTGACAACCCGTCCGGGCGGCGTGGACATGAGCGAGATCGAACCGGACGGCGGCCACATCTGGTGGTTCGACTCCGACGGCACGGGTGAGGGCATCTGGCGCCGCCAGCCGTTCGCAGGCGGCCCCGCGTTCCCGGCGCTCAGGGGCGTGCCGCGCGGCCGGGCCTACGGCATTGCCTTCGATCGCACGGGCTCGCTGGCCGCGGTCGGCGTGGGCGTCGACGGCACCTCGCGCTGCTACGTGGGAGCACCCGCCGGCCCGGCCCGCCTGGTGGGCGCCGTCCCCGGCTACCTGAGCCTGGTTGACATGACCCCGGACGGTCGGTTGCTAGCGCTGGCCGGGGAGCCCGGCGGTGCCGATGCGGTCGTCGTGTGGCCGTCCGACGGCGCCGCCGCCGTCCGGCTGCCTGGCAGGCCGGAGGCGCGGCTTTGGCCCATGGAGTTCCGCCCGGACCTCGACGGCGAGGCTGACCTCCTCCTGGTCGTTGAACTCGCCAACGAATACATCGTGGCGACTTGGCGGCCGTCCGAGGGCTCTCATCCCCGCCTCGTCCCCGGGCTGTCGTTCGCATCGGAGATCTCCGCCCGGTGGCATGGAGCCGACCGGGGCGTCCTCGTCCAGCACGAGCACGCTGGACGCAGCCGCCTCGTCGTGGCGGACCTGGACCGCTCCCGGGTTACGGACGTACCCATGCCCGGCGGCTCCCTCCACGACCTGTCGCTGGCGCCGGACGGCACCCTGCACTGTGTGTGGAGCCAAGAGTCGATGCCGCCCCGCACCCTGGTCCTCAGGCCGGGCGCGCCCGGCACCGGGGCGGGCTCGGAGCTCGATCCTCTGGACGGCGCGCACCGCACCGAGCGGTGGACGCCGCGGTCGTACGGGCGCATCCACAGCTTTGTCACCACACCCCCCGGTACCGGCCCCTGGCCCACGCTGTTCCTGGTGCACGGCGGCCCTGCGGCCCACGACCGTGACAGCTATGACCCGCGGATCGATCTCCTCATCCGTGCTGGCTACGCGGTGGTCCGTACCAACTACCGGGGCTCCACCGGTTATGGGACGCGGTGGCAGCACGACTGGGGCCACCGGGTTGGCCTGGCGCAGATTGAGGACCTGGCCGCGGTGCGCGCCGCGCTCGTCGCCGAGGGCGTGGCGGTCGCGGACCGCACTGGTCTGTGCGGCTTCTCCTGGGGCGGCTATCTGGCCCTGCTCGCCCTCGGCGCGCAGCCGGAGCTGTGGTCGCTGGGAATGGCGGCGTATCCGATTGCCGACTATGTGGCGGCTCACCACGCCACGACCCCCGCCCTGCGTGCCGTCGACCGGGAGCTCTTCGGTGGCGGCCCGGCCGAGGCCCCCGAGCGGTACCGCGCCGCCTGCCCCATGACGTACGTGGCGCGGGTACGGGCCCCGGTGCTGCTCATCGCATCGCCCACCGACGACCGCTGTCCTCCCGCCCAGGTGGACCGGTACGCGAAGGAACTCCGGAGCCTCGCAGTGCCACACGATGTGGTCTGGGTCGACGGCGGCCACCGGAGCCGCCGGAGCGCTGACCACGCCCTGGTGCTCGCCACCATGCTGCGATTCACCGAGAGCGCATGGCAGGTGCCCACCCCCGACCATCCGGCTGCGTCCCGCAGTTGGATGACCGACGAGTCCCGGGAAGGAGGTGAAGAACGATGAAGCGACGCAGCGTTCAGAACGACCCGATCAGCACCCCGGAGCGCGACCGTGGCGCGGTGGTGACCGCGTTCACGATCGACGTCACGAAGGCCGCCCCGGTCAAGCCGTCCCAGGCTCAGCCGAAGGCCACCGAGAAGAAGTGAGCACCGCTGCTCCGGGGCGTACCGCCCCCGGAGCAGCACCGGGCACCGGAAGGCGAGCCGCCCCGGTGCCCGCTGCTGTCCGGCAGCTCCACGACGGAAGTGACCACTCATGCGTATCGTTCTGGTGCAAATGCCGTGGGGCGCGCTCGACGTGCCGTCGCTGGCGCTCGGCATCCTGCACACCGCTGCCGCCGAGCGCGGCCATGACGTCGAGGTGCGCTACGCCAACCTGGACTTCGCAGACTGGGCGGCGGAGCGGGCCGGATTCGACCTCGACGCCTACAGCTACTTCTCCGAGAAGTCGTATTTCCAGGGCACGGGCGACTGGGCGTTCGCCGGGGCCCTGTACGGCGACGACCCGGCGGACGACGGGACGGGCCCCGAAGCGGCGGAGTTCGCCGACTACTTCCGGTTCCTCGCGGCCAACGGCGCCAGCGAAGAGCGGCGGGCGCTGGCCAGGGCCGCCCGTGCGATCGCCCCAGAGTTCATCACCCGCCTGGTCGGTGAACTCGCCACCGACCCGCCCGACCTCATCGGCTTCACCACCACCTTCCAGCAGAACACCGCGAGCCTCGCCGCCGCGCGGCTCCTCAAGGAGACCTGTCCCGGCGTCCGGGTCGTCTTCGGCGGGGCCAACTGCGACGGCCCTCAGGGCGCCGCCCTGCACCGCAACTTCCCGTTCCTCGACTTCGTCGTACGCGGCGAGGGTGAGGCAGCGTTTCCCGCGCTGCTCGACGCCCTTGACGCTGCTGCCTCCAAAAGCGCGCCGCCGGACCTGTCCGGCATCCCCGGGCTGTGCGTGCGCGACGCGTCAGGCGCCTCGGTGGCCAACGCCATGGCGACCCGTCCGCTGCCGCCCGCTGCCATCCGCACCCCACGCTTCGACGGTTTCTTCGACCGGCTCGACGCCTCAACGGCGGCCCACTGGATCGACCCCAAGCTGGTACTCGAAGGCTCCCGGGGTTGCTGGTGGGGCGAGAAGCACCACTGCACCTTCTGCGGGCTCAACGGCTCCTCCATGGAGTTCCGCAGCAAGCGCCCCGATGACTTCCTCGCCGAAGTGCTCACCCTCACCGAGCGCCACCAGCTCCTGGACATCTACGTCGTCGACAACATCCTCGACATGAGCTACTTCAACACCGTACTGAAGACGCTCGCCGGCCTCCCTGTCGACCTACGGCTGCACTTCGAGGTCAAGGCCAACCTCCGCCGTGAGCAGTTCCAGCTCCTCGCCGACTCCGGCGCGGTGCAGGTCCAGCCCGGCATCGAGAGCCTGAGCACCCGGGTACTGCGCATCATGGACAAAGGCGTGACCGGCTGCCAGAACGTCCGCGCGCTGCGCGACGCACAGAGCGCCGGGGTCTCGGTGTCCTGGAACTACCTCTACGGCTTTCCCGGCGAGGAGCCCGAGGACTACGAGTCGGTCATCCGGCAGATGCCCCTGCTGCACCACCTCGACCCGCCCGCCGCGGCCGGCCGGATCGTCATCGAGCGGTTCAGCCCCTACTTCGACCGGCCGGAGATGGGCTTCGACATCACCCGGCCCGCGTTCCAGTACCGCGAGACCTACCGGCTGCCCGAGGGCGAACTCGCGGACCTCGCCTATGTCTTCACCGCCCCGCTGCGCGGCATCGGCACCGATCTCGGCGACGCCCTCACGGAGGCGGTCGGCACCTGGCGCGAACGGTACCCGGACAGCCGGCTCACCTACCAGGACACCGGTGACCGCATCGTGCTCGTCAACACCAGGCCGGCCTACGACTGGCGGGTGATCGAGCTGACCGACCCGGTGGAGCTGGCGCTTTTCCGGCTCCTGGACAGGCCCCGCTCGGCCGCCGCGCTCGCCGCGCGGATCCCCGGCGGCGCGGCGGCCGTCACCCCCCTGATCCGGCGCTGGTCGGACCTGGGCCTGCTCTTTCACGACCACGGCAGCTGCCTCCATGCCGCCGTCGAGTCCGACAACCAGCTGCTGATGCGGGTGGAGCACCGGCACGGACCCGCCGAGGAGGACTTCGACACACCGGAGGCTCACGATGCCGTCACAGCCGTCTGACAGAACCGCCCCGGCTACGGCCCCCGGCGTGGCCGCCGAGATGTGGCTCGACTACGACCCGGTCGCCCGACGGCTGCCCGGCATGCACCTGGGCACCCGGACCCTGGGCGCCCCGGCGGTCGCTGCCGTCACCGAACTCCACACCGCGGGCGTACGGTGCATCCGGCTGCCGGAGGCCGTCCGTCTCTGCGCCGACGCGCCCGCTCACTCGGCTCACGCCCTGATGCTGATCAGGGAGGCCACCGGTCGGGGACTCGCCGTGCTGTGGGACGCAGTCTGCGACGACGGCTGCGTCACGCGACGTCTCTACCACCACCTGTATCCGCCCGAGCACGTCATCGGCGCACCAGAGGGCATCGTGGCCGACTGGCGCGCCACGTACTTCCCGAGCAAGTGCATCTTCCGGCGCGGCCCCGGATTCGTGGAGGTGCGGGACCGCCGGTTGGGGACTCTGGAGCTGATCACCGTCGACGAAGCGGACCATCTCGATCGGCTGGAGGCGCTCACCGAGGACATCGACGCCGGGGAGCTGCCCGACGCCGTACGGCGGGACTTCGCCGGGGCCGGCCTGATCGCCGAGCACGCCGGGCGTGCGTGGTGGTTGCCGATGCGGGTGCGCCGCTGGCCCTTCCCGGCCTTCACTGTTTAGGAGATGCTCATGACGACCGCGGTCGACGACGCCGGCGCGCGCATATCAGCGTTCATCCGGGACCCCTACCCCACCCTCGCCAGGGTCCGCGCCGCCTCCGCGGTCTCCGCACTGGAGTACGAGAATGGCCTCCCAGTGTGGATCTTGACGCGATACCACGATGTCACCGCCGCTCTGAAGGATCCGCGATTCGGACAGGATGTACGCCGTACCCAGGCGATCGCCGACCGGCGGGCGCAAGGCGTCACCCTCGGCTCCGACGTGGTGCACATGCTCAACAGCGACCCGCCCGACCACACCCGGCTGCGCCGGCTCGTCCAGGGCGTCTTCACCCGCCGACGGGTCGAGACGATGCGCCCGATGGTACGACGTATCGCGGGCGGCCTCCTGGACGGATTGCGCGAGAGGGAGCGGTTCGATGCCGTGATGGACTTCGCGTTTCCGCTGCCCATCATGATCATCTGTGAGCTGCTCGGCTTCCCTCCAGAGGACCTGCACTCCTACCGCACCTGGTCAACGGGGATCCTCACCCACGGCGGCGACACCTCCTTCGAGGAGGCCAAGACGGAGATGAACGACTACCTCCGGGACCTGATGGCGGCCCGCAGAGCCGCGCCGAAGGACGACATCCTCACCGACCTGGTGCGCGCCTGCAACGGAGGTGAGCTCACCGAGCAGGAGGTCTTCTCCATGGTCTTCCTGCTGCTGATCGGCGGGCACGAGACCACCGTCAACCTACTCGGCACCGCGACCCTCGCCCTGCTGCACCACCCTGACCAGCTCGCCTGGTTGCGCGCCCACCCGGAGGCGATGCCCATGGCCGTGGACGAGTTCCTGCGCTACGAGTCGCCGGTGAGCATGGCCACCCTGCGGTTCACCAAGGAACCGGTGACCGTCGACGACGTGGAGATCCCTGCGGACGAGTTGGTTCTGGTGTCCCTCGGCGCGGCCAACCGCGACCCGGACCGCTTCATCGACCCCGACCGGCTGATCCTGGAGCGGAACGACCCCGGCCATCTGGCCTTCGGCCAGGGGCTGCACCGATGCCTGGGCTCGTTCCTCGGCAAGCTGGAGAGCGAGGTCGCCCTCACCGGACTGCTCGACCGTTTCCCGCACATCGAGCTCGCTGCGGACGAGGCGACCCTGCCCTGGCGGAACACCATCATGCTGCGGGGCCTGGAGTCGCTGCCAGTGTCGGTGCATGGTTGACCCCGCCAGGACCCTTCGGCCGCCTGCCCGCTTCCGCCCCCGGATCAGCCTGCTCCCCCTGCGCTTCCGCGGCTACCGGCTGCTGATCATTGGACAGGGCACCTCGGAGTTCGGCAACGCCTTCCAGCTCGTCGCGCTCCCGCTGCTCGTCTACTCCTTCGCGGGCGGTGCCCGTGCGCTCAGCCTGGTGGTCGCCGCGTACGGGGCGTGCCGGCTGGCCGCCACCCCGCTCGGCGGGATACTCGCCGACCGCTTCGGCGCCTGGCGGGTGATGATGGCCGCCGACATCGGCCGACTGCTCGCCACCGGGGCGCTGGCCGCAGTCGCCGCCTGCCGGGTCGAGAGCTTCTTCCTGATCGGTGTCCTCACCGGCCTGGTCGGCCTGGGCGCAGGGCTGTTCCTGCCGGCTGCCTGGGCCATCACACCGAGCCTGCTGCCCCAGGAGGAGCTGCACGCGGGCAACTCCCTCAACCACACGGTCAACTTCGCCGCCGGCCTGATCGGCCCGGGCATCGCCGGCGCCGTGGTCGCCTGGCTGAATCCGGCCATGGCGCTCACCGCCGACGCACTGACCTTCGCCGCCTCGGCGGTGACCCTGCTGATGATCGGCCAGGGCCCACTGGCAGCCCCGGCGAAGGACATCGCCGAACGCGCCTCCGTGCCCAGGAACTTCACCGGTCTGCTCCGCGAGTCCCGGCTGCTGCGCATCGTGCTCACCGTCACCGTGGCCGCGAACCTCACCATGGGCGGCATGACACGAGTGGCCCTGCCGTCCCTGGCCACCCACGACCTCGGCACCGGCGCGATCGGCCTCGGCGGCCTGCTCGCCGCGTTCACCGGCGGCGCGCTGCTGGGCGGGCTGATCTCCATGAGTCTCGGCGACCTGCGCTCCCGCGGCCGCCCCGCCGTGTTCTGCGGCCTTCTGACGGGTGCGGCGGTCGGCCTGGTGCCGTTCACCGGGCTGTGGGGCGCGGTGCTGATGCTGTGTGTCGCAGGCGGCGCCAGCACAGTGCTCAATGTCCTGATCATCACCGGGATCCAGAAGAACACCCCGCCCGCGCTGCTCGCCCGGGTCATGGCGGCGGTCACCTTCTGCGGCCTCGCCGTCTTCCCACTGTCGGTGATCGGGGTGGGCGCCGCGGTTAACGCCTTCGGCAGCCGGATGGTCTTCGTCGCCACCGGCCTCTCCCTGCTCGGAGCCTTCGGATACGCGCTGACTCGGCGGGAACTGCGGGCGATGTAGTGCGGTGCTGGACGGCGGAGAGGCTGGCTGCGGGGCGCAGGTACGGCTCATCGCCCCATAACCGCGGCCTGTGCGCAGCCGGAAGCCGTTGCCCCACTCGATGGTCAGCAGGCCCGTCTTCCGCCGGGCCGCGAGGTGCCTACGGTCAAGATCATGAGATGGAGGGCAGCGCCCCCGCACACCCACCAGATCGGACTGCAGAAAGGGCAACCGCGCCCGTGGACCGGGCTCGGTTACGCGGTCTGTTCGAAGACTTCCCCAGTCTTGCGATGTTCCTGGCCGAGCTGGAGGCGGGCGCCGAAACGGCCTCACGGGACAAGATCGTGAGACAGAATGCCGTGGCCTCTGAATGAGACAACCGAGAGAAGCGCAGGTCGCCGCAGCGGAATGGGACATTCTGAGTGCGAACCTACACCTCGGTTCGACGCCCGCTGGATCATCGACACTTCCGGGGTCTGCATCCCTGGGCACGGAACGCCTACCTGCATCCTCATTCACCGCGCCCGGCCGCCGGTGGGTGACACGGTGACGGTGATCCGGGGCAATCGGGGCGAGCCCAAGGTTCCTGATGACCCTGCGCGTGGGCTGGTGCGGAGCGCGATCGGGTTGGTTCGGGCGCCGCCGTCGCCTCGGCGAGCGCGGGTCGACCACCAGTCAGTTCGGGTACGTACTTGTAGATCGTGTTCCTGCTGACGCCGAGGAGCTTCGCGATCGAGGAGACGGTTGTCCCGTCACGTCTTGCAGATCTGGGGGGCCGTCTCCTTCAGGTCCAGCAGGTTGAAATAGTTCTGCCCGAGGGCGATATCGCGGAACGCCTGGTCGCTGAGGACCTTGTTGATCCGGCTGGTGACCTCGAGCTCCTCCTTGTAGACCTTGAAGTCCTTGTTGCGGGAGGCGACGAAGTCGGTGCCGGGGATCGCCCTTGTCGGGTAGGCGTCGAGGAAGGCGGCGTATTGCATGCGCACGCCGGGCTGTGCGAAGTACGCATCCTCCAGGACACGCCAACTGAGGTCGAGCGTGAGCTTGGGGTACCGGTCCAGGAACCCCTTCATGATCTGAATGTGCCGATCGGGCCGCAGCGTCGTGAGTTCCTTCGACAGGCCCATGTGTGCCCAGACGACCTTGTTATCCGGGTAGCGCCTGAGGACTTCCTCCATCAGGTTCAGGTACTGGGTGGGGCGTTGGTTGTTGCCGAGGTCTGCGTGGATGGTGAGCGGGATGCCGCGCGTCCGCAACTCCCGCATGAAGGGCGACCACTGCTGGATGTCGTCGATCTCTGCGGGCTCGTGGTGGTTGGGCAAAATGGCTTGCTTGATGAGATTGACCTCGCCCATCCACCGGAACATGCCGGGGAATTCCGTATCCAGCAAACGGATGCCCTCGGGGATGGTTTCCGGATGGGCCAGGTCCGGGAACGTCATCGACAGAGCTAGGCCGACGTCCTTCGGCTGGGACTCCACCACGTTCTCAGCGTTGACGAAGTCGTTCTTCATGCTCGGTAGGACCGGAGTGCCCGGGCAGTCCAGGTAGTAGGTGCAGGAGGAGTCCACCGGAAGCATCTGTCCGATGCCGAAGACGCTCGCGTGACGGACGCCGCTCTCTTTCAGATAGCCGACCATTTCCTTGAACGGGATGGCCTCACCGCCAAAGGGGCGGAAGTGCAGATGGCCGTCAACCACCGAGGTGTACGGCTCTTTCCTGCGGTCAAAGCACTGTTCTTCCGCGGCAGCCGAACCGGCCGACGGCCACAGCATGACGGCCACCGCTGTCCACGCCGTGCCGGCAACGACCAGCTTTCTTCCCACCTGATGCACGTGTGGAACTCCCTCGCCCGTGGCCCGCGTGCGGACCATGACCCAAAACGATCAAGATGAAGGGATTATGTGACAACTCCGTGATCAAGCCAATCAACGTGCCCAGCCGGTCGTCACACATAGCTCCGATGGCCTATAGTCCGCCGCCGATCGGGAAGGCCGACCGGAGGGTTGTGGACTGCTGCCGAAGTAATGAGCGGTAGTGACTTCTGGTGGGCGTGAGTGAGTGCTGGGTCGGGTTTGGGTCGGCTGTACGGGCCGGTCTTCTTCTGTGTGCGGTGTGCTCCGGGCCCCGTCACGGGAGGGGAACGAGGGTTCTTGGGTCGAATGGGTGACCTTTGCGGGTGGTGCTCGTTGACTGCGGTGACGGGGTTCTTTGGCCGGACGGGGGTGAACGGGTGGGCGTGCTGCGCGAGTTGGCGGTGTCGTTCGTTGTCCCCGGCCCTGGTGGGGTGTCGGTCCGGGACCGGCTGCGGGTGTCGCGGGTGGATGCGGCGGTGCTGGTGGAGGTCGGCGTCTTCCTCGGCTCGCTGGCCTGTGGTGATCTCGCGGAACGGTCCCGGCAGGGCCTGGCGCATGACGCCTCCGGGTGGGCGGTGCGTAAGCGGGAGCTGACGGGCACGTCCTCGGCGCGCTGGGCGGGCAGTATCACCAAGGCCACCCGTGATCAGTGGGCGCTGGCGAGGCGCGGGCAGGGCGCCCACAGGGTGTGGCTGCGGGGGCAGATCGCGTCGATCGAGGCCAGGCTGGTCCGGCCGCTGGGGGCCAGGGCCAATAAGCGCGAAGGGCTCGTGCGCGGGTACGGCAGCCGGGCGGAGTGGCATGCCAAGTCCCGTCGCCTGCACGCTTTGAAGGACCGGTTGGCGGTGGTGGAGGCGGACTGGGCGGCGGGCCGGGTGCGGGTGGTGCGCGGCGGTAAACGCCTGGTCCACGCCCGTCACCACCTTCAGGCGGCCGGGCTGAGTGAGCAGGAGTGGCGCAAGCAGTGGGTAGCAGAGCGGATGTTTCTGGCGGCCGATGGGGAGTCCGGTAGACGGTTCGGCAACGAGACCATCCGCGTCACCGATACCGGACAGGTTTCGATCAAGCTTCCGGCTGCGCTGGCTCATCTGGCCAACGCCCCGCACGGCCGGTACGTGCTGGAGGCGACCGTGCGCTTCCGGCACCGGGGTGCGGAGTGGGCCGACCGGATCACCGCCAACCGGGCGGTGGCCTACCGCATCCACCACGACACAGCACGCGGCCGCTGGTATGTCACCGCCTCCTGGCAGCGCGCGACCGCCCCCGTCCTCCCGCTGGACGCGGCGCTGGTGCGGGGTGTGGTGGGGGTGGACATGAACGACGACCACCTGGCCGCCTGGCCGCCTGGCGCCTGGACGTGCACGGCAACCCGGTCGGCGAGCCGCAGCGCTTCTTCTACGACCTGACCGGCAGCACGCAGCACCGCGACGCACAGATCCGCCACGCACTGAGCAGGCTGCTGCACCACACCCAACGTTGCGGGGCCGCGGCGATCGCCATCGAGGACCTCGACTTCACCGACGGCACCAGCCGGGAGAAGCACGGACGCAACAAACGCTTCCGCCGCCTGCTCTCCCGCTTCCCCACCGCGAAACTCAGGGCCCGGCTGGTGTCGATGGCCGCCGAACAGGACATCGCCATCGTCGCGGTCGACCCCGCCTACACCAGCAAGTGGGGTGCCCAGCACTGGCAGAAACCGCTGACCACCCCACGACGTGAGATGTCCCGGCACGATGCGGCGAGCATCGCGGTCGGGCGACGCGCCCTTGGACACCCGATCCGGCGACGGACGACACCGCCCCACCCCGACCGGAGCGATCGTGGTGGGCATCGGACCGTCCAGGCCCGACCGGAGGCCCCAGGGCGTGAGGAAACCCGCCCCCACCTGCCCGGACCGCGCACCAGATGCGCCCCGCCGGCCGTGGAGCGAAAGCGGGGGACCAGCCTGCCCAACACCGTTCGGGGCAGCGCCACCGAGCAGCAGTCCTGGCACCAGGACTCACTCCCGCTCAGTGTCTAGGAACGGTGGATGCTGCGATGCCGTCGCGCATCTCCCCGCCCCACAGCCCGACGCCGAGATCCAGCTGGAGTTCCTCACCGGCCCGCTCCAGGGCAAGCACGACCCGGTCATCGCCAAGGCCCACGACCGCGTCGACGCAGGTGGCTGGGGGCGGGTGCTGGTCACATCCCCCACTGATCGGCCCGCCGTCGCGGGACGGCGGGTCGTCAGGCTGTCCTCACCACCTTCATCGTGAAGTGCGAGGTGACGTTCTTGATCCGCGGGATGGTCATGACACGCCGACTGAGGAAGGTCTCGTAGGCGGCCAGGTCGGCGACGGCGACGCGTACGAAGTAGTCCGGGCTGCCGAACAGCCTTCTCAGCTCGATGACTTCCTCGGCCTCGGCCAAGGTCTGTTCGAAGTGCTCCACCGTATCCGCGTCCTGAGCGAGGTGCCGCCCGAGTCGTTGAAGTCGTCCGTCCGCCATCTGCGCAACGAGTTCGTGCGCCACTGCGAGTTGCTTCGTTCCACGCCGGAGACCGAGCGGCACAAGGATCTGTGGACCCTCGCCGTCTTCGGATACGCCGGCAATCTTCGGTTCACCGACATCCGCCAGCCGTGGCTGCGGGAGGCGGCCAAGTCGTGGGCGTTCGATGCACTGCCACAACGCCGGGGCAGGGGTGTCGCCGGCGGCATGCAGTCGTCGATCGAGGGCATCGTTCAACTCTCCGAGAGCCTGCACCTGCCCCTAGAAGTTGTCGTCATGTCACGCCCGTATCAGGAGCGAGGCGAGGGTGGCTGCTGACCCCGCCCTCAAGTCGAGCCGCCGGTCGGACGCTCCCTCGGCGGCATGTCAGTGGCTACTTCTACGCTTCCAGCCATGAACGTGGACGATCTTTCGTGGCAGGCGAGCAACAATCGCGGTCTTTCTCCGAAAAGGGTGACTCTCCTGCTGGAGCACGGTCACCTGGACCTGGTGATCCAGGCGGCGGCGGAACGCGGCGAGTGGTTCTGTGCGAAGGGCGCGGTGGAGGAGTTGTGCCGGGCGGGGGAGTTCGGACGGGCGCTGGAGGTGATAGGCCCGTTCGTCACGATCGGGTGGCGGACCGCTCTGTGGGCGAAGGCCGACATCCTGCTTTGGGCGGGCCGGACGGAGGAGGCCCTGGATCTGGTCCGTCCGGATCAAGCAGGCCGCGCGTCGACGGCCGAATGCCGCGACTTCGCCGAGTTGCTCGCCAGGGCAGAGCGCGTCGACGAGGCCATCGACCTGCTCGTCCCGCACATCGACGGATCGTGGATCCTGTCGGTGCTGGTGGAGATCTCCGAAGGCCAGGACCGTGACGAGCGGGTGCTGGGGCTGATCGCCCCGCACGCCGACAGCGCGCGCCAGGCCCGCGGCGAGGGCCACTGGGACTACTCCCTCTCCGATGCGCAGGAATTGCAGGCCCGGGTGCTGGAGCGCGCGGGCCGCGCCGATGAGGCGATACGGGTCCTCGGCCAGGACATAGCCGGGCGCTGCTACCTCACACAGAACACCCTCACCGCCTACGCCGAGCTGCTGGCACGTCACGGCCGGCTCGACGAGCTGCGTGAACTGGCTACCGGCCAGGACGCACACACCGTCCTGGACCTCTACGCCGGAGCCCTGCGCCGCCACGGCCGGACCGAAGAGGCCGAGGTCGTGATGCGGACTGCCATCGCCGCCGACGACTGGGTCGGGTACCGCGCCTGGCTCTCCTCGGCCTTGCTGCGGGACGGCCGACTGGACGACGCGATCGCCGTTGCCGAACCCGGCTTCGGCTGGTACGACTGCTCCAACCTCCTGGCACCACTCGTCTACCCGCTTCTCGACCGCCCCGAGGAACTGCTCCACCTGGTCGAGCACCCCAGCGTCGTGCCCCACCACGGACACGAGGAGTTCCGGCACTGGTGGCGGGCCTGCGCCCTCGCCGGCCTCGGCCGCGTCGACGAGGCGATCACCGTGGCCGAAGCCGATCCGCGCCCCTGGACCCACCCCCGTATCGTCAAGGCCGACCTCCTCAGCACCGCCGGCCACCTCGACGCTGCCGCCGCTGAACTGCGAGCCCTGGGGACGATCAAGGCACGTGAGGAGCTGTGCGAGATCCTGGTCCGGCAAGGGCAGGCGGCCGAGGCAATCGCCGTCCACCCCACGGTGGCCGAGCAGCGGGCTGCCGAACCGAAGCCCGAGCCTGTCCCCATGGGCGAAAACGGGTACTCCTTGGAGCCACCCTTTTAGGGAGGCCCGGTGGGTCCGCCTGCACCACACCTGTTGTAGACGCTACATTCCATATCCAAGCCACTGAGCTGCATGAACTCTGTCGAGGACCGCCTCACGCGCAGGGACCCCCAGAGAACGCGTGAACCAGCGCGCGCAGATCGCGACCGCGCCGCGCACCGCCGTGACCACCCGCTACGGAGCACTCGGCCGCCAGGCCGCCCCGGCCACGGACAAGGCGGACTCCCCGAAGAAGGAGCCGGTCCGGGTCCGGCCCAACGCTGCCGCCGACCAGGATGTGCGGTTGGTCTTCCCCGATCAGGCACAGGGCAACAGCCCCTGCGGTCCCGCATCGATGACAAGCGGTCCAACTACCCCGTCGCTGGGGACAGAGGACGCCGGCTCGGCTGAACCCGGCGACAAAGTATGGGCGGAGTGTCACACCGGAGCCTGTCTCAACACCTGTAGGCGACCGAGCGGGAGGAGTTGCCGAACAATGCCTGTTCCCACCGTTCGGCTGGCAGATCCGCGCCCCGGCGCTGGACAGCATCGTCAGCTGACCGGCCAACGGTGCTGGTGGAGCGTGGGGTGCTGGCGTGGGGGCTGCGGGTGGCGGGCTGGAAGTAGTTGCTGGGGTCACCACGCACATCTCAGTAGACCTGAGGGTGGCCGCTGCGGTGAGATGGACGGCGAAGCGGGAGGGAGTTGTGATCACCGGCGCGGTGCCGGTTGCCGGCCGCGGGGTGCCTGGGGTGAGACGCGCCAGGGCTGGCTGAGAACAGACAGCGGGATCCCGCAAGTGCCGCCCCTGCCTGCAGTACAGTCAGTCACTGATGCAGTCTGTTGAGTCAACTCCCCTATGAGTACCGTGAGTCCGGACGTCACAGGCTCACGGTGAAGGGCACGGAGGCGAAATGCGCGTGGACTGGATCGTGGCGAGCGACGGGGGCCAGGGCAGCGGGGATGGTGACAAGCTTCCCGGACAGCCGTGGCAGCCCCCACAGGAACCGCCCTCCCCCGACGGTGGCACGCCCCCCGGGGACGGAACACACAAGAAATGACCCTGACCGGCCGCCAGGCCCGGTCCGGCTGGAAGGATCTCGTCCGCTCCCTCCTGGACTCCGGCGCTATGGCGCCGGAGTGGGCGGAGAGTTTTGAGGCGGTCGACCGGGCCCGGTTCCTGCCCCGGATGATGTGGCCGTACGACATGACGACGAGGACAAGCACCCGCAGCGACCGTGAGGTCGAGCCCGCCGCGTGGTACTGGTACGCCGACACGAACGTGCCGATCACCACGCAGTGGGATGATGGCCGGCATACCGGCACGGCCCCCGGCAGCGTGCCGACGTCGTCGGCCTCCGCGCCGTCGGTGGTCTCAGCCATGCTGCGTGACCTCGACGTGCGCGACGGCAAGGCACTGGAGATCGGGACAGGCACCGGGTGGAACGCCGGGCTTCTCGCCCGCCGCCTCGGCGGGCAGCAGGTCACCACCGTGGAAGTGGACGCGATGGTGGCGCGCTCCGCGAAAGCTGCTCTCCACGACGCCGGCCTGGATCCGGCCGTGGTGGTGGCCGACGGGCTGCTGGGCCATCCGCAGGGTGCGCCCTACGACAGGATCATCGCCACCATGGGCCTGCGTGCCGTCCCCTACGCGTGGGTGCGCCAGACGGTCCCCGGAGGGGTCATCGTGGCGCCCTGGGGCACTCACTACTCCCACACCGACGCTGTGGCCCGTCTGGTCGTTGGCGAGGACGGGAGCAGCGCGTCGGGCCGCTTCACCCGGCCCGTGGAGTTCATGAAGGCCCGCGCTCATCCCCACCGGCTGGCCAGGGCGCCGCACAGCGAGTACGTCCCCGGCGGCGACGTCGCCGCAGCGGCCGAGTCCACATCGAGCACCACGCTCAGCGCCCGCGGTCTCGGGATCGAGGACCGCTTGCCCCATCCGTTCCCGTTCGCGGCCGGCCTACTCCTCGGCCAGGACTGTGTCAGCGCGAGTGACCGCCGGGGCGACAGCTGCAGCGTCTGGCTCTACGGGATCACGGATCGCTCCTGGGCCGCCACCGTCCTGCGCGACGGCCAGCCGGCCTCCACCGTCTACCAGGGCGGCCCGCGCCGCCTGTGGGACCAGACCGAGACAGCCCACCGCTGGTGGACCGATACTGGCGAACCTCAAGTCCACCGATTCGGCCTGACTGTAACCTCCGAAGGTGAGCAGGCGTGGCTCGACACACCGCGACAACCGGTCACCACCGACAGCATGTGACTCCTGATTGATACGACACGTATCCGTCGGCAACGTCCACCTGAGCAGGGCGCTCCTACGGGCGCAACGGGCCTGTTGCGGCGGCAGGAGCGGACCAGCGGAGTGCGCCGGCAGGCTGGGACTTGCGAGTGAGCCGCGGCCGCCGGGCACGGCACCGACGCCCCGCTTCGGCCCGGCCGCCATCGAGGCCGCCGCCCGGCAGAGTGCCAATACCGCCGCCGCACACCGCAAGATCCTGGACTTCACCGCCATCGAGTGGTCGCCGAAAAGGAGTTCCAGGCCGTGGCCCTGTCCCGTCTCGCCGCCCAGCACGACGAGATCACCGCCCTCCTGAGGGACCTGGAAGCTGCCACGTGCAGCAACATCCGCGCACTTCCGACCCGATAACCCCGACTGGCCAGGTTCCGGTGTTCCGCATTCCGGAGGGGGCCGTCGGCGGGCCCGTGACCGTCGAGGCCGTCGGCGTGGACGGCTCCCGTGTCGCCGTCGAAGGCCGGCTCGGCTGAATCCGGCGACAAAGTGCGGGTGGAGTGTCACACGGGCGCCTGTCTCGACACCTGTAGTCACCCGCCGGGAATGCGGACCTCGCCGACGTCGACCGGCTCCGTCGGGAAGCGGCGGATGGCGCTCAGATTGGGATGGGCGTAGCGGAGCGGCTCCTCGACGGCGGCGGGCAGCAGTTCCGGCTTCTCCTGCAGCTCGGACAGCTGGTCAGGATGGTCAAGGAGCGTCACCACGGCGTTGCTGATCTGGTGCTGGACGTTCTCGCTGCCAGCCCCCAGGATCAGGAACGCCAAGGAGACAAGCTCGTCCGCCGTGAGTCGATCCTCTTCGTCACGGGCCGCGATGAGACCCGACAGGATGTCGTCTCCGGGGTTTGCTCGACGACTGGCTACGAGGTCGACGAGGTGCCGGTGGATGTTGCCGATCGATTGGATCAACTCCTCCCCACTGGCGGGCGCGAGCAGGCCGGAGATCCACTCCGAGAACTGCCCCTGCTCCTCGGCCGGTACGACGAACAGGTCTCCGATGACCTTCAAAGGGAGAGGCTTGGCGAACTCGGCAACCAGGTCGGCCTGCCCGTCGGCGTCCAGGCGTTCGAGGAGCTGGCGCACGAAGGTGTCCACCGCGCTCTGGATGTGATTCCGCATGCCGTTGACATGCCGCGGGGTGAACCCCTGTGCGACCAAGCGGCGCAGCCGCAGATGGTCGCCCGCGTCCATGTTGAGGAGGTTGGCATCCAGGGCCGGAGGAAGCGAGAAGCCCTTGAACCCGGAGCCAGAGTGCTGCTTGTCGACCGAGAAGCGGGGATCCGCCAGGCCGCGCCGCACGTCGCGTTCGTGTGTGACGAGCCACACGGGCGACCCGTCGGGGAGGGCGATCCGGTGCACGGACCCCTTCTTCCTCCAACTGCGCGTACACGGAGTGCGGGGCCGCCTGGAAGTCGGGCCCGAAGGGCTGGGGAAGGGGCGTGTTGGACTCGTGGGTCATGCGTTTCCTCGCGAACTGGGTCTGCGCCGTCGTTTCTGGCAGGTCGAGCGGTTGCCTCGTCGGAGGCCGCCGCCGTCGGTCAGGCCCGGGAGAGGCGGCGCCGCACCTTGCGGAAGGCAAGCCCGAACACCGGCAGGGTGAGACCGATGAAGAAGAAGATGGCAATGCCGGACAGCGCGGGAGAAAGCCTCTCCTCCAACCTGAGTGACGACGGGCTGCCTGCGGCGTAGGCGAGGAGGTCACCCCGACGATGCGCAAGGCCGACCTCGGCACGGGACGCCGTCTCCCGGTCGACCTCAACGGGGGGCGGTTCCTGCGGGCGATGATCGGCCCGGCCCTGCGGGTGAACATGGAGCACCACCGGCGGGTCTTCAAGATCGGTCCGTGCTTCCGGCCCGAGAAGCCGGACGAGTTGCACGCGCCCGAGTCCAGATGCTCGACCTCTACGCAGCCGACGAGGACTTCGAGTTCCTGTCCGCGCTCGCCGAGAAGCTGATCGTTCCACACATCCGCTACACCCCCCAGCGAGTCTCCGTCGCCGGCCACATCCGCGACCAGTTCGGCATCGACCTGCGCCGCGAGCCCCTCGGTGATCTACCCGTGCGGATGGCCGCCCACCTGAACCTGGGTGCCGATCTGCCGTTCAAGACGGTGCTCGGGCGTTTCGTGGAGCGCGAGCTGGAGACGCGGAGTACGGATGCCGCGCTGTTCCTGACCGAGTACCCAGTCGGCGGGGACGAGCCGTGCGCCCGCCTCGCTCCGGGAACGGTCGCCGTCCTCAACCGCTTCGAGCTCCCGGTCGACGGCATCGAGGTCGTTCACGGCTACGAGGACGAGCCCGACCGAGCCGCGTTCGTCGAACGGGCCCGCGCGGTGGACCTGTACGACGACGAGCCGGCCCTGGCGTGGAAGGCGATCGACGCCGGGCGTGTGCCTGCCGGCAGCGTCGGGCTCGGCATCGGCATCGAGCGGCTGTGCATGGCCGCCTCCGGCATCAAGGACATCACCGTCTTCCAGCAGTCGCCCCAGTTCTGACCGCCGACACCACCGTCCGGAATGGAGTCGCGATGTCCTTGTCGCTGCGCCCGCTCGACGACAGCGGCTTCGGCCGTCGTCGA
Source organism: Streptomyces sp. NPDC052236 (assembly GCF_044548015.1). Lineage (NCBI taxonomy): Bacteria > Bacillati > Actinomycetota > Actinomycetes > Kitasatosporales > Streptomycetaceae > Streptomyces > Streptomyces sp. NPDC052236. Next base: position 109,299 of record NZ_JBIUBL010000021.1, on the reverse strand, counting down.
CTGCAATCTCGCGACCGACGCCGAGGACCTCAAGCCGCAGCTGGCGCGAGCCCTGCACCATCACCGGCTGCTGATCGTGCCCCGGCAGCACCTGACCCACGCCGAACTCCTCACCGTCGCCTCCTGCTTCGGAACGGTGGACACGAGCGTCGACCGCCGCTACGCCGTCGGCGGCTTTCCCGGCCTGACCGCATCAGCAACATCGTCGAGGGCGGCGAGCACGTCGGCATCTACGACGGGGACAACGAGGAGGAGTGGCACGCCGACAACAGCTTCAAGCCGGAGCTGACCGCCACGACGCTGCTGTACTCGGTCATCACCCCCGAGGAGGGAGGAGAGACCCGCTTCGCCGACGCGAACCGCGCCTACGCCGACCTTCACCCGGCGGTGCGGCAGCGGATCGACGGGATGCGGGCAGTGCACTCCATCGAGCAGCTGGGCGCACTGCGGAGCCAGGCCAGCGGCGGGCAGTCGTCGGCCGCGGCCGGAAGCCTCGCCGGCCACCCGGAGGTCGAGCACCCGCTCGTCCTGACCCACCCGGTCACCGGCGCCCGCTCGCTGCTGCTCGGCTCCATGGTGATCCGCTGCATCACCGGACTCTCCGAGACGGTCAGCCGCGCCCTGCTCGACGATCTGCTGGAGCACACGACCAGCGCGCCGTACATCTACAGCCACCGCTGGAGTCAGGGTGATCTCGTCGTGTGGGACAACCTCGCCACCCTTCACACTGCCTCCCCGTGCGACAGCTCCCGCCACTCCCGCCTGCTGTACCGCGCCGCTGTTCGACAACCCGCAACGTCGAGTGGCTCCGCCGGATGACCGGCGGCGAGAACACGAGGTCTGCGCCCTTAGCCAGCCCTAGGGTTTGCCCATGACCGTGAAGGCCGTGAAGGTGCCCCAGAAGGAATCCGCCCTCAGCCTCGAGCGCATCATCTAGATCGGAGGCCAAGTGCACGGAGTATGCCCGGAGTTCGACGCTGGCGCCTTTGTGCGGGACGTGATGTCCGACCTGCCCAGGCTGGAGCTGAAAGATCGTATTACTCGCACCAGCGAGGCACTGCACACCCACCTTCCGGTCACTGGCGCCGAAGCCCTCGACGTACTGCTGCGCTCGCTGCCGCCGACTCCCGAAGCCGCCGGCGTGACAAACGATTTCGGGTGGCATACCTACTGGCCGCACTCCGACTTTGTCGCCCGCTACCTGCGCACCGGCGAGTACCTGGACCAAGCCCTCGAAGCCCTCGCGCGCTTCACTCGGTACTTCTCGGCAGAGGTCGCCGTGCGGGACTTCCTGGGCGACTTCCCCGACGAGACGATGAAGGCCGTCGACGCCTGGTCTCGCGACGAGGACCACCGGACCCGAAGGCTCGCGAGTGAAGCCACCCGCCCCCTCCTGCCCTGCGCGCCCCGCATCTCCCTGCCCTCCGATGTAGCGCTGCCTGTTCTCGAACGACTCTACGCCGACTCCAGCACCTACGTCCGGACCTCTGTCGCCAACCACCTCCACGACCTCGCCGACACGCAGCCCGACCTCGTCCTGGCCACCCTCCAACGGTGGAAGAACACCCACAGCGTCACCGACAAGCACTTCGCGTTCATCGCCCGGACGGCCCTGCGGAGCAAACTCAAAAAGGGCTGGCCGGACGCCTATGCCTTCCTCGGCTACCCGCATGACGCACCGGTCGAGCTGACACGCCTCGTCCTGGAGCGCACCGAGCTTGTCGACGGCGACGTGCTCAGCTTCTCCGCAGCTCTCACCACCACCGTGGCCGTCCCGGTGCATGTGATGTTCGTGATTTCTTCCACGACGCGCACCGGCAAGCCGCGCGAGAAGTTCTACTTCCTCAACCGCAACACCGTGGAGCCCGGCCGGCCGCTCCTTCTGGCCAAGCCGCACAAGCTGCGGTCGACGGCCACCACGAAGATCACTCCCGGCCCGTACACCCTCGCGATCCAGGTCAACGGCCGCCGCTTTCCCGCCGTGCCATTCACGGTCTTCGGGGCATGATCCGCGACCGGCCTGCTACCTGATCTGACCGCTCTCCACCAGGGCCGTGCCTCATCCTCGCCACGGCCCGGTCAGCTACGCCCCACACCGAGACCCCAGCCAGCACGGCAATCCCCCGAAGGAGTGACCCGACCGCGTCGAACTAATTTCAATGCCCGCCGCCGCACACTGCCCGCCCAATCGGCCCGATCAGAACGTGTGTTCACCAAATGAGCCGTGACGAAGCCCGATCCGACGCGTTATTAGAGCACTAGTGCCACTTCACCGCCCAGATGGAGGAACGTCATGAATCCCGCACCCACTCCCGTGCATCAGCCCTCTGGAATCGAACGACGGCCTACCGCCGCGACGGTGCGCCGTGTTGACGACACCCGCTGCTCATCACGTCTGGATACGGGGTGGGCGGCATGAGTGAGTCGACTGATGAAACCGCCGAGACTGTCCCGGGGCCGCGCCCCACCCCCCTTCCGCCCACCCCGCCCGCTGAGTCACCGGAAGCTGTGACAGCCGCCGGTGCGGAGCAGACCACCCCCGCCCCGGAGATGCGGTACGTGGACCTGACCGGCAGCCGTGAAGCGGCCGGCCGCTCCATTCGGATGCGTGACATGGCGCGGCGCCTGCCCCAGCTGGTCCGGCGGTCGCTGGCACTCGCCTGGCGCGTCGACCGTCGGGCCACCACCGGCCTCCTGCTGTGCCAGACGGTCGCCGGCGTGATGCAGGCCCTGGGCCTCATCGCGATCAGCGGCACTCTCACCGCACTGCTGACCAGCGGCGACGTCTACCACCGGCTCCTGCAGGCATGGCCGTCCGTAGCTCTGCTGGCCACCGCGACCGGGGTGCGGGCACTGTTGGGGATCACCGTCAGCTGGCTCTCCTCCCGGCTGAGCCCGCTCATGTCGCGCGAGGCCGAGCAGATGCTGCTCACCGGCTGCGCCGAGGTGGAGCTCTCCGCCTACGACGACCCCGACTTCAACCGCGACCGCGAGGCCGCCGACCGCGGAGCACAGGTCACCGGCGACCTCATCGACGAGGGCCAGGACCTGATCGCCTCGGCTGCCTCCTTCCTCGCCGGGGCCATCGTGCTCGCCAGTGTGAGCTGGGTGCTCCTTCCCCTCCTGGTCGCGGCCAGCCTGCCGCAGGCCCTCGCCCAGGTCAGCGCCGCCCGGGTCCGTTACCTGGCGAACCTCCGCAGCAACGGTGACAACCGCATGCTGTCGGTGCTGCGTTGGCACATCTACACCCGCGAGGCAGCCGACCAGATCCGCGCCGGCACCATGGCCGGCTTCCTGTCCGGCCGGTACCGGCAGACGGTCGCCAGGATCAACCGCGAGGACCGGACCGCGGCCGACACGGGCGCCCGCATGTCGCTGGTCGGCTCGCTGTGCGGCGGCCTCGGATCGGCTGTCGTGTGGGCGGCGGTGGTGTGGCTGCTGGCCACCGGCCGCATCAGCGTCGGGCACGCCGGGACGGCCGTCTTCGCTCTGCAGACAGTGGGCCAGTCGGTGCGCGGGCTGGTCGCCGTCGGGGCCCGTGCCGTGCGTACGGGCCTCTACATGGACGACTGGACAAGGTTCCTCGACTTGGCCGGCGGATACACCATGCGCCGCGGCGAGCACCGGCCGGCGCCGCCGGACGAGATCAAGATCATGTCGGTCTCGCACCGCTACGCCGGGAAGGACCAGGACGCGCTGTCGGACGTCTCGCTCACTCTGCGCCGGGGCGAGGTCACCGCACTGGTCGGCTTCAACGGCTCGGGGAAGTCAACGCTGTCGAAGTTGGTCAGCGGTCTGTACTTGCCCACGGGCGGGCAGGTGCTGTGGGACGGCGTCCCCACCGTCGATGCCGATCCGCAGGCGCTGTGGCGGCAGGTGGCCCTGGTACCGCAGGACTACGCGCATTGGCCGCTGACGGTGCGCGAGAACGTGACCCAGGGACAGCCCACGGCCCGCGGTGACGTGGCGGTGCGTGAAGCGTGCGAGGCCGCCGACGCCGACGAGGTCGTCGACAAACTCGGCGCCGGCCTGGACACCCTCCTGGCCCGCGAGTGGCTGAACGGGGAGGAGCTGAGCGGCGGCCAGTGGCAGCGCATCGCGCTCGCCAGGGCGTTCTTCCGCGAGGCCGGGCTCCTGGTCCTCGATGAACCGACGGCGAACCTTGATCCTCGCGCCGAGTACAGGATTTTCCAGCGGCTGCGGGACCTGGCCCAGGACCGGGTGGTGTTGCTGGTGACACACCGCATCACCAACGTCGCCGTCGCCGACCGGATCGTGGTCCTCGACGAGGGCAGAGTCGTGCAAGAGGGCACCTACAAGGACCTCGCCGAACAAGAGGGCGGCCTGTTCCAGCAGTTGCTGTCCTACCAGGTCACCTCGGAGCCGGACGACGAAAGGCACGGGACCCGCGCATGAGGGGCCCCGACACGACTTCAGAAGCTCCGCTCGTGCCCGCGGCCACCACGTACTCCGTCGACCCATCCACCAGTCCTTCCATGCTTCCCCGAGGTGTTGACGTGCCGGTCACTCGCTCCCACATCCGCGCGACCGCCGAAAGCTATCTGGCTCGGCATCCGCATGAGCGAGAGTCCCTGACCGGGCTGTTGGCCGTCCTGGACGGCCCTGACGACCCGTCCAGCCGCACGACTCTTCCCGGCCACGTCACCTGCAGCGCGGTCGTCATCGACCGAGGCCGACGGGTCCTGCACATCGGCCACAAGGCCACGGGGCTGCTGCTCACGCCCGGCGGCCACGTCGAGGCGGACCGGAGCCTCCTGGCCGCGACCCTGCGGGAAGTGTCCGACGAAACGGGCATCCGGCCCGGGGACCTGTGTCTGACCCCGCAGTTCCTGGGCGCGCCGGTCGACATCGACGTTCACGGTATCGACGCCAATCCGGCCAAGGGCGAGCCGAGCCATCAGCACTTCGATTTCCGCTTCGCCTTCTACGTCAGCGCCGAGCAGCTTCCGCCGCTGCGGCTGCAGGACGAAGAGGTCTCGGGTGCCCAATGGCTTGCATTCACCGACGTCAGGTCACCGACGCTGCGGGCCAAGCTGCTGGACGCCGAGGCTTCTGGGCTCGATGGGCGGCCGGAACCCGTGAACGCGTCGGCTCTGGTCCACGACGGCAGTGGCCGCTACCTGCTTCATCTGAGGGATCTGCGTGAGGGCATTTGGGAGCCCGGGGTGTTCGCCCTCCCTGGTGGCGGCCGCGAGAGGGGTGACCAGTGTCTGGAGGGGACCTTGCGGCGGGAGCTCGCCGAGGAGGCCCCCGGCCTTGAACCTGTCGGCCTGACGCCGTACGCGGTGGAGGAGGCGACGAGCGTCGACGGCCTCGCGGTGCCGATCCAGGTCTACACGGGCCGCTGGAACGGGCACCCCGACACGGTGGACTGCAAGAAGGTGTCCTCCTGCAATGGTTCATCCCCGACGCGAAGCAGCCCCCGAGCTCCCCTTTCGGAGCGTGGGCGAGGGACACCGCCCGGGCACGGCTGGACGAACTCCCCGCCACGGCATCCATGCTCAAAGCACTCCCCACGACCCTCGCCACGGAGATCGTCCACGGCGACCTGTCCTCCCTCAACGTGATGCTGAAAGGCGAGAAGGTCGCCGCGGTCATCGGCTTCCGGCCGCCGGCGCACCGCAGCCCGATGTGGGAGCTGGGGCGCATCGTGCTCGATCCGCGCACGGTCCTGACCGCCCCGGACTGGCCCACGGGCCTGGCCACGGCCGTCGCCGCCTACCGGGAGGCCAACCCGGCCATGCCGGTCAAGGACCTCCTGACGGTGCCACGGGTGGCGGCCGGCTACCGGGCCTGCTCGGTGTATCCGCTCTCCGAACCGCTCGACGACCCGCCTGCGGTCACCCCTCAGCTGGAGGCGTACGGGCGGGCCCGCCACGAGGCCCTGGGTGTGCTGTGCGCTCGCCTGGACGAGGCGGAGGAGGTGCTCCGTGACCTCTTGCGCTGACTCCCCCGGACAGCCCGAGACGTCTCTGTGGCGGCACCGCAACTTCCGGACGTTCCTGATCGGCCAGAGCGCCAGCGTGACCGGCAGTTCGATCAGCTCGATGGTGATCCCGGTGATCGCCGTCCTGGAGCTGCATGCCACCACTGCGCAGGTGGCCTGGCTGTCGTTCCTGGGGCTGCTGCCACCCGCGTTGCTCGCCCTGCATGCCGGGGCGCTCGCCGACCGCCACTCCAAGCAACGCCAGATGATCACCGGGGATCTGGTCAGTGCGGCAGCGCTGGCCACGGTGCCGGTGGCGGCTGCCCTCGACGCACTGACTCTGTCTCAGCTCATGGCCGTCGCCGTGGTGCAGGGCGCTGCGGGCGTGGTGCATGACGCGGCGGCCATCAGTATTCTGCCCAGCCTGGTCGACCGGTCCCTGATCCAGCGGAGCAACAGCCGGGTCGGCGCGCTGTTTGCTCTCTCCGCGACCGGCGGCAGCAATCTCGGCGCCGCGCTGACCGCCTTGGTCGGACCGGCCAGGGCCCTTCTCGGAGACGTCTTCTCCTACCTGATCAGTGCCTGGTGCACTACGCGCATCCACACGCCCAAGACCGACCGGGCACGGGCCGAGGACCGCCGGTTGTGGGAGGAGATCGGCGATGGCCTGCGGTACGTACGTGGCGACGACCGGCTGCGCACACTGACGCTGGTCAACGCGACGACGTCCTTCGCCCTTGCGCTGCTCAATACGTTGTGGGCGTTGTACTTGTTGCGAACCCTCGCGATGAGCACCACGGCCTTCGGCGTCGTGCTGGGGCTCGGCGCCCTGGGCGCGGCCGCCGGGGCACTCCTCGCCCCAGTCCTTGCGCGACGGTTCGGGCCCGGGCCGATGATGCTTGCCGCGCTCGCGATCACGCCGGTGACCCAGATTCCCTTGCTGCTCGCCTCTTCCGGCCTTGGCTGGGAGATCGTGATCGGTGGTGCACTGATCGTGCAGCTGGCGTGTGCCGGTGCGGCCGGCACCACCCAGCGGTCGATCCGTCAGATCATCACCGCGTCGCGCATGCAGGCGCGGATGCAGGCGGTGAGCACCTGGCTGACCGCGGGTGCCCGTCCGGTCGGCGCGCTGCTCGCCGGCGCACTGGGGACGTGGGCCGGCGTCCGGGCCGCCCTGATCATCGGTGCCTGTCTGCTCATCGTGCCGCTCCTGGTCCTGGCCCTCTCTCCGCTGCGCGGCCTGCGGCAGATGCCCGACGCTCCGCCCGATCTGGAAGAACCCGCGCCTGCCGAAGAACCCCCGCGAGCCGGTCCCCCGCCACAGGTACGTGCTCCTGGAGCGGCACCCGCCACAGACATCCACCGTGAGGGCTCGTTGGACGGAGGCGCAACATGACCGAGCTGAACACCGGGGACACAACACGAAGGCCCGTTGCCCCGGCCTCCCCCGCTCCAGCGAAGGCCACCACCACAGCGCCGTCCCACACCAGGACCGCAAAGGTCACCCGGTCCGGGGACGGGGCCGGCGCCCGGGGTGATCGCGGTGCTGCCGCGGTCCGGGCAGCGATGGTCGCCCGCCTGGAGGAGGCCGGCGATCTGGGGGCCGGCCCGGTACGCGAGGCCCTGCTTGCCCTGCCGCGCGAGGTCCTGATGCCGCAGGCGTATGTCCGGCGCAGCGCGCCGGATGAGAAGCCGCCGCGGTGGGACCTGCTGGACTGGCTCCGGCTGGATGACCGGGAGGAGTTGCTGCGCGTCCTGCACAGCGGGGACAGCGTGTCGGTCCAGCATGCGGGTGAGCCGCTCCTTGGCCGGGGCCCCGGCCCTCGGTGCGGGGGTTCCATGACTGCGATGTCGAGCACGATGGGCATGACCGCGGGCTTGTTGGACTTGCTGGAACTGCGGCGGGGTCAGCGGGTTCTGGATGTCGGGACCGGCGCGGCGGTCACCGCCGGCGTGATGTGTTTCGTCTGCGGGGACGGCGGGGTCGTCACGCTCGATGTCGACCGGCATGTCGGCGCGGCCGCGCGAGTACGGCTGGGCGAACTCGGGTATTGGCCCGCGGTGGTGACCGGGGACGGGGTGGGCGGCTGGCCGGACGGGGCGCCGTTCGACCGGATCTTCGTGTCCTTCGCCGTGCCCCGCGTCCCGCCGGCCCTGGTGGCCCAGCTCGCGCCGGGCGGTCGCGCCCTGATGACGTTGGGCACCTCTTCGCCGTCCTGGCCGGGCCTCGCTGTGATCACCAAGACCGCCACGGGAGAAGTGGTTGCGGAGCTACACGCGGTGGAGTTCGGGCATCGCGGCGGTGTGGGATTCGACAGGCTGTTCCTGCCCGCCGACTTCCGCGAACGGGTCGCCACCGACGGAGGGCGCCTGACCCAGCGCAGCCACCTTGTGCCCCCGGCGGACACCGAGCGCGGCATGTGGCTGGCCTTGGACCACCTCTACCCGGGCCTCGTACGCCACTTCGGCGCGGACGACCTGACGATCGGCGCACCGGGGTGCGGGTCCTGGATGCGGGCACGTCCGGTCGGGCACCGCCGCTGGGAAGTCACCGTCGACGGGCCGCGCGACATCTGGGCGGAGATCCACGACGTCGCAGAGCGATGGCGTGCGGCTGGCTCCCCTCGTACCTACCGCCTGCAGATCGACGCCGGCGGCGCCCAGCGGGTGACCACCAGCTGCACGACCCTCACCTGGCCTCTTCCCGACCTCCCTCGCACCTCTGGAGACGCACAGTGACCACCTGTCCCGGCGGACCAGCCGCCGACTACGCCGCCTCCGGGGAGGCGCTCTTCGGTACGACGGCTGCCGAGTACGCCCGCTACCGACCGGGAGTGCCGTACGCTGCCGTTCGCCTGCTTGCCGCGACCCTGCACGGCGTGCCGGCCCCGGTGCTGCTGGACCTGGGGACCGGGACGGCTCAGGTACCTTGCGCACTGCTTTCCGTCGTGCCGCGGCTGGCGCACGTCGATCTGGTGGACGTCAATCAGGGGATGCTCGCCCGGGCGATGGCAGAGTTGAAGGCCCTCGGATCGTGCACAGCTTCCGCGTACGCCGGTGAAGCCCACACCTTCACCCAGCGGGCGCCCGGCCGGTGCCCTGATCTGATCACCTGCTGCCGGGCATTCCACTGGATGGACCGCGCCGCCGTTTTGGAGATGGCGGACCGGGTGGCCGCGCCGCACGCCACCGTGGCGATCATGGGCGACGGAAGCCTCTGGACCCACGACGCCGAGTGGACCGGCGCGCTGCGCGAGCTGATCCAGACCTGCCTCGGGCCGGGCCGCCGTGCCGGCACACGCGGAACCTACGCCACGCCCGGCCGTTCCTACGAAGACGACCTGGCCACCTCGCCGTTCAGCGAGTTGCGCGAGCACCGCTTCCCCGTGGCCCGCGCGTGGACACCCGAGACGGTCGTCGGCTACCTCCGCAGCACCTCCTTCGCCCAGCCCGATCTCTTCGCGGACCAGCACGAGGCGTTCGAGGCCGAAGCCCGCCAGCTGCTCGACGTGCACGCCAAGGACGGGGTGCTGCGGGAGGAATCGGTTTTCACCGTGCTGCTGGCCCGCCGGCCCGGGAGCTCATCGTGAGCGGGCAGCAGCGCCACCGGGAGCCAATCGACGTCCACCTGATCCTGCGCCGCGACGGAGAGGCGGGCGCGGAGGTCCTGCTGTCCCGCCGGGCCGGTGACGTCTACGTCTCGGGCCTGTGGCACCTTCCCAGTGTTCACTAGGCAAGCCGCGTGTCGCGTTTGAGCTTGTCGAGTTTCGCCTCGCGAGCGTACCCCGTCCCTACGTCTGACGGCGGGAGGTCGATGTTCCGCCATGGATACCTCTGACGATGTGCTCATGTTGGGCGACGTCCTGCTCGGGATGTGGTCAGCGCGTGACCGCCTCCAGAAGGCCGGACTGACGGCGGATAGGGGCGACCCAATCGGCGGCTTGGCACAGTCGCTCACCGCCGCGGCCCTCTGGCCGCATGGCTCAGTGCCTGCGGCGTACGGACGAGCCAGAGCCGTTCGCACTGGATTCGACGAATCGTGTCGGTTCGGTCCGGCCATAGGCGGGTGGGACGGGTCTACAAGCGCTCTGGGGGTTGATCCGGCAATTCCGTGGACCTCCGTCGTTCAACGCGTGCCGACTCTGTTGTCGTTCGCTCAACAGCGCCGCAGCGAGAGGTGGGCATGGGACACCACGGCGGGGACTCCGCTGTTCACCGGCTCGGAAGAGCCGCTGGAGGACCGGTACTGCGGGTTGGCCCGGGTACGAGTCAAAGCGCGATTCGCGCCTCAAGCCCCGGACGAAGGAGCCTTGGAGGCGATCCGCTATACGGACGTCCGCGACCAGCCGACTCCCCTGAACGATCTTTACGTCCTGGTTCTGTTCGCCCGTGTGGACGGGGAGTTCGGCGATCTCCGGGATGCAAATTTCGTGTGGTCGACAGCCGTCTTCACTGACGAGTGCTTGGCCCGCATGGGGCGTGAGGCTGATTCAGACATGCTTCGGTGGCGTCAGATCCACTCCCAGTGGGATCGCTTGCCTCGCGGTGCACACGACGTCACTGGGCTGCTCCGTGCTGTCCGGGTTCCAGGATGGTGAGCTGTCTGCAGCGCCCCGATTGTCAGTGACGGCTGCGACGATGCCGAACGAACGCAGCTGAGGATGAGAGAGGGCACCTCTGGCCGGGAAAGCAGCACAATGCCGACGAGCCAACCGGGGCGAAGGCACCGACGGCCAGTCGTCCAGGACAAACTGGACGCCCTGGCCACAGTGACCGCGAACCTCTACCACGAGAACATCGAGCTGAAGAAGAAAGCAAACCGGCGACAGCAGAATCGCCTCGCCGTCCTGACCGGCGGCGCCGATCCGGATAACTGATCCAGGTCACCTCAGCCAATCGCCCTGAGCCCCACTTGCTCCCGGCGTGCGGAGGGCGATGCCTCAGCTATCGCTCACGGAGTCGTTCGCGTATCGGTCCTGCTGAGTCGTCGGCGTCGCTTCGGGGCTCTGCGCTCCGCCAGGTGCCCCAGTCGGCATTCCAGGCGCCATAGCCGCCCTCGGAATACATACCGCTATGGGGGCTGTGCGCAGCGTCAGTGTGGCCTATGCTCCGCGCAGGTGGGTCGCGTTCCGTCGCCGGGTAGGCCCCGGGGGCTTGTGAGCCGCCATCGTCTCGCGGGCGGGAGTACGCCGCAGTCGGCTTCCCGCCTTTGCTGATCACGGAAGTGCTGGGCACCCCGATCGATGGTGATGGGGCGGTGCGACGCGGCTGTGGTCCCGCCGCGCGAGCCGCTTTCGATCGAGTCTGGAATTCCCTGCCGGTACACTCCCCAAGTGCGCATACCACCGCTTGCCCGGCTCGCCCTTCTCCTCGCGCTGCTGGCGGCTGCGGCAGGTTCCCTGCTCTTGTGGAGTCCGCAGCGACTCCTCTCTCAGGAATTCACCTCTGGGTCCCGGGAGCTCTGGGCCGCGCCTGTATTCGTCGCTGTTTTCGCGTTCGGCACCCTCGCCTTCTTCCCGAAGCCGGTGCTCAACGCGGCAGCTGGAGCACTTTTCGGGATCATCCAGGGTCTGTCGCTGGCGGTCGCTGGGACCACCCTGGGCGCGGTGTTGGCGTTCAGTCTCGGCCGCGGCCTCGGTCGGGACGCGCTGCAGCCGCTGCTGAAGAAGATTCTCGCCGCTCTCGACCGTCGGCTTACCGATCAGGGCTTTCGGAGCGTGCTGCTGCTCCGCCTCGTGCCCGGCATTCCTTTCCAGGCGGTCAACTTTGCCGCGGCCTTCTCCGGAGTGCGCCTGGGGCCGTTCACGGCCGCAACGACCCTCGGCGTGCTGCCCGGCACCGCCGCGTACGTGATCGCCGGAGCCTCGGCCTCCTCCCCCACCTCTCCCGCTTTCCTGATCTCGACCACTGTCATGGCCGCCATCACGGTGCTCACCTTCGTCTCCCTACGACGAAGCCGGCGCGCGTTCGTAACAGCAAGTCCTGGCTGATCCGACTGACCGTCGCCGGTCCGCCTTGCTACGAGACGGCTGACCTCAGCCTGGCACGGGCGGGTTCGTAGGCGCGGGGCCAGGGCCATGTCCGTGCTCTCGGTCCGTCCGGGACGATCCCAGGATGTCGTCTGCAGACCGCAGGAGGCGGCCGAGGTTGCGGTACCTCTCGGCCACGTGTGCGGCGACGGCTCTGACTGTGTCGCCCACATCCCCGACCGGGGCGGGGCCGGCGCAGCAGGAGCAGCGCACCGTGCCGGAAGCGAACGGCGCAGCAACTCCTGCCCGGACCGTCGGCAACGTATCTATGCGCCAACTTGCGGATGCCGTCTTCACGGTCAGTGACCCCCCATTCCGCAGCCGAGGGTTGCGAGGGACTCTTCGGCAGCCAGCACAGCCCAAGCAGTGAGCTGAACGACCTCGTCACCCCCGACTCGTCGTGCGCCATAGCGCATGGCCGTCATGGAGAGATCCGCCTCCGGACTGGACCGCGTCCTGAATCCGCACGGCATCGAGGTAGGGACAAGCTGAAGACGTCCGGCAAGGCATTCGGCGCCGCCTTCCGCCACACCCCTCTGATTCTCTGCGCCACCCTTGATGTATACCCCCACGGGGTATACCGTTCCTGTTGAGCAAAGAGAACGGGCCACACCGGATGGGAATGGGGATGATGGTCATGGACCACACCGCACACCACACCAGCACCGCTCATGACCACGCAGCGCACCAGGCGGTCGGCGGTCACGGTGGGCACATGCGCGGCGGCGCGTCCTGGGGGACGGCGGCGAAGGCGACGCTGCACTGCCTGACCGGATGCGCGATCGGTGAGATCCTCGGCATGGTCATCGGCACGGCCCTGCTGTGGGGCAACGTCGAGACGATGGTCCTGGCGATCACGCTGGCTTTCGTCTTCGGCTACTCCTTCACGCTGTTCGCGGTCCGCCGGGCGGGCCTGGACTTCAAGTCCGCAGTGAAGGTGGCGCTGGCCGCGGACACCGTTTCCATCGCCGTGATGGAACTCGTCGACAACGGCATCATCGCGCTCACCCCTGGGGCGATGGACGCTCACCTGTCCGACGCGCTGTTCTGGACCGCGCTGCTGGGCGGCTTCGGCGTCGCCTTCCTGATCACGACCCCGGTCAATAAGTGGATGATCGGCCGCGGCAAGGGCCACGCCGTCGTCCACGCCTACCACTGACCTCTCAACGCCCGAAGTGCGCCCGGATGCACCGTGAAGGTGCGCCCGGGCGCGTTTGCGCTGGACATGCTCGCCAGGAGTGTGCGCCGGCATCTGTACCGCCATCTCGGCGGTGCTCTCCGGCTGCACCGGCTGGAAGGTACCTCTGAGAGACAGAGGCGGGCCGCGCGTGGTCAGAGGCTTCGCGTCGTCCTACGGCCGGGCCCGGGCGCACAGGCCGGGTTCGATCTCGGCCAGGATGTCTCGCTTGACAAGTCGCTTGAGTTTCGAGGGCACGCCCTCGATGTTCTTCGGCGGGAGCCGAGGTCCAGGGTCTCGCACAGGTCGCCGTCCGAAGGGGTCGCCCGGCGTCGGCGAAGAGGGTAACGAGCCCGGCCCGGCCTTTTGTCGGCTCCTCCGCTGTCCCGTGAACAGTCGCCAGTTCCGCAACGTACTAAGTACGTCAGTAGCTGACGGCCCGCAAGACACCGGAGGTTGCTGTGTTACGAGTCGGCGTTCGGCCGTGTCGGCTCGCCAGTTGGCCGATGCGGAAGGGTGACGATGGGTAGTTTGTCTTTGAGCTGGTCCGTGGCGTTGATCGCCGCTTTGGTGGCCGCCGTCAGCGCGGTTCGGGTGGTCACCACCAGCGGCGAGTCCAGGTTCGCGGCAGGGGGCGATCTGCTGATGGGCGTGTGCATGGCGGCCATGGCGCTGCCTGCGACAGCGGCCTGGTATGCCGGGTACGGCATGTGGTGGGCGGTGGCGTTCGCCCTCCTTGGCCTGGGAGGCGTGGTGATGGCCGTACGCCGCACGCTCGGCTCCGGCTGGCGCCATGGCCGTCACTGGACGCACCTCATCATCGGCAGCGCCGGCATGGTGATCATGACGCTGGCCATGACGAGCACGTCCTCGGGACCGGTACTCGCCCTGGGGAGTCACTCCATGGCAGGCATGCCGGGGATGGAGCACACGGCAGGCATGGAGCACACCGGGATGGGGTCGATGCCTGGGATGGAAGGGATGGAGGGAATGGACATGCCGGGCATGGCTACCGCCGCTGGCACGTCGGCCGCTTCCGCCGCCGATTCCGTGTGGCGCCTCGTTTTCGCGGTGCTCGCCGGGTACTTCCTGCTCTCGATCGGCGCATCCATGTGGACGCGCGTCCGTGGCACCGACCGGACTGCATCCGCGGGCCGCGAAGGCGGCCGACGCCGCTCCTGGGCCCGCTGGCTGCTCGCCATGCCGGACACGGTGGTCGTCTTCCTCGCATCCCTGACCATCTCCGTGTGGGACAAGACCCGGACCGCCCGCGGGCGTGGCACGGTCGGGGGCGTCGGCGGCCACGGCCGGCGTCGTCGGCTGGGTGCTGCGCCGGACGCGGCTCTTGCGGCGCACATCGGCATGGGCGGAACCATGTCCGCGATGCTGCTGATGATGGTCGCTTGACGCGGAACGGGCCGTGCAGTCGACGTCTGTCGGGGAAACGCCCGCCCCGGCGGACGTTGTCGCGCAGGAGAGACGGTGGGCACTGCCCACCGCACCGACGCGCGGAAGCTGACGACCCCGTCGTTGAAGGCGCGACCGATTCCTGAGGTCCTGAGGTGTGCCACCGCCGGGCGGCGGTGCCGACGAAGCAGCCTGTGGAGTAGCCGCCTTGCTGTCACTGCGACGGGGTGGCCGGCTCTTCTGCGCGACCGTGATCTCCTTGACCACGGCATTCGCTTCCGTCGGAGGGGAGGATTCGGAAGTCGGGGAAGAGGGGGAAGACGCGGATGGCGAGGCGGACTTTCCGGCGGGGGCCGGCGTCGCTCGCCTCCGACTGGGTGGTAGCCGGCGGCCAGGAGCCCCGCCACAGCGAGCAGTGCCGCCCCGAGGCGGGCAGGCCTGCCCGGGTGCGAGGTTCTCGGGGTAGACCGGGCGCTGCCCCACGGATGGGGATGTGGGCGACGAAACTCCTGGCAGCGTGTGGTGTCCGGCCTTCGGGTGGTCAAGCAGGACTTCTGGGGAGGGGCTGGGAGCGGCGGGATGCGCAAGTGCTCCGGCGGGCAGCATGGGTAGGTATATGTGCTGTATTTAGTGGGACTCCGGCGCGTGACGGCCGCGCGGGGTGAAGTCGTAGGTGGCCAGCCGCCGCCCGTCCGGTGTGCCGGTCTCTCCTTGGGACGGCCAGCTGAGCCGCACGTAGTACGGCCCGGCCCCGCCGTCACCGGCGACGGTGACGAGGCGGACGCGCGCGCATCCGGCGGCGTAGGCTTCTTCGACGAATCGCGATCAGGGCCGTGCCGATTCCGGCGCAACGGGCCTGCTCGACCACCGCGACATGCGCCAGGACCGCAGTGGTGCCCGAAGGGCCGGGGACCGGCCGGTTCCAGCCGCGTACGTATGAAGTGCGGGGCCAGCCGGGGGCGCAGGGCCAGGCTTCCCAGACCGCGCAGCAGGAGTTTACGGCCGTGGACGCGCGGGATATGCCGGCGGTGGCCCGCCGGGTCGGTCACTCCGACGAGGAAGCCGACCGGCTCTCCGTGGCCTTTCGGCTATGTAGCCACGTGCGTGGGCGCCGGTCAGGTAGGTCCAGGAGTACGCGGTAAGGAACCCCGGGGCCGAGACGGGCGAAGAAGCTGTCAGGGAAGTGCTGCGGTGCTGCTCGACGAGGAAGGGGATGTGCGCGGGATCCATGAACCTGATCCAGGTGTCGCCATCCGCCAGGGGGCGGTCGGTCCTGCGGGCAGGGGCAAGTGGAAACGGCAGCACAAGGGCCGGAAGAAAACTGTGCAGGGCTCGGTTGCGCGCCGGTGCGGAGTTCGGCACCCACGATCAGCAAGCTACTACACTACTTAGTAATATAGTGATGTGCGCGCCTTCGGCTCGGGCAAGGACTCTGACCGGCAGGGTCGCGGGAAGGTCCCGCCGGCAATCTGGATCCGGGTGGCGAGCGCACCGGTGCACCGCGCCTTCCCGGCCGGTGCACCATCGTGGAGGCGACGACTCCACGCCTGGCGCGGAGCGGCGTCGGCGGGCGCTGTCGCGCCGGCTGTCGGCTCCCGCCGTGACCGAAGTCCTTGGCGCAGCGTGGCGTCGCCGTGGAATCTAACCTAAGGTACTTAGTAGTTATGAGCTCTGGAGGTTATGATGCCTGGGTTTCTGTACCCGCTGTTTCTCCTGGCGTGCCCCCTGAGCATGGGCTTGATGATGTGGTTCATGATGAGCCGTCGGCCGAAGAGCAACGCATCCTCCAGGGTGCCCGCCTCCCCGGCCGACGTGGAGGCATTGCGTGAGGAGATCAGGCTCCTGTGGGCCCGGCAGGAAGATCGCACCGTCGGGATCTCCAAAGACTGAAACCTGACTGCTTCACCGCGCCGGACACCTGGCGCACCCCGAGGGCTGCGCGGCGACGGAGTCGACGATGCCACGGCCCTGGCGCAGCACTGCTGAGCCTGAGGAGATGCCGGGCACGCACTCCATGTCTTCGGACGAGCCGGATTCCGCCCGCGGACATCGCGGCCTTTTCACCGGAGTGCGTGACCGCGTACCACTCGTTCTCCTTGGCCGTCTCCCCGGCCTTCACGTCGCCCTTGTACCGGCGCAGCGGCCGGCCGACGAGGGTGGGCTGCTTCATCCATCCGAACGGTGCCTGGACGGAGTCCTGCGCCATGACAGCATCCATGTCTTTGCTCAGTCGCCGGAACACATCGACATGGACAGGGACGCCTGGTCCCTCTCATAGCGGTATCGCATGACACAGCCTTGCCTGCCGGCACGCGACCGGTGGGCAAGGCTGTGTTGGTTCTCCCTCGATCCCGGACTACCGACTGACGGGCGCGAGGGCGTCAGGCCAGCGCGCTGCCCTTCTTCCAGGTCGCCCAGTCGACGTTCCAGTTGCCGTAGCCGTTGTTCACGGCCACGGTGTCCGTGGACTTGACGACGGTGATGGGATCGCCGTAGTTCACCCGGTCGTAGAACCACTTGGCGTCGTCCGTGCTCATGCCGATGCAGCCGTGGCTGGAGTTGACCTTGCCGAACTTGCCCTCGTTCCACGGGGCGGCGTGGGCGTAGGTGCCCGAGGGGGTGAGCTGGACGTCCCACTTGACGGCCCCGAGGTCGTACGCCTCGGGGCCGAAGATGCCGACCGAGGCGGAGTTCATTCGAATCGTCGGGACTTTGCTCAGCACCACCATGGTGCCGTTCCAGGTCTCGAAGGTCTTCTTCCCGGTGGAGACCGGAAGTGTCTTGAGGACCTTGCCGTTCTCGGCCACGGTGACCGTCTTCTTGACCACGTCCACCGTGCTGACGACCGACTTGCCGATGGTGAAGTCGACCTCGCGGTTCTGTGTGCCGACCAGGTCGCCGTTCTTCACGCCGGCCAGGTCCATTGCCAGCTTCACCTTGGTGCCGGGCTTCCAGTACTCCTTGGGCCGGTAGTCGATCCGGTCCTTGCCGTCCCGGTCCTTCATCCAGCTCCACGCGCCCTCGACAGCCGGGGAGGAGGTCACCTTCAGCTTGAGCTCCACCGCCGCCTTGTCGTGGATGGCCTTGTTGAAGACGATCGACACCGGAAGGGCGACGCCGACGGTGGTGCCCTTGTTGACGTTGTAGGTGCCGACGAAGATCTCGTCCTTGCTCAGCGTCGTGAAGCTGCTTGTGCTGGTCGCCGCCTCGGCGCCGTCGGAGGCGGCGAGTTCGGCCTTGAGCGTGTAGGTGGTGCCATACCCGGTGGGCTGGGACGAGGTCCAGGAAGCACCGTCGGCGGACAGTGTGCCGTCGAGCACCTTGCCGTCCCCGGCGGTGACCGTGACCGACGCCAGTTTCCCCTCGTCCGGCTTCACCGTAATCGGCTCACCGGGTATGACGTCCTTGCCGTCCGTGGCGGGAGAGACCGTGACGGCAGCCGACCCGTTCTCCCCGGGAGCCGCTCCGGCGTCCGCCCCCGACCCTGAATCCTGGGCGGGTGGTTTCTCCGAGGCCCCGGATGCGGTCTGGCTACAGGCGGTCAGAGTGACGATTCCGGCCACGGCAAGCGCGGCGACCCCCAGCCGCCTGCGCCGGTGCCGTCGCTCTGCGGGCTTCAGGTGCCCGCGTCGGCTGTCTTGCACAGTCGTCCTCCATCCACGGTGTAACTAAGTATTTTAGTAGACGTGTGCCGGATGTGTTTGGTTCCCGCGGCCCCGCCTCGCGATCGGATCGGTTTCTAGTGGCCTCATGCGGCCGTACGGCCGTGATTGCCAGTGCCGAGGAGATGTTCACTACGAAGTGAATACGTAGACGCACGATGTCCTGGTACCCCCGTACGCCGCCCAGGCCTGCCCCCTCATGTTCTGCCCTCCCCTTCTCGCCGCCCCTTCATACCGCCGCAACGCCGATGTGCTCACGCGGCTGCGCCGCATCGAGGACCAGGTGCGCGGTCTTCAGCGCATGGTCGAGGAAGACACCTACTGCATCGACGTCCTCACCCAGGTCTCGGCCACCACCCGTGCCCTGCAGTCTTTTGCCCTGCAGTTGCTCGACGAGCACATGGCGACCTGCGTGAGTGACGCCGTCGAAATGGGTGGCGAGGAGAAGGAGCTGAAGCTCAAGGAGGCGTCCGACGCCATCGGTCGGCTGGTGCGCTCCTGACAGCGGTCAGCCCGCGCCCCTGGCCGGCAGGCCGGTGACCTCCTGGCGAACGAGCCGTGCGCGGCGGTGGAGCGGGCGCGCCGGGCACCGCTGACGGAGCTGCTGATTATTCACCGGTTCTGGCACTGGTCTTGTGGACTCGTGACGCCCCGTAAATCAGAGGGCGTGGAGGACGCGAATGCGGAGCAGGTCAAAGTTGGCTCGGCCGAACATCTGCCGTTTCAGCATCTTGATCTTGTTGACTCCGGTAAGAGCGTCCATCGCGTAGGCGCGCGAGGCACGGCGGTCTCGATGCCAGCGCGAGGCACCGGTGGGATTCCGTCACCGTTGCTTCGAGTGCTGCGCAGCCTACGGAGCCGTCGGTATTGCTCACTCCAGGACGGCGAGGTGGTCCGCGGCGCCGCCGCACCACTCGATGATGAAGAGGGTCGCATCGTCGCTGGCCGCTTCAGGGTGTAGGAGAGCCGGCGCACCTCGGCCCGTACTCCTTCTTCGGTGTTCTCGATGCGGTTGATGCAGCGGATGAGCCGTTCCTCGCCGAACGGTTCTCCTTCCTCGTCGCGTTCCTCGATCACGCCGTCGGTGTAGCACAGCACTCGGTCGCCGCGTTGGAGCGTGTATGCGCTGATCTGAGGGCGCTCACCGCCGAAGCCCACCGGGAGAGTGGTCGGGCTGTCCAGGCGCCGCAGGACCCGGCGGTTGCGGATCAGCAGCGGCGGGGGATGGCCCGCATTGACACCTGGCGGCAGTGGGCCGCCGGTGCTTGCGGACGCCGTCCTGATGCTGGTCGTTTTGTTTTTCCTCGGCTCCGTCTGTACTGCGCTGCTGTCCGGTTCGCAGTCGCCTCGTACGGTGGAGCCGTCTTCGTCACCACCACCGCCGCGCTCGCCGTGCGGGAGGCGAACGTGGATGGGGACATCGGGCTGACGTCCCCATCCACTCGCCCGGATTTAAGGGTTCTCCAGGACCCGCAGCGCCAGTCCGGCGGCCGGTTTCGGGCCGAACGAGGTCGACTTGCGGGGCAGCAGTACTCCTGCGGCGGCAAGCCTTCGTACGGTGTATTCGGTGACGGCGGGCAGCAGGACCGCCGTGCCGGCACCGGGCGTGGACGCCGCAGTCAGCGCTCGGTCGACCCCGTGGACATGGCGTACAGCGCCGGGCAGGTCAGGCACCGACCAGGCTCGTGCGAGGAGCAGGTGGTCGGCGATGGCCGCGGGTTGCTCCTGCCACTCTGGCGGTCGTCCTGCCAGCGCTTGGGACAGCGCTCCCGGGTCGGGATCGGTGACGCTCCACGCCCGCCCGGACCCGGCGAGTACCAATTCGTCGGGTCCGGGCGGTCGTGGCCCTCCGGGCAGCGGCCGCACGCGGGCCACGTCGGAGGCTGCGGCGGCGGCCTTGTTCGCTTCAAGGCCGGGTATGACGCGGTGGATCGCGCTCAGTTGCAGTGGATGCGCGGTCGAGTCGATGAGCAGAGCCAGGCTGCGGTCCCAGGGGCCGGGTCCGCATTGTTCCGCCCTGAGCCAGTGGCAGGCCGCGTGACGGTGGTGGCCGTCGGCGATGAGCGCCTGAGTGCCGGTCAGCGCTGTGGTTAGTTCCGCCTGTTCGGTTGGGTTGGTGCAGGCCCAGAGGGTGTGGGTGATCCCGTCGAGACGCGTGAGTGCCACCGGGGGGCGGCCGGTGATGTGCTCGACGAGCTGGGTTGCCGCACCGTCTCCGCTGCGGTGAGTAAGGAGCAGCGGTTCGAGCTGGGCGCGCAGTCCCGCCATATGGGCGGCGCGTTGGGCGACCACGTGAGTCCGTACGGCTTCGTGGGGGTGCACCACAGCGATGGTGTGATGGAGTAGCGGCAATTCGCCGATCAGGCCGCGCTGTAGGACCTCGGGGCCGCGGCGCTGCTCGTATACGTAGAGAGCGGGATCGGCGTCCCGGCGCAGTATCCCGCGCCGCAACCACCGTTCCAGTTGTCCTGCGGCGGCGTATGGGTCGTGCGCGTACAGCAGTTGGGAGATGTGGTGGGGCAGGCCGTGCTGGGCCTGTGCGTGGGCGGGGTCCATGTCGTCGTGCGGTGGGCCGATCACGGTGGACAGGTCGCCGATCCGGGCGGGGTCGTAGCGCACAGCGCGAAAGGGATGCAGCCGCAGGGAAGTCGTGGCCTTGTGGGCAGGGGTGGGCATCGTCGCTCCTGGAGTGTGGGCGCGGCGGGGCGGAGGGGCGGGCGGTGCGTCGTCGTACCGCCCGCCCCTCTGTTACGGGGCCGTTTGTGTCAGGCCGTTGCGAGTTCGGCGTGTGTGTCGTGCGCCGGTGGTGCGAGTCGGCCGGTGCGGTGCAGCCCGTGCAGGGCGGCGGCGCAGGCGAGGCCGAGCGCGAGCAGTGCGATCCATGGCAGCGCGGACATTCCGGCGTCCCGGGCCGCGTCGAGTGCGGCCCCGGTGAGCAGGTTGCCGAGGGTGATGCCGATGCCGCAGATGGTGTTGTAGAGCCCGTAGTGCGTGGCGACGAGGCGGTTGCCGGAGAGGCGGACGATGGTGTCCATCTCGAAGGGGTACGCGATCATCGTCCCGACAGCGAGCAGCAGCGCGGAGAGCGCCGGAGGCACGGCGGCCAGCAGCCACAGCCCCATGCCGTCGTCCGGCACTGGGATCGCGGTGGCTACCAGCAGCGGCACGAACGCCACGCCCATGGTCAGCAACCCCCACATCAGCGCGCGGCCCGGTTCCATCCGGGACTTGCACCAGGCGGTCACCCGGGTCTGGCCGAGGATCGTGCTCAGCCCGGAGACGGCGAACAGCATGGCCACCGCCGCCGTGCCGAACGTTCCTTCCCCGCCCAGCCGCCGTACTTCCAGCGGCAGCGCGAGATAGACCTGGAACGACATGACGTACGAGCCGATCATGGCCACGGAGAAGAGCAGGAACGGCCGGTTGGCCAGGATTCCGCGCCACTGGGACAGCACGCCCTCCTGGTCCTGCTTGGGCGTCGCGTCGTCGCCCCGGCGGGCGGGCAGGGCCCGGATCTGGACGATGCTCAGCACGGCGAAGATCCCGGCCGCGACGAGGCAGGTGACGCGGAAGCTGACACCGGTCAGCAGCATGCCCACCAGCGGGCCGAGCAGAATCCCGGCCTGGTAGAAGACGTTGAACAGCGCGAACGCCTCGACCCGGCGCTCACCCGCGTCCGCCGCCAGATAGGCCCGTACGGCAGGGTTGAACAGCGCCCCGGCCAGGCCTGTCGCCGCCGAGGCGGCCAGCAGGGCCGGTACGGACTCCACAAGACCGAGCGTTGCGAAGCCGGCGATGCGCAGCACAAGACCGGCGATGATCAGCGGCTTGTAGCCGAACCGGTCGGCCAGGGTGCCGCCGAGCAGGAACATGCCCTGCTGGCTGAAATTGCGTACGCCGAGAATCAGTCCGACCAGCCAGCCGGCCAGGCCGAGCGGGCCGGCCAGATGCGTCGCCAGGTAGGGCATCAGCATGTAGAAGCCGAGGTTGATGGTGAACTGATTCACCATCAACAACTGGACGCTGCGCTCGTATGTACGTACCTGGGTGTAGATCCCCTTCATCGGGCCTCCTCCTCGGAGTCGGCCCCGGACCCGGCGGCGAGGTCCGCCACATCGGCGTCCTGGTCCCGGTTGTTCACGGCGAGTGGGTCGGCCACGGTGGTGCACCGGGTCCAGCGGGTGACCTCCTTTTCGTTCAGGCGGCCGATCACCTCCGGTTCAGGTGCGGGCGGGGCGTCGAGCAGGCCGTGGGCGGCGCAGTAGTCGTCGTCGTAGACCGTGCCGAGGTAGCGCTGTGGCCCGTCGGGGAAGATCGCCGCGATCCGGGTGTCCGCGGGCAGGGTGCGGGCGAGCCACCCGGCGACCAGCGCGACGGCTCCGACGCTCCAGCCGCCGGTGGCGTAGTGGGACGAGGCGAGCTCGCGGCAGGTCCATACGGCCTCGGCGGGGGCGACCCAGTGCACCTCGCTGAAGTTGTCGTAGGCGACATTGCGCGGGTAGATGCTGGAGCCGAGCCCGCGCATCAGGCGGGGGCGGGCGGGCTGGCCGAAGATCGTGGAGCCGATGGTGTCGACGCCGACCAGTTTCAGGTCGGGGTAGAGCTGCTGGAGTACCCGGGAGACCCCGGCGGAGTGCCCGCCGGTGCCGACGCTGCACACCAGGACGTCGATGTGGCCGAGCTCCGTGGCCAGTTCGAGGGCGAGTGGGGTGTACGCGGTGGTGTTGTCCGGGTTGTTGTACTGGTCCGGGCACCAGGAGCCGGGGTGCTGTTCCATCAGCTGGGTGACCCGGTCGCGGCGGGCTTGCTGCCAGCCGCCGGTGGGGTGCGGTTCGGAGACGAGGTTGACCTGGGCTCCGTACGCGGTGAGCAGCCGGGTCATGGACATTTCCAGGCCCGGGTCGGTGACCAGGGTGACGGGGTGGCCGTAGACCATTCCGGCCAGGGCGAGGCCGAGGCCGAGGGTGCCGCTGGTGGACTCGATGATCCGCGCTCCGGGCTTCAAGTCGCCGCGGGCGCGGGCGCGTTCGACCATGTGCAGGCCGGGACGGTCCTTGATGCCGCCGGGGTTGAAGCCCTCCAGCTTTGCCCAGAAGCCTCGCCCCGCCGAGGCGAGGGGTTCGGAGACGTGCAACAGAGGGGTGTTGCCGACCAGCCCGGAGAGGGCAGATCGGGTGGGGGGTGTCAGATCAGTGGTGGGGGAGTTCATGGTCCGCTCTCGTTCGATGATGCGCGTCAGGTGTTCGCCCATCTCGCACGCGGCCCGACCATGGGCAGGAGGTATCCCCGCCCTGTGGGCAGCATGCGGCAGCCGTTGTGTACGGCTGCGTGCGAGAGGTCTAGATGCGCCACCGACAGACGATCGTGAGCGTGGTGCGGCCGGGTCTGGCTATCCGGCGTTCAGGAGACCGGTCCGGAGTCGGCATGAGTTGTGCGGCGGCGGTCGTCACGACTGCGGCGGGAGGAAGCAGTACGGCCACGCGCGCGGGTGAGTTCGCCCTGCCCTGAGCCTGGGGGACCACGCCCAGGGATGTGCAGGAAGCGCCGGAATGCGAATGCTGGGGCGCATCCCTGTCGGCCGGCTCGTCCTTCGACTCGGCCTTCGGTGACGTGTCACCGGCCAGTACCAGCGAGGGGTGGTGACCGTGGTCCGCGTCATGGGGCGGAGTGGGGCAGTGGAGGAGTCCGGTCAGCAGGAGGGCGCCCAGCAACCAGGCCAGTAACAGCCGCGGCGACGGTGAGCCCCGGCGGGCGAGACGTACGAGGGATGGGATCGGCACAGAGCCTCCGTGCGGCAGCCGTCTCCCCGGAGTAGCCGGGCAGAGAGCAACGGCGAGGAATAGTCGGCGAGCGGTGAGTGAGCGCCGTCGTCCGGCCCGTTCACGGCCTGCGAGAGGCGATGCGGGAGGACGGACGCCAGGAACTGACCAAAGCCGCAAACAATGGACATCAATGGGCCGTATGTCCGAGGGCGGTTTTGACCAGTGGGCAGCGCGCCGAGAAACCTAGACCTGCATCACGGCCGACGTTCTGGACTCCGCGAGCCCGGACCCGGCCGGCTTCGTTTCGCTCGGGGCGGGCTGATGGAGAGTCGCTTCGAAGGCGGAGAACTCCCTGCTCAGCGGGGAGGCGCAGGGTGCGGCGAGAGTGACGCCGTGCTGGGGCTGGCCGGGGACGCATTCCTGTGCGGGGTGGGAGGAGTCATGGCCGTCGTCTTGCGGGCCCGACGGCGTCTCCAGGGATGCCTGCTCCGCGTGCACGGTGGCGGTTCCGGTCTGGCCGCTGCCGCCTTGGGTGGTCGTTGCCGAGCTGGAGGCGAGGTGACCTGCGATACCCTCCGTGCTCACACTGTGGGCGTATACAAGGCCGAACAGCATGGTGGCCAGCCCAAGCAGATGCAGCAGACCCGCCCATGGGCGGGTCCGCTGCACGCTGGAGGGAGACCAGTACGTAACCACGCCGTGATCGTAGCGCGTCTCTTGCCGCATGGCGGACCCGGTCCTGGAACGGCGGGTTAACAAAGGGTGTGCGGGCTGCGTGAGTTGCTCATGGCGAAGAGGGGGACACAGAGTGTATGCCTTGATCTCGATGCGACCCCGAGCGCTGGTCTGCTCATGCCGGTCCACGATGCGCAGCCAGTGCGCCGCGTCGTATCCGGCCGCGATGGCGAGTGGGCGGTCGAAGAAGCAGTTGTGTGCGGCTACCCGTGCTTTGCTGGAGCTTCGCGGGCGTCGGCTGCGGATCCTGAGCGGCGGCTGGTGAGCAGTGTGGCGATGAGGGCGGCGCCGAGTGCGAGGAGGGCGGCAGCGAGGGTGAGCGCGAGCGAGAAGCCTTCCGTCGCGGCGTGCAGCGGGCCGGTCGAGTCGGCCAGGGCGTCGCTGCGGCGTGCGGCCAGGGTGACCAGTACCGCCACACCGACAGCACCGGCGACCTGTTGGACAGAGCTGAAAACGGCCGAGCCAAGGCCGGCGTTCTCCTCGGTGGTGCCCGTGAGCGCGGCGACTGTCAGGGCGGGCAGGCTCAGGCCACATCCGAGGCTGGTGACGAGCATGCCGGGCAGCACGCCGGATGCGTAGCTGTCGCTCGGCGCCGCGCCGGACAGCAGAAGGAGCCCGGCTGAGCTGATCAGGAAGGATGTGACGAGGGTCCGGCGCATCCCGAGCCTGATCACCGCGTGGGAGGAGAGCCACATGCCTGAGAGGATTCCGGCGCCGAAGGGCAGGTAGGCGACGCCTGCCTCGAGGGGGCCGTAGCGGAGCACGGTCTGCAGGTGGATCATCAGCAGGAAGGCCATCGCGTACATAGCGGCGGAGAACAGCAGGGTCGCACCGTTGGCGACGGCTCGGGTCCGCAAGGCCAGGAACGACAACGGCACCAGTGGCTCGGCCGTGCGTGACTCGACCGCGAGGAACGAGACGGCCAGGACGACGGCAACGAGCAGGGGCCCAGCGACGGCCATGTCACCCCAGCCCGACTCCCCGGCCTGGAGCAGACCGTAGACCAGGGACAGGACGGCGCCGGTGCCCAATGCCGCACCAGGTATGTCCAGGCGTGCTCTGCGGGTGGCCCGGCTCTCGGCGACCAGGCTCGGGAGAAGCATCAGGGCCAGTACGGCGACGGGCAGGTTGATCAGGAAGATCCAGCGCCAGGAGGTGAGGCCGGTCAGCGCGCCGGAGATCACCAGGCCCATCGTGCCGCCCAGACCGGCGATGCCGCCCCAGATGCTGAGCGACTTGGCGCGCTCCTCGGTACCTGGGTAGAGGAGTGTGATCAGTGAGAGCGCGGCCGGGCTGGCCATGGCCGCGCCCGCACCCTGGACGAACCGCCCGGCCACGAGTTGCCAGGGCTCCTGGGCGAGCCCGCAGGCGAGACTCGCGGCGCCGAACAGTGCCACGCCGCCGAGGAAGACGCGTCGGCGGCCCAGCAGGTCGGCGGCGCGTCCGGACAGCAACAGCAGCCCGCCGAAGGCGAGGAAGTACGCGTTGACGACCCAGGCCAGGCCCGCGGCACTGAAGCCGAGATCGTCCCGGATGCTGGGGAGAGCGACGCTCACAACGGTGTCGTCCAGGACGAGCATGAACTGCACGAAGCAGAGCACGATCAGCGCCGGTCGGCGGCGGCCAGCGCCTGTGGCCAGGGTTGTTGCTGATGTCATGACGGGCGTCCCGTGGGCGTGGCCGACGCGTCCGTCCTGCGGTAATACCGGTGGCACTGATGAATGATCGGCATGCGATGACGCTATGCACCGGTCGTGTTGGCCACAATCCGCTACGAGGCCATGCCGTATCGCCTTGAGGACATACGCTGGGGCGCATGACCGAGGCTGTCGCAGGCGCTGTCCCACCTGGGGTGGGGGCGATCGTCGTGGGCGACTTTCCGTTGTCGGCCGGGCAGTGGATACCTCCGCACAGCCACCCGCAGCATCAGTTGGCCTGGACGCGACGTGGTGTGCTCGGCGTCGCCGTTGACGACACCTACTGGGTCCTGCCTCCCACGCGGGCGCTGTGGTTGCCCGCGGGGGTCGTCCACCGGACCGGTGCCACCCGCGACGCGGTGCTGCGCAGCCTCTACCTCGAACCGGGCCGGTGCCCTCTGGACTGGACCGATCCCACGCCGGTCGGCGTCGACGGGCTGCTGGCTCACCTGATCGACTACCTCAGCCGGCAGGACCTCGCCGATGACGTGCGACTGCGGGCCGAGGCGGTCGTGCTGGATCTGCTGCACCCTTTGCCCACCGTGCCCATCGATGTGCCGTATCCCGTCGACGAACGCGTATGCGCCGTGGCCGATGCGCTGCTTGCCGATCCGGCGGACCCTCGGAGCCTTGAAGCCCATGCACGGGCCGTCGGAGTGAGCCGACGCACCCTGACACGGCTGTTCGTCCACGACACGGGCATGAGCTTCGATCGCTGGCGCACGCATGTGCGGCTGCGCGCCGCCCTGCCTCTCCTCGCCGAAGGCCGACCCGTGTCCCGGGTCGCACACGCCGTGGGATACGCGACAGCGAGCGCGTTTCTCGCGGCGTTCCGCCGAACCGTCGGCACCTCCCCGAAGCGCTACCTCAACGGCGACGCCGCATTCGAGGCGTCTGATACGAGCGCGCACTAGCGCCGGCCAAGAGCGAGGGCCGGCGGGGAGAGTTTCGGTCGTCGCGCGCACCGCAATGAGTCAGCCGCCACGGCCTCCATCGCCACTCACCACGCGGCGGCGAACAGCGGCCAGGCGGGCAGCGTGAGCAGCCGGGGCAGCAGTATCGCCGCGAGGGCGACGATCGCTGCCTGCGCGACGGTCAGCGCGATCCACGGCACCAGGCCTAGGTTGGCAAGCCAGGCGATCAGCGGGGCGAAGAAGGCGATGCCGAAGATGCCACCCGCTGCGCAGGCTGACCGCTTGGTGCGGCCCCGGACCGCAACGATGAGGAGTGCCGGGCCGAGCGGGAAAAGGAACCACAGCCCGGCGGGCGGGAAGGACGTGTAGAGAAGCAGTCCGCCGGCCGCCGCCGGTGCCCAACTTCGCAGGGAGTCCGCGCTCGCCGCCGAGCCCGGAGCACCCGCCCGGTCACGCGGGGATCCGGCAGGCGGCCGTGGTGCGCAGGCGCCGCACGAGAGCATGAACGAGAAGAGCGACCGAGGCGAGAGCGAGCACCGGCTGCAAGGGTGCAAAGTACGACAGCGCGCCGCTGACGCCCATGGCCAACACCACGAGCTTGTTGCAGACGGGGCAGCCGACCGCGAAGGCCGACAGCAGTCCGGCGCCGAGCGCCCGCGCGGTGCGGGGACGCTCCTGTCCTTCGGTTTCGGCGGACCGCGCCGGGCCGACACGGACGTATGTGGCAACGAGGAGCCCCTCCAGGACGGAACTCCCCAGCCATGCCGGGTAGTTCCACCACAGCGTCGGCGTCATCCGGGTGTAGAAGGGCGTGGGCACCACGCCGGTGGGAACGCCGATGACGATCGCGGCGATCACGGTGACCACCGCTGCGACGGCCCATCTGCGGGCCAGCCAGGTGCGCATGGGGCTGCTCCTCGATTGCTGGGCCGCCGGCGACCGGTCAGGACGGGGAGCCAGAGGGGTTCGCCCGACCGGCGGCTGGCCGTCATCGTAAGTTACGAAATTGATTAGTAGCAATGACGGCTGGGTCCTGGACGGCGCGACCAGGCGAGCCGTGTCGTGGAAGGCAGCTGCGAGGAGCAGTGCCCCGAAGTCGCGCGAGGCTGAACGGGAGGATTTCGGGCACGCGTTCCTATGCAGGGGACCGTGGCCGCGATGATCGGGGCCGCCTGCCCCGGTCCGCGCGCCCGCTGGCCCCCGTGAGGGGATGAGGCACATGAGGGCGCTGATGACCCAACCCCTCGCCATGCGGGCAGCTGCCCCGGCAGCCGGTGTGCTGCTCTTCCTGGCTGCGTGTTCGGGCGGCGGGGACGGCGGCCGTACGGCCCCAGAGGCGGGCACGGGGGTGACGGTCACCGAGACCGAGTACAACCTGAGGCTGTCCCGCGACTTCTTCCCCCCTGGCGAGTACACCTTTACGGCCGACAACGTGGGCCGGGCCCCGCATGCCTTGGCCATCTCGGGGCCGGGCGTGGACTCCGCCGAGACCGATGTCGTCCCCGGTGGGGAGCAGGCCAGGCTGACGGTCACGCTGAGCGAGGGAACGTATCGGCTGTGGTGTCCGGTGAGCGGCCACGAGCAACTCGGCATGGAGGCCCACATTGAGGTCGGCGGCCAGGCGAACCAGGCACCGAGCGAAGGCGGGGGCTCCCCCGGCGGCTACTGAGCGAAGGACAGGGGGAAGGCTACGGCCTGGCGGCGGCCCCCGCCGCCTTTCCTGGTCGTGGATCGCCGAATACGACTGACGTATACCGGTAGGGGAAATGGGGTGGGCGTGCTCAGGGTCCTGCCCTCTTTCCCGTTGATGCTTTCTGTGTCATCGGCCGCCGTGCCGATCGATCTCGGTTCCCGTCCGGCCCTGATCGCCCTTTGGGTGAATGAGAGCGCCTCGGCATTGCCTGTGTCTACTAATATGTTTCGTACCCATGCCGGTGGCGGGTGTCATCGGAGGCCTTGGCGCCTCTCTGGCCTCGCCGGTGCGGTGACGGGTGACGCCGGCCGCGTGTTTGTGCGGCCGGACACGGGTCGCGGTCGCGGGCGGTGCAACAGGAAGCGGCGCGCAAGCACCGGTGCCGTCCGCGGCCGCGGCCTTCCGGAACCACCGGCGCGGCTCGGGAGCGGGGTTCGGAGCCGGAGCGCGCTCAAGACCCCCCGGGGGTATAGTGGCGGAACCTTGGCGCCGGTCACAGGCTGTGCGCTGCCTGGGGCACGGAAACACGGTGGAGACGATGGCGATAGGGACGGCGGGCAGTGGCGGCAGCGCCGTCCGCTGGGCGTACGGGGCGTTGCTCGCCCTGTGTGTCGCGCTGGCCGTGTTCGTCCACCACGGGACGGCCGCAGCCGGCCTCCCGTCCAGGGTCTCCGCCGCGCACGCCTCCGCCATGCCTGCCATGCCTGCCATGCCTGCCGGGCACAGCGGACACGCCATGCCCCTGGAGCAGCCACTGTCTATCGCGGGCTCGTCCGCGCATGGCCTTGGAGCGGGCGCGTGCTCCGCTCCTGGTATGCAGCACTGTGCCCCCACGAGCGCCGAGACGGTGCAGCTTCCCCTTCCTCTCCTGGGGTGGGTTGAGCAGTTCCCGAGCCTGTACGAGGCCTCCACCGGGCTGGTGCCTGCCCGCGCGATCGGCCGTGCGCCGCCCGATCTTTCGGTCCTTTCTCAGCTGCGCATATAGGCCGCGCCGACGGCACCTCTGTGTCGTCTCTCCGCCGCGCGACCACTTGCTCAGCCGAGAAAGAGGCTCATATCGTGAACGTGAACAGCGTCAACCGTCGCTCTGTCCTGCTCGCCGGACTCGGCGTCGCCGGGGCGGGAACACTCGCCGCCTGTAGCGGCAGTTCCAGCAACGCTCCCGCCCTCATCGGCCCTTCCAGCTCCGAAGTCGCCCGCACCGAGAAGAGGCGCGCGAGCACCGGACGGCAGCAGAAGCTCACCCTCACCGCCGCAGCCGCCAGGATCGACCTCGGTGGTGGCGTCAGGGCCAACACCTGGGCCTTCGGCGGCCGTACCCCGGGCAAGGAGGTACGGCTCTCCGTCGGTGACACCCTGGTTGCCGAGCTGTCCAACCAGCTCCCGAACAAGACCGCCACGTCGATCCACTGGCACGGCGTCGCCCTGCGCAACGACATGGACGGGGTGCCGCCCGCCACCCAGGCGGCCGTCCGGGCCGGGTCCGCCTTCAGCTACCGCTTCGTCGCGGACGCCCCGGGCACGTACTTCTTCCACCCGCACGTCGGCGTCCAACTCGACCGCGGCCTGTACGCGCCGCTGATCGTCGAGGACCCGAAGGAACCGCTGTCGTACGACGACGAGTGGGTCGTCGTCCTGGACGACTGGGTCGACGGTGTCACCGGCACCCCCGACGAGGTCTTCGCCGAACTCCGCCAAGGTATGGGCGGAATGGACATGGGTCACAGCAGCAGCCCCAGCTCAAGCCCCGACAGCATGGAAGGCCACGACATGGGGGACATGAGCGGGATGGACATGGGAGATTCCCCGTCCCCTTCGCCCTCCGCCACCTCCGACGGCATGTCGGGGAAGTTCATGCTCATGGGCGCCGAGAGCGACCTGCTGGGCGGCGACGCCGGCGATGTGAAGTATCCGCATCACCTCATCAACGGCCGCGTCCCCGCCGACCCGGACGTCTACAAGGCCAAGCCCGGCCGCAAGGTCCGACTGCGGATCATCAACGCGGGCGGCGACACCGCGTACCGGCTCGCGCTCGGCGGCCACAGGCTCACCATCACCCACACCGACGGCTTCCCGGTCGAGCACCAGGAGGTGGACGCGCTCCTCATCGGGATGGGCGAGCGGTACGACGTACTGGTCACCCTTAGCGACGGGGTCTTCCCGCTGGTCGCCGTAGCCGAGGGCAAGGACGCCAACGGCCTGGCCCTGGTGCGTACGGGATCGGGGAGCACGCCCTCGGCGACCGTACGGCCGAAGGAACTCGACGGACGGATCGTGACCGCCTCCGAGCTGCGCGCCGCCGACGACGTACGGCTGAAGTCCGCCAAGACGGACATCACGCATCAGATCAAGCTCACCGGCGGCATGGACAAGTACAACTGGGCCGTCAACGGCAAGCCGTTCGACATGGATGCTCCGGATGCCAACCCGATGCTCATCGAGGAGGGACAGCGGGTCCGGCTCGACTTCGTCAACGACACGACCATGTGGCACCCGATGCATCTGCACGGCCACACCTACCAGTTGGGCGGCTCCGGCCCGCGCAAGGACACCGCCATCGTCCTGCCGAAGAAGAAGCTGTCCGTCTTCTTCGACGCCGACAACCCGGGCAAGTGGATGCTGCACTGCCACAACGCCTACCACGGCGAGGCCGGGATGATGGCGAACGTCGCCTACCAGGCCTGACCGCCCCGCCCCCATGGCGTCCGGACGAGAGCACCGGTGGTGCCCGTGCGGACGCCAAGGGGTCTGCCCTCCCGTCGTGGCTGCAGCGCAAGTCCAGGCTGACCGGTGCCGCAAGGCCACAGGGTTGCGCGAGTGAGACACGCGGGGCATGCGAGTGAACCTGAGCGGTCGGCGGAGGCCATTGGAGGGTGGGGAGGTACCTGGTTCATGACTTCCGTTGCTCGAAGATCGGAGCATTCATGAACCCCCGAATACCCCTTGGCCGCGTAGGCGCGGCAGCGCTCACGGCCGCCGGTCTGGCCCTCGCCGGAGCGCCCACCGCTGCCGCGGACAGCGACACAGCGTTCAACGAAAAAGAGTTCCTCGCCTCCACCGTCGACCATCACTTCGCCGCGGTCCACATGGCCAAGATGTGTGTGGACAAGACGACGCGGGCGGATCTGCGGGGTCTGTGCGGGCGGATCAAGGACGCGCAGTCCCAGGAAATCACGCAGCTGCGGTCCTGGCTGAAGGCCTGGTACGGCACGGACGAGACACCGAGCATGCCGCCGATGCCCGAGCCGATGATGACCATGATGAACAAGCTGCCCGGCCTGGCGGGCCGCACCTTCGACGTGGAAATCTCCCGTCACTTCGTCCACCACCACGGCATGCTCCTGCCCGAGGCGGACAAGTGCCGCAAGCAGGCCGAGCACGGCGAGCTGCGCGCGATGTGCGAAGAGATGCACAAGACCCAGTCGCGGGAGAACAGTCAGTTCGAGGCGGTCATCGCGGGACAGCCGATCACGGTCGACACCGGCCACGGCGGTCTCGCCACAGCGGACACGGACAACGGCGCCGACGGCAACAACGCCGGATGGCTCGTCGCGGGCGGGGCGGCTGCGGCACTGGTCGCCACCCGGCTCACCTGGCGACTGCGCCGCCGCTGAAGACATGGGCCTGAGCGTTGAGCAGGCGCGGCGAACGCACAGTCTGGGCGTTGGCAGCCCTGTGGCTGTGGGTGGCGGTTCTCCCGGCGGCCAGCTTTCCGGCGCGTCCAACTGCCCTGAGGCCTGCGCCGGTTCCGCAGGCCCAGGCTCCCTCATCTCCTCCCGGCGCGACGCGAGCGGTCGGGGCGGTGCCGGTCCGCGTCACTCTTGCCGCGGTGTCGCTCTCGAGGCCGCTGTGGTGCCGGTCGGGGTGGGGGCCGATGGGCGGCTGGGAGTGCCCGGCGACGGGCGCTCGGCAGGCTGGTGGGAGGACTCGGCACTGCCGGGCAGCAGGCGGGGCACCACCGTCATCGCCGGGCATGTGGACACCCTGCGCGGGGCCGCGGTCTTCGCGCCCCTGACCCGGGCCCGGGCCGGTGATCCGGTGCGGGTCACCACTGGTGCCGGCACGCTCGGCTACCGGGTGCGGGCGGTCACGGCGCGCCGTGGCAGCGCGCTGCCCCCGGAGCTGGTCGCCACCGGAGGCCCTCCCCGCCTGGTACTGATCACGTGTACGGGGCCCTACCGGCCGGGCAGCGGCTACCGTGACCGGCTCTACATCGACGCGGTCCCCGTGCCGCGGCCGGTCGCGCGGTGACCGGTGAAGGCGACCACGCGGCCTCCGGGTGACAGGACGGCCGGGGCGGGCCCGGTCAGTTTGAGCGCCTCCGCCCGGTGTTACACGTATGAGGCGAAGGAGAGCCGTACCGACGCGAACCGCCGGAGGCAGAGATGACCACTGTGGTCAAGGACATGCTGAGCACCTACCCCGCCGACCTGGGCAACGTGGACCGCGAGAAGATGGCGCGCTGTATCGAAGAGTGCCTGGCCTGCGCTCAGGCATGTACCGCCTGCGCGGACGCCTGCCTGTCCGAGGGCATGGTGGGCGACCTGACCAAGTGCATCCGCACCGACATGGACTGCGCCGACATCTGTACCGCCACCGCCGCCGTGCTGTCCCGCCACACCGGCTACGACGCCAACATCACCCGTGCGATCCTCACCGCGTGCGCGACCGCGTGCAAGGCATGCGCCGAGGAGTGCGAACGCCACGCCGGCATGGACCACTGCCGCGTCTGCGCCGAAGCCTGCCGCCGCTGCGAGCAGGCCTGCAACGACCTGCTGGGCTCCCTGGGCTGACAGGCTGGTGTACGACGCCGGGGGCGCCGCTTTGGTGTGGGTGGGAGCCGATGAGCTCAGGCAGCAGGGCGGCGCCGGTGCCGGCCAGGAGCCGGATCGACTCGCCCCTGGCCGGGCGGCGCCCCGGCGCCTGACGTCCGTTCGCCGCTGACGGGACGAACGACCACATCCCGGCAAGCAGGAGCGATCACCATGACACCGGAGCACGCCGTGTCTCAGTGACTGTGACCGTCCTCCGCCTCACCGGACTCGGCTTCGGCACTCTCGCTCGGCTCCGTTCCGGTCTGTGGCGCCGTCGACTCGGAGGCCGGCGCGGGGGATTCCTCCTCGGCACCGTGCTCGTCAGACTCCTCCGTGGTTTCGGTTCCGTGGCTGTGCCCGCCCCCTTCGGGGGCTTCGCCCATGCTGTCGGCGATGGACCGCAGGCCGAAGAAGCTGACGATCACGGCGAGCAGGACGCCCAGCCCAACGGGGCTGAAGATACGTCGCCACGACGTCTCCGCGTCCTTGATCACGAAGGCGACGAACGAGACGGCGATGCCCAGCGGTACGAGGACGGCTCCCCGTGCCGGGAAGTCGTCGAAGTGCTGCAGACCGCCGCCGAGCATGCCGATACCGAAGGAGAGCAGCAGCGACGCGCCGATCACCACGGCCATGCGCGGCAGCGCCGGACGGTTGCGGACGAGGATGAACTCATTGATCACGGTCGCGGCGAGGAAGACCATCACGCCGATCACGCCGATCATCGTGTACCGGTCAGGGTCCAGCGGATGATGCACGACGGCACCGGAGATGAGCCCGGCCCCGACGAAGTACAGCACATAGCCCACGTAACGCCCCGTGAGCGAGGCGGGCCGGCGAGCGCGGCGGGAGCGGGCGCGCCGAGCGGCCGCCCGGCCGCCCGTGGGCGGGATCTGCGAGCCATGGGGGCCATGCACGCTCTGCGGGGCGGGCGGTGCGGGGCGGTCGGTGATGAGGGACAAGGAAGGAAACCTTTCGTCATCGGAAGGAGGCGGTGGGCGTCCGGCCGGTGGCGTCCGCGCGGGAGACATGGCGGAGGGGGCGGCCCGGGCATGGACCACAGGCCCGAGCCGCCGCGTACGGCTGAGCGGTCAAGCACACACCGGGCACGGCGATACGTCGAGTGCCTCGAATGGCCGGGCGGCTCGCACCCGCGAGGGGCGGAACACCGAACTGTCTGGACTGGCGGAGCCCAGGGAAAGGGCGCTCGGACCGTGAGCGGTCCGGCACCCGGTGGGCCCGGCGGTTCCCTAGATGCGCAACACCATGGAAGAGCTCCGTGGATGGGCGGGGGAAACGCCAGTCGCACGACTCATGCCGACGACCGCGCGCGCTGCGCTGAAGCCCGCCGATTCCAGCACCCCGGCGCAGGGCGGCCAGACGTCGACCCCATGGTCGGGCTGGCCCACTGCACAGGCCTGGTCCGGATGCGCGGGGGAGTCGTGGTCTTCATGACGGTCGGCGCTCGCTGACGCCGGTCCGTGGACGGCTTCCGCATCGTGGACGGTCACCACCGCGGCGACCCCGGAGTCGAGGTGCCCGCCGGCGCTCTCGCCGTTCAGACCATGCGCGTAGAGCAGCCCGAAGAGCAGCGCGGCGAGCCACAGCAGCCGGGGCGCAGTCAGCGCTCGGGAGCAGGCTCGCGGCGCGCCGACCGTCGCTCGATCCGTGACCACGCCGTGATCATAGCCGGGGCCATCCGCAGTGGCGACGGGGGCCTCGTTACAACCCAGCTTGCTTCGGCCCGGGTTCAGGAGTGGCTCGCGGTGGCCGCAGGAGATGAGGGCGAAGTGTACGACAGTTCGGGCACAGCTCAGGCTGCACCGGATCACTGCCCTGCCTGGGCGTGCCCAGGCAGCGGTCGGTCTGCCGATCCACGTACGCGTGGTCCGAGGCGACCTTGGCCGCGGACATCAGGTTGGCTGCCGGCAGACCTCCTTCAGTCGGCCTGCTGCACGCAATCGATCCCGAGCGCGCTGCGGGCGCGCTGGTCCACACGCACAACCGAGCCATCGACGGCAGCCTTCTCCTGGACGTCCCCCTACCTGCTGCCCCTCGGGCGGATCCGCCCGCCGAGGTCGACGGCCGGCACGATCGCCGCTCCCGGGTCCGGTTCCCGCTCAGAATTATTGAAAACGAACTTCATTACGGATAGCGTGGCGTTGGTTGCGGTGCAGCCGGAGATCTGGCGGAAGGTGAGATCGGATGGAGCTCGATCACGTGGTGCTGGCCGCCCGGACCAAGGTCGACGCCGAGCAGGCGCTCAGCCGGGCCGGTCTGGGTATCGCCCGCGGCCGGACCATTCCGGGTCTGGGACTGTCCAACCTCGTCGTACCGCTGCGGCATGGCCAGCTGCTGGAGATTCACTATCCCAACGGTGAGGCTCCCGCGCCCGGCGCCCCGCCGCTGCTGGAGTTCGACAAGGAAGCACTCGCCGCGCACCCCTCGCAGCCTCTGGTCCCGATGGCGTGGCTGGTGGCGGTCGAGGACGAGCGGCGGCTGCGCAAACTGGCCACCACGCACGAGATGTCCGTGATCGAGGCACCCGCGGAGGGCCCGGGCTTTCCGCCGTACACGCTGGCCGGCTTCGGCCAGAACTTCGACCGGCGCTTCTTGCCCTGCCTCATCCACTGGCCCGAAGGCCCTCCTGTCCTCAGCGCCGCGCACCGCCGCCAACCCGTTGGCATCACCGGCATCGATGTGGCCGGCCCGGCCGGCGTCATCGAAGGCTGGTGCGGAGGAAAGCCCAACGGCCTGCACACCGTGCCCGGCACCGCGGGTCCCCTGCGAGTCGAGATCGGCTTCGTGGACGGGGCGCCCCTCAAGTTGGGCCTCGCCGAGTAGGCCGGAGTTCACGCCGGCGGACGAGCAGAACCGTGGGGGAGCCGGGCCATGCGCAGGGGCCCCGCCACAGTCCTTCGCCGACCGGTGAAAATGTCACTTCCACTGTTTTGCCGCGCGCTGCGCCGGTGATGTCGGCAATGTCGGCTCGGCTCCGGGGTCGGCGGGTCCGGTGTCGAGGGCGACGGTCGGCTGTCAGGGGCGGTCCCGGGGCTGCGTCAGGAGGCAGCAGCTGTGAGCTGGGTGAAGGTCCTGCCGCCGTCGCGCGACTCGTAGACGCCGGACTCCGAGCCGTCGCCGGATGCCGTGGCGACGAGAATCCGTTCGGCGTCAACGGCAGTGAGCGCCCGCGGGGTGCCAGGAACGGTCGAGAGGTCCTCCCACGTCGTGCCGCCGTTCGCGCTGTGGCGCAGCTTGCCGGACGGGTCGATGCCGAACAGCGCGCCCTGTGCCGGCCAGGACAGGTACGCCTGCACGGGGCCGGTGGCCTTGCCGAAGGTGACGCCGCCGTCGGCGCTGGCCACCACGCCCGTCGCCGTCGTCGCCAGCAACCGGCCGTCCTTCGCCGGGTCGGCTGCCAGGTCGAGGGCATCGAGGACGGCCCGGTCCTCCCACGTTGCGAGGTCACGGGTGGCGCGGACGCGTCCGCCCTCGTAGCCGTAGACCGTGCCGCGCGCTGATTCCAGGGAGTGGAAGTCGGCCTGGCCGGACAGCGACCTGGAGGTCCAGCTGCCGCCCGCGTCCTTGCTCTCGATGAGCCCCAGGTTTCCGGGGCGGTCGCTGCCCGGGGCGCCGTGGCCGCTGGCGAGGAAGGCGCCTTCGTCGGTCACGGTGAAGCCCATGAAGTCGTCTTTGCGGTCGCCGACGCGCTGCGGCTGCTTGTCCTTGCCAAGGGTGTACAGGCCGTCGTGGGTGGCGACGTACACCCGGCCGTCAGCCGGACCGACACCCAGGCCGTGCACATGTGTGAGGGCCTCGGAAGCGGCCGGCTCGTCGGACGAACCGCCTGCGCACGCACCGAGAAGGAGAACCGCGATCGCCGTGCTGGTGGCGGCGAAAAGGGGTCGGCGTAGGGGGCGCGCGTTCACGTGGGAGGCCTCAGATGCTGCGGATGGGGAGCTCTCAGGGGCGGCTGGCGGCGAAGAACGGCATGCTGTCGAGGGGGACGATCTCAATGTTCTTGCCGGTGCGCGGGGCGTGGATGGCCTTGCCGTTGCCGACGTACATGCCGTTGTGCTGGGTGCTGTTGTACCAGTAGATGATATCGCCGGGCTGCAGGTCCGACTTGGCGACCTTGCGACCCACGTCGTACTGCTGCTGGACGGTGCGCGGCAGCGAGACTCCGGCGGCGCGCCACGAGGCGCCGGTCAGACCCGAGCAGTCGAAGGAGTTGGGGCCGGTGGAGCCCCATTCGTAGGGCTTGCCAAGCTGGGCGTACGCGAAGTCCAGCGCGGCCTTGGCGCGCCCGCTGGCCGGTCCGTTGTACGACGCCGCGCCGTCGCTGGCGCCCGACGCAGCGTCCTCGCGCTCCTCGGCGGCGGCAAGACGGGTCCGCTCCTCGGCGGTCAGGCTGGCGAGGAGCTTGCGCGCCTCGGCCAGCTTCTTCGTGACTTGGCTCTTCTTGGCGGCGGCCTTGGTGCGGGCCTCCTCGACCTCGCGGAGCTGCGCCGTCGCCTCCTCACGGTCTTGAGTGAGTCGGCGCTGCTTGCCCTGGAGTGCGCGCATTGCCGTCGCCTGCCGGTCGCCGACGCGGTTGAGCAGTGAGGCCTGCTCCAGGTAGTCGTCGGGATCGGCGGACAGAACCAGCTGCAGGCTGGCGTCGATGCCTCCGCTGCGGTACTGCGCGGCAGCGAATGGCCCGATCTGGTCGCGCAGTTCGTTGATCTCGTCCTGCTGGCGGGCGATGCGGTCCCGGGCCTCGCCGGCTGCCTTCTCCAGCTTCTGCTGCCGCTCACGGATGCCGAGGTACTCCTCGGTGGGCGCCTCGGCCTCCTCGTACAACTGCTCCACCTGCTTGCGCACTTCATCCACGGTGGGCTTGGGCTCGGCCTGGCTCTGCGACGGTATGAGACCGAAAGCTCCCGCCGCGACGCCGAGGGTGGTGAGCCGGGCCCGGCTGGGCGGCTTCGGGCGGCGGTGCGTTCCCATGCCGTGGGTACTCCTCTGCTCGTCTGCACGCGGGCCGGGCGTGCGGATCGCGTCGCCCAAACGAGTGAGAACTTAGTAGCTTCGTAAGACAACTGGCAAGCTGCCCCGTAAACACCCCCGCGGGCAGGGGCGCTGCCGGTCGCTGTCGGCTATCCGAGACCGGGCGGGCAGGCGAGGAGTAGGGGAAGAACCGGCACGGTCAGCGCGGCGGCAGCGACGGAACCCCACAGCGCGGGGTGGGCCTCATGGCGCGGGCCGAGAATCCGCTGGAGGCGGACCACCACCGTGTGGCCGCTCGCGGCGAACGCCCCCTTCGGGGCGCGGCCGGCCGCCATCTCGTACATCGCCGTGGCCAGCACGTCGTGCGACTGCCGGCGCAGTGCACGGTCGTCCGCGACCATCTCCAGCAGCAGCGCCGTCTGTTCCCTGGCGTGCCGGGCAAGCGGCACCCACCGGAACACCGTCGCGAAGGCCTCCACGGCCGCAAGCACCAGGTGATGGCGGCCGACGATGTGGGCACGCTCGTGCTCCAGTACCGCGTCGAGCTGCTCGGCCGACAGCAGCCGCAGCGCGCCCTCGCTGACCACGATCCGGGGACAGCGGCCCGGCAGGCAGTACGCGGCCGGGGTGGAGTGGACGAGAACGGTGGCACGCAGCTCGGCGGATCGGCGGCCGACCACGTCGAGGATGGCGCGGTGCCGGGCGCGCTCCCGCCGGGCGCGCAGGGTGTGGAAGGCGAAGCTCACGGCCAGCGCCAGCCCCACCACGGCGGGCAAGGCGACGGCCAGTCGGTCCGCGATGTTGGGGTTGGGTCTGCCCGGGCCCACGTCCACCCCGCACGAGTGCAGGATTCCCACGAACCCCGCATGGAGGTGCTCGGTCGGCGCCGCGAGGTGAAAGGCCGCAAGCGCCACGGAGACCGCGAACGAGACCGACAGCGCGTGCCATACGGCGGCGGCCAGCGCGGGGGCACGGTGCGGCCAGGCGCTGCGCAGCATGCCGCGCGGAGCGACGACGCCGATCACCGCGGCATAACCGATCAGGGCGGGGGCCGCGTTCATGCCTTGGCCTGACGACCCGCGTTCCGCAGGGCCTTGCGTAGGGCGGCCGTCTCTTCCTCGGACATGTTCTCCACGAAGTGCGCCAATGCCATCGAGCGGTCCTCGCTCGCGCCCAGCCCGTCTTCCATGAGCGCCGCGGAGTACGCCTCGCGGCTGCGCACCGGCGCGTACAGCCAGGCGCGGCCCTGCTTGGTGCGCAGCAGCCAGCCCTTGTTGTAGAGGATGTTCGCCACGGTCATGACCGTGGTGTACGCGACGTCCCGGTGTTTGTTGATGTCGTCGACGACTTCACGGACTGTGGCGGGACGGTTCCACCTCCACAGGCGGTCCATGATCTCCGCCTCTAGCTCCCCCAGCCTCCGCATGACCGTTTCCTCTCCGCCGCCCCTGTACGCAGATCCATAGTAGACGGGGCGGGGGAGCGTTCGTTGCGTCAGTAAGGCGGCTCGTTATCAAGGCGGCGTCGGACGGCATCAGGGCAGACCGTTGTCGACGCCCGCGCGGTTAGCCGCAAGGGCGTCCGGTTCCTGTCCACGATGGCCGTGTGACCCGAGTCGAACAGGCCCTGCGACCGCAGCCCGCGCTGCGGCTGTGCGCCCTGCTCGTCTTCGGTCTGTTCATCGGTCTGATCGGCATGCACGGCCTCGGCGCGATGCCGACCGGTGCCCAGATGTCCGTGAGCGCCATGTCGGCCGACGGCAGCCACGCCGCCGTGGAAGTGACCGAGCCCGACGCCTGCACTCATGATGCGGGCGGCTGCGAAGGTCACACCGAGCATGCGGACGCGACCTGCTCGGCGAGCGCGGTCCCCGGACCGCCCGCCCCGCCTGCCCTGTTGCCCGGCCTGCAGTGCTCCGCCGACGCGTCCGACGTACGACGTCTCGGCGCCCCAGGCGAGCCCGGTGGCGGCCGGGCCCCGCCCTCCCTCGCCGAACTCCAACTCCTGCGGATCTAGAGCGGCCCACGTGACGCCGAGCGTTCCTGACGAACGCCGCGCCGCGTTATCGGCCATGCCCTTCCATCCCTGATGCACAGGAGTTCAGCAGCAATGACCACGCACCGTTCACTGATCCGTCGTACCGCCCTCGTCGCCGCCACCGCGGCGGCAGCCCTCGTGCTGGCCGCGTGTGGTGGTGGCGGCCACGACATGGGGTCCATGGGGGACTCCTCCTCGCCGTCCACGTCGGCTACGGCCCAGGCAGGGGACCACAACGACGCGGATGTCTCCTTCGCCAAGGAGATGATCCAGCACCACCGGCAGGCCGTGGACATGGCCGAGATGGCCGACACCCGGGCGTCCTCAAGTGAGGTCAAGGAGCTGGCCACGAAGATCAAGGGCGCTCAGGACCCGGAGATCAAGACCATGTCGGGCTGGCTCACCTCCTGGGGCGAGGACGTCCCCGCCGACATGGACGGCATGGAGGGCCACGACATGTCCTCCGCTATGCCCGGCATGATGAGCAGCGAGGACATGGACAGGATGGAGAAGGCCTCCGGCGCCGCCTTCGACAAGATGTTCCTGGAGATGATGATCAAGCACCACGAGGGCGCCGTGGAGATGGCCAAGTCCGAGAAGACGGACGGTAAGTACGCTGCCGCCAAGAAGCTCGCGGACGACGTCATCGCGGCCCAGACCGCCGAGATCGACCAGATGAAGAAGCTGCTCAACAAGAGCTGACCCGATTCGGGTGAGAGACGGAGCCGCGCGTCCCAGCAACGCCGCGGCTCCGTTCTCGTCGTGTTCACGCCTTCGTCGTGGCGGCGACGAACAGCTGCACGGTCAGGAACGACCGCCCGTCCCGGACGCGAGCCGCTTCAGCTCGGGGGGCGCAGCCCGGCCAGCGTGACCGTGACCAGTCCGCGGACCGCGGTTTCAGAGGGCAGGGTGCCTGCCGCGCCGAGGGCGTGGAGGCAGTAGCTCGCGAGCTCCGCCGGCGGGACATCATCCCGAAGGTGGCCAGCTGCCGCGACCTGGGTCAGGACGTCTTGGAACAGGTTGACGAGCTGCTGCTCCGCGCGGACGACATGCTCACCCCGATGCAGAAGCGCGCCCAGCTCCTCGCTGCCGTGCCGCCCGCGGTAGTAGCAGATGAACGCGTACCGCTCCAGCACCGCTGCGAGCCGCTCATTGGGGTCACCGGGCTGGTCCCGCAGTTCTGCAAGTTGTGCCAGGTGGGTGGCGACGTGACGTTCGTGGTAGGCCGCCAGGATCGTTTCGACGTCCGGGAAGTACTTGTACAGCGTCGCACGCCCGATTCCGGCCTTCTCGGCGATCTGCGTCATCGTCACCGACATCAGCCCGTGCTCGGTCACCAGCGCCCAGGTGGTCTCCAGGATCGCCTCGCGCACCGCGTGACGGTGCGCCTCGATCGTCTCGTTCCACAGCTTCGGCACCTCCGCAGTATACGTGACGATGTTGCCGTGACGCTTTGATTTGAGATAGACATAGTGTCTCGTAAACTGCTGTCGCTCGGAGAACTCGCCGACCACGCACACCGGAGGAATCTCATGGCTGACCCGCCCCGCTACCCCGGCACCGGCGACGACACCGGCGTGGGGACCGACCGCGGATCGCCTCCCACCGCACCGCCCAGGGCGCCACGCTGGGTGAAGGTGTCCGCAATCGTCGTCGGCGTCCTGATCCTGCTGGTCCTGATCACGAAGCTCACCGGCCTCGGTGGCGATCACGGCCCTGGTCGGCACATGGGAGCCGGCGGCACAGGATCGGCCGGCGTCACAGAAATCCAGCCCTCCGTTGGCAGTCCGGGCGGCCACGCGCCACCCGAGGGCAGCAACTGATGATCATGCCGCCCCGCCTCCGTAAAACCGTGCTGACCGCTCACGTCGCCACCTCGGTCGGCTGGCTCGGCGCGGTCTGCGCGTATCTCGCTCTCGATGTCACCGCTGTGACCAGCCCGAACGTGTTGACGGTGCGCGGCGCGTACGCCGCGATGGAGGTGATGGTCCTGTACGCCGTCGTCCCGCTGGCCCTCGCGTCGGTGCTGATTGGGATCATCAACGCGCTGGGCACCCCGTGGGGCCTGTTCCGGCACTACTGGGTGCTGGTGAAGCTCGGCCTCACCGCCTTCGCCGCCACAGTCTTGTTGATAGAGACACAGACCGTGAGCCACCTGGCAGCGACAGCAGCGTCCAGCCCCGATCCCCGCGAGCTGCCAGGCACACTGCCCCACTCCGTCGGCGGCCTGGTGGTGCTGCTCATCATCCTGGCCCTCTCCATGTTCAAGCCGCGGGGCGTAACCCGGTACGGGTGGCGCAAGCAGGACGAACACCGGCGTAACAAGCCCGCCCGGCCTACGGTGCCCGTCGGGTAGACGCACCGGCTCCTGTCGCCTTCGGCCGGCCCAACCGACTGGATCCCGCAAGACGTCGGCCGATCCCTGGCCCTTCCCCGTGGGGCAGGGCCGGGGATCGACTGCTGCAGGTGTCCCGAGACGGGACGCGACGGGCCACTGGCCATGCCCGCAAGTGCCGGGAACAAGCCGCAGAAGGCGGGCTGCCCCGCTGACTGCGGGTCAGGCCCCCTCCTTCACCTCGTTCTCCAGCTCCCATGCCTGCTTCTGGAGCACCTCGGCAATCTATGGGAGCTTCTTCTCCCGCTTCGCGCCGGCCGCTGCGGTCCCCGTCCACGACGATGTCCGCGATGAACTTGCCCAGGCGCTCCAGACCCACGACACCCAGGGCAGCTGGCTGATGGGGGCCAGGTCCTTGTCCATGACGTTGCCGTGGCGGTGCTGCTCCTGCCGCAGGGCCGCGGCCACCAGCCGGGCCATCAGAACGTGCTGTGCCGACAGCGCCCGCGAGCCGTCCTCGGCTGGGGAGGGCGGGGTGTCGCCGGGAAAGCCCAGGACCCCCGGGCCGAGCAGGTCCACGTGCGCCTGACGTGCTAAACCGCCGGGTCTGGGCAGCGGATGGTGCCGACCGCCGCCGCCACTCGGGCCTGTGGTGGCCGGTGACTGGGGTCGACTTCCCTGAAGGCGGCAAGGCGGCAAGGCGACGGTGTCCGAGCACGGTTTTCAGCGGGTGAGGTCAGCCAGGCTGTTCAGTGCGGTGTCGATCTCGGCTGGAGTGTTGATAACGGCGGTACCGATCCGGGTGTAGGTCGAGGTGGACAGCCGCACGCGGTGGGTGGCGGCGTGGTCGACGACCTGCTGATGGGTGTGTCCGGCCACGCTGAAACAGGTGATGCCCGCTGACAGCTCCGCGTCGGCAGGGGTGTACACGGTGACCCCGGGGATGCGGCTCAGTCCTTGCTTCACCCGCGTCGACAGCTGTGTGATGCGGGCGGCAACGCGTGCTCGACCCAGCTGCTCATGCAGCGCCACCGCCACCGGCAGGGCGAAGGCATGCTCGAACGCCAGAAACCCGCCGGGCGACAAGGGCGCTGCTCCCCCGCCACCGATGAAGCTCACGAACGTGGGCCGCAGCTGGTCGAGGACGTCCGGCGCCACCCAGACCAGCCCCGTTCCCCTTGGACCGAACAACCATTTGTGCGTTCCGGCGATCACCACGTCCGCGCCCAGGCCGGCGGCATCCTCGTCGACTGCCGCCAGCCCGTGCACGCCGTCGACGACCAGCAGGCACCGGTCGGCAGGACTGCGCCCTTCATTGGCCCGGCGCACCACCTCGGCCACCGCACGCACCGGCATCCGAAGCCCCGTGCTCGACTGCACCCAGGTAATCCCCACGACTCTGGTGTTCGGGCGTATCGCCTCGCCGACTGACGCTGCGATGCCGTCCGCCGTCGCGGTGGCCGGATCGGCGAACCAGGAGCCCAGCCGTAGCGTGTTGCCATGCTTTTCGGCGGCCAACCGGGCGGCGGTGCGATGGGAGATGTGGTCGTACTCCGTCAAC
Organism: Streptomyces sp. NPDC052236; assembly: GCF_044548015.1. Classification (NCBI taxonomy): domain Bacteria; kingdom Bacillati; phylum Actinomycetota; class Actinomycetes; order Kitasatosporales; family Streptomycetaceae; genus Streptomyces; species Streptomyces sp. NPDC052236. Next base: position 64,540 of record NZ_JBIUBL010000021.1, on the reverse strand, counting down.
AGGAACTCTTGTCCCGGACGGGTCACGACGCCGTTGTAGACGACGCCCAGCCCGATACTCGTGCTCGCCGTCATCGCGATGTCCTCGGCCCGGCCTCCCAGGTAGGCCGCGAGCGCCTGGCGTACCCGGGGCCATCCGGTAGGACCATCGGGCAGCGCCAGCCCCGTGGGCACCGACAGAGGATTGGCGTCGACCTGTGCCCTCAAATGATCCACCGCATCCCCCACCACCTTCGGATGCGAGGCCAGATAGAACAACGCAAGGTTCACCCATCCCGGCTCCAGACGAAACTGCGCCCGCAAGGCGTCCCAGTCCACGCGCCCATCGACCGTAGTGACCGGCCGCTCCTGCGGTGTGTTCACCCTTGCCGCGCCGGAGCTGGGCACGAGAGTGACCGCCACCGCTCCCGCAGATCTCGCCAGCAGACCGCGCCGACTTGTCATCGACATCCAGCACCCCTTTGCACCGCGACCGGCGGAGCGGTGGCGGAATAGCTGTCGGTGCCCTTCTGGTAACGAGGTTACGCAAAGTGGCCGCGGGCGCCGACAGCACCATTACCCAAACGGCCTCTATCGAGATGCCGCACAGCACAGACCAACCGAAGAGACCAGCCATCTTGCCTGGAGAAACACTCCGTCCTTCCCCTTCGCTGGTAGGGCGTCGTGCCATGTCCCGTTGACATCTGCAGCAGTGCCGAGGCCAGAGGAATTCGACTGAATAGGCCCCGGCGACCACACACGGTCACCAACCCGGGTGGACCCTCGAAAAACGGGCGACCGTTGAATAGGACCTCACCAGTGCAAGCCCGTCTCCCAGGAATCTGAGGACTTGCAGCCGTTCGCGGGGCCCCTCACCTGGATCCACCGGTTGAGTACCACGGTGATCCCAGGCCCGGCATCGTCCTCGAAGAGAAGGTCGTCGTCTGTCAAGGGCGGCATGAGGTCCGGGATGACTGGCTGACTCGACGGCTCCCGACTCCCAACCGATCGATGAGAAGTAGGTCATGAGCACGTCGGCGACCGTACGTATTGGACGCGATCGTCTGCAGAGCCCAAACTGCGAGCTCACGGCCCTGCGCATCCTCAGTGAGACGCGACAGTTCTGCCTACAGAAGTCGGCTGAAACGGTGACTGTTCGCACGGTGTCGCGTACCGCCCGGGCCCGCCAGAACGACAGGCACATGCCATGGACCTTCACGATGCCGGGTACCGCTGCGAACTCGACCGGCTGGCTTCGTTCACGTTCAGCAGCAGCGTTTGTCTGGCAGTTTGAGCAGCGATGGTCGGGCGATGGTCCGGTGAATGTTCACGAGAAATGACGTCAGAGCACTCGTGAACATCACTCGACCGTGGATCTGGGTGCCTCCCAAACCCGTGAACAATCGACGGCACTACTGGGGTTTTGGCTCAACTGCTGTGGTGCGGCGCAGCCGCTCGGTGTATCGCAGCCGACGAGCGAGGGAAGCACCAGGTCAGCGGCCTACCCCGAGTCAGTTGCAGACCCGCAGGGCCAGACACCACAGAAGGTGAGCCAGAACCACTACTGGTGAATAAAGCCAACCGGCGACTATTCAAGCTGTACGCAGATCCCGCGGCAGACGAAGACAGCTGGACCGAGATTCCGCGGGACGCGACGGCAGCACGGGCCCTTCTGGGCACGATCGGCAGCTTCATGGGGTACGAGGACTTCAGCCGGGTCACCCGCAGCGCACTCGCAGCACACCACCGCTACATGAGTGACGCTGCCGGCGGCCTGACGTACGCCCTGTGCCGCGACACGGCCCTCCGCGAGAAGTTCGAGAACCCCGACGACGTCCCGTACATGGACTGGGCAGCTCTCCTCCTGGAGACCGTCCGAATTCAGATGGGAGACGCCGCATTCAGCGCCTTCCTCCAGTGCGTAGTCGCCACCAACGACACCGATGCCCGATGGGAGGGCCCCGAAGACTCCTCAGCCGCCGCATCCGCCGCCTGAGGAGTCTTCCTCGACCGGTAGCAGGGCGAGGGGCGGCACGGGTTCGTTCGCCCAGAACCCGGTCGAGAGCGCTGCTCGGGTCAGCGCCGGTCCGGCAGCCGGGCGACGCCCGAGGCGCCCTCGAGTTCGGCCTTGGCTTGTTCCAGTTCGAGGGAGAGCTCCGCAATAATCATTCGCATGGTCTTGCCGCTCGCCTGCTCCTGGCGGAGTTCGCCCCTCAAGTCGTCGGCCTCGGACTTGAGTTGCCGGTTCTCGTCAGCGAGTTCCTGCATCGCGCTCGGGATGGAGTTCTGGGCCTTGGCGCGGGCTTGAAAGTCCTGGATGAGATCGGTGTGCCGGTACACGACGTCCCGCCGCAGCCTGCTCTCGGTGATCAGCTCCGAGGCGGTCAGCTTTCCGGACTGCGAGTGCAGCGGAGTGCCGGCCAGGAGCCGGTCGGCCGCGGCCCGGATCGCGGCCCGGTCGGCTTCCTCGTCACGCGGTCGGCGGCCCATCACCGCTCCTCCGTCGTTGATGTTGTCGGAACCGGCTGCGCTTGGTGGTCTGCGATGATCGCTCGGCTGTTCTCAGCCAGCGCGGCTGCTCGGTCGCGCAAGGGACGTGGGCTGAGCGGGTCGGCTGCCGCCTCGTCCCACTGCTGCTGCAGACGCCTCTGCTCGACGATGTTCCGATCCGTGTAGACGAGATTGATGCAACTCGACCAGCACTCCCCCTCGTTGGGGCCGTCTTCAGCGGGCAGTCCGGCTTCGAGACGGGCCTTGCGGCAGGCGGCCGTCTCGAGCCGCCACACACAGGTCATGGCCTCGCCATGGTGGATGTTCGGATCCGTCTGACCGAGCAGTCGCTCGACGCTCCTGCCGGCGGTGACGACGCGTCCGGCGAACCGGGCGTGTGTGCGTACGCGGTGTCGGTACTCATCGGCAGCGGGGCCGGATACCTGTTCGCCCGACTCCAGCAGCCGGGCGTCCTGCTCATTCTGTTCCAGCACCATCTCCAGGATCTCCAGCTGGATGTCGTCCATCCAGGAGGAATCGTCCCGGCCTGCATAGCTCAGGGTGACTTTGGTGTGGACATGGGCGTACTGCAGCGCGGCGGCCACCAGACCGCGGGGCCGGCGGACGATGAAGTACGCCAGCGTCCTCCTGAAGCGCGAGGCGTGCAGGTGCTTGGTCGGGTCCGGCGGGACGGGTACGTCGCTGCCGGGGCGGCCGAACGTGCTGTTCACCCAAGCGACGAAGTCCTCCAGGTCCCTGGTGACCGACTCAACCTGCCGGGCGTTGAAGTCGTTCGGCCGCTTGGTCTGGGCGTTGGTGAAGCTGGCGGGGAACAAGAAGGCGTAGTCGCCGAAGCTCTCCAGCAGCGCGATGGCGTCGTGCACCGGAGTGACGACGACCCACGGCCGTTGTTCCGGCGACGCCTCCGCGACCACCTCTGCCTCCACCACCGGAAGAGAGGCGCGGTCGTACCCCTTGCCCCGGCGGCCGACGATCAGCAGTTCCCCGGTCTCCTCGTCGGTTGCCCGGCAGCCGGGCCGCAGGTTGAGCACCTCTCCGGGACGGGCCCCACTGAGATAGCAGATCACCACGAAAGCTGCCGCAGCCACCATGCGGATGAGATTGCGCAGTTCGGGCACGGCGATGGGCGAGTCGCGCCACGGCCGGCCGTCGATCACACCCCTGATCTGCCCGATGTAGGTGTCTTCGGCGATGGGCAGCCCCGACTCCCGCAGGGTCCGCTTCTGCTTGAGGGTGAAGGAGAAGACCGTGGTCGTCTGGAGCATCCGCTGGATGGCCGAGAAGTTGATGGTCCGCTGCCCGTCCTCCGTGCGGTGTCCGGGCAATGGGGTCCCGTCCCGTCGGCAGCGGGCGATGTACCGCTGAATACGTTCCCCCGTCGGAAGGCCGTCGAACTCGGCCTGGGACGGGTGCGTCCCGGCTCTGAACTGCTGATGCTCAACCCATGCGTCCCGTACGTCGGGGCCGACCGCCTCGATGACATGCAACGCCCAGGCGAGCAGGGCCGTCATGGTCACGGGGGCGATCCGCGGCGTCTTGTTGTCGCGGCCTCCGGCAGGGCTCTTGAGCTCATCGTCGGATGCCCCGGGCCAGGGGTAGCCCGTGGCCAGCCGTCCCTCGTCGGGCAAGTGCGGGCCGTACAGCCACAGCGTGCGCACCGCGGCCAGCATGTCCACCTTCCGCCCCGGCTTGCGTTGTAGAGCCAGGACGTAGGTGCGGTAGGTGTCCAGATGGTGTTCGGTGACGTCGCACAGGCGCGAAATCCCCGCCCCGACGAGCCATTCCGCGAAGACCTGAAGATCCATGAACCAGTAGCGGAACGTCGCGACGCCTGCGCGCTCGCCGCCGCGCTGGACGGTGACTGGGCTGCCCGGATAGGGGTGGTCGAGCGCGGCGAGGAAGAAGGTCTTGAAGGTGAGGTGGAATATCGAAGGGTAGTGGCTCCAGATCAGCGGCGTGATGTGGAGGTGGGCATCAGGGTGCGCCGGCATGATGTGCCAGACCATGTCGCCGAAGCGGGACAGGGTTGCCCTCTCTGTTCCGGCGCGCAGAGGCCGGTTGCGCAGGATGACGATGTCGGCGGCCGGCCGTGTGCCGTCCGGCACGGCGAAGGTGGCGACGGCGCTGGTCATCGCAGATCCAAGCGGCCGTCAAGAAGGTCATCGACCAGCCGCTGCTGGTCGGCGGTCAGGTCATCTTGCGCCTGCCGGTGCTCGGCTTCGGTGAAGTGGTCGATGATCCCCTCCAGTTGCTGAAGCGGAGCGCGGAAGCGGGCATGCCACACGGGCGGGTCGAGATGGGGGCGTCGCTGCAGAATGCCGTCTCGGGCGGCCATCTGCACGGGAAGGTGGTGCGGCAGCGCCCGAGCGTTCTCACAGGTGAGGCACTGCAGAAAAGAGGCCGTGCACGGTTGGCCAGGTTCGGCGACGGGGCTGGCGAGGTGGTCCACGCAGGCGACAGCGGCGGTGTCCCGCTGGGCGTCGAGAAGGTCCTTCAGCGTCCGAGGTTCCAGGCCCGCCTGGGCCGCGGCCTCGCCCAGGTTCTCGCGGGCCCAGGCGACGAACTCGGCGGTGAAGACTGGAACCGACTGCACCACACGGGCCTTGGCGACCTCCTGGCGCAGCGCCGCACCGACGACCTTCCGGCTGTCGGCCCGTACGGTGCTGCTGCCCTTGAGGTAAATGTCGTTGTGGGTGTGGCGCGAGTGCGCCACGGGATGCCGACGGCGCTCCAGGGCCGTTTGCCGGATGCGGTCGGTGTCCACACCCGGCCGGCCCGGGGTGGCATGCCGGGCGGCGGGAAAGCCGTGTGACCGGGCCCAATTGCGGGCATCGCCGGCCCGGACCCCAACGCCCCAGCGTTCCCCCCGTTGGTTGAGTACAGCGAAGGCTGCGGACGTCCCGCCGTGGCGACGCGGCAACTCCGTGAAGGACAGCAGGAGCAGGTACAGGCGCAGCGGTGACCGCATAAGGCGGGACTCGTCGGCAGCGGCGCCGAGGAGCTCTGCGACCGCGTCGGGCAGGTGTTCCAGCGCTGCGATCATGTGCTCCCGCTCGGGGCCGCGCCGGGGCTTGGACTCCTCCACCAAGACGACGCGCTCGTCTTCCTGGGCGCCCTCCGGGTGGAAGTGCGCCGCGGGCCACGCGGCGATGGTGCCGAAGTTCTCCTGGGTCAGCGCGGTCAGCAGAAGACAGAACGCGGTCGCTTCCGGCCTGGTCAGGCACAAGCTCGCGGCCAGGTGGTGAAAGCCGCCGGCGCGCAACACCGCGTTCGTGTGGTTGCCCTTGCCCCCGGCCTGACGCGGCAGGTCGCCGGTGCAGTCGAAGATGTCCAAGAGGGCCCCGCGCTCTGCCTCCTGCCGGCTGAGCACGGGATCGCCGCCGCGCCACCGTGCCAGGAGGCGCTGTCCGACCTCGATCCGCTCCCGCGCCAGGCGGATATCTCGCCGCGCCGCCGTCATGATCGCCTGCCAGTCGTCGTCCGCGTAGGCCCCGGGGCGGATCACCTCGGGCTCCTTCACCCGGACGTCGAAGAGAGCCTGGCGGGCGGCCTCCGGGAGCTCCGGATCGTTCCGCAGCACGGAACGCAGCTGCTTGAAGGCAGAATGCTGACGCTTCGGCTGATCGTCGTAATGCTCCACAAACGCGCGGATGTGCATGCCCGCCAACTCCTGCGGGCAAGTTGGCACTGGCTGCTGCCTGCTCAGGACACGCGCAAATCCGCGCAGCGCCCCAAAGTGGTCGTCGGCGGCCGTGAGCCGCTTGACCGGCGTGCGCGCTGTGCCGATCCGGCGGCTGAGACACCTGGCCAGCCACTGCTGCAACTCGGGTGCCACCTCGCAGATGGAAAAGTCGTACGTCTTGGACTGCTCTCCCGATTCCGCCAGGAACCGCACCAGCGTGCCGCCTGCCTCCGGGACGACACCGAGCTGCGGCGGCTGCCACGACGCCGAAGGCAGATTCGCCCGCCGTCCGCCCCGGCTCACCGGGCGCCCTCCGCCGCCAGGACCACCCCGGTGGCGGCCACGGCTGTGCGAACAAGCGACTCCATCGCGGTCTGCTCGTCCTCGTCGAGCAGCGCCATCAGGTAGTCGACATGGAGACCGGTGAAGGGCGCCAGGTAGTGATCGCGGGTCGTATCCGGGTGACTGTGGCCCAACAGAATCGACAGGGCATACCAGACGTCGCCGAACTGATCGCGAAGGTCCTTGAGTTGCTCGTCGGAGAAGCCATCCAGGTGTGGCTGCCACACCAGGGACAGCACCAGGTACCAGCGCAAGGCGAAGGAATGCCGGAGCATGTGGGCGCGAGCCCACACGGGGCACTGGGCCCGGCGCCGTTCACGCTCCTCCGGTGTCAGCTCCTCCGCTGAGAGGTCGGCCCACAGATCGGCAATGCGCTCGTTGGCGTCCCGGAAGGTGTCCTCCCAGCCTCCGACCTTCTTCGGCAGGCCGTCGTGAGAGAGCCACACCGCAAGCGGCTCCAAGCCGTTGGGTGTCATACGGAACAGCCGAAGACGCTCGTCGGGGCCGAGCACATCCAAGGAGAGCGGCACCGAAGCCCCGGACGCCGTCTGGATGTGCAGCTCCCGCGTGCGGGCACTGTAGCCCGTCACGATCCGCACCCCAGACAAGCGGTCGTAGCGGCCGGCCCGCTGGGCGCGGCGGATCACCTCCGTCCGTGACCCCTCCACCTCGTCCATGTACGAGGCCACCGAGTCCGTCAACATGCGGCGCGGAATCCGGTAGTAGCGGCCCTCGTCCGGCGCACCCTTGATGCACGCGGCGGCTAGCCAGGCCCGCAGGTACCGCCCATTTGCGCCGAACGGCAGCTCGACGTCGAGGATGCTGGCCCACTCCTGAAGGCGGAGCCCTGTGCCGTACAAGCCCTCGACGAAGGCGACGTCGCGGTCCTCGTTGTACCCGCGCCAGCCCGGTCGCCGCAGGCCATCGAACCCGTAGCCGCGCAGACCGATGTTGCGCCACTGCTCGAATCCGCTGCGCAGCAGCCACTTCACCTGACGCCGACGGCTGGCCGCCGGCCTCAAGGGATCACGCCCGTTCCTGGCCCGGAGTTGCCCGGAACCGCCGACCACTGCGGAGGGCTTCGCGGACGAGGGGACTTGGCGGGGCACGGAGGGTACCGGGTTGACCGACCGATAGCGGGGGCCGGCCCAGGTGTAGAAGCAGTTGAGGGCCGCACGGTCGGTGTCGAAGCTCGTGCCCTTGACCCGCTCGTCGTTGCGGACGTCGGTGAGCCGCCAGTCCTTGTACGCCTCAACGTCACCGGGCGTCGCTTCGTCCCAGTTTCGGCCGAAGACGTGAAGGAAGGTCAGCCACACCGCCAGGGAGTAGGCGTACCGCCGCATCGTCTTCCTCGACGCACCCGCCATCGAGCCGGTACGGAAGAAGAGGTTGATCCGCGGATCCGCATGGCCTGTAGGGGAGTTCAGAATCGGCGTGCCGTGGCGGGCCCCGTTGCGAGCTGCCCGCTCGTGCAGGTCACCGAACCACAGGAACTCCTCCAGTGCGTCATGCGGAACAACTTCAACCATGTCGTAGAAGTCGACGGTCCAGCGATCGCTCGCCCCCATAATGCCTCCATGCCGTGCAGGTTATTTCTACAACATGCGAGTGCCTGGAGAACCAGTGGCCATTTGGACGGCGCGTGGGAGGACGTCGTCGACGCCCTGGTGCGCGAGGCGCAGGAGGAGACCGGTGTGGTCATCGACCGGGCCGATGTGCGTGCCGCCGTCACGGTGCACCACCGCGGCCCCGGGGGGAATGCCCGCGTCGGGATCTTCTTCGAGGTCCACCGGTGGGCAGGAGACCCGCAGGTGATGGAGCCGGAGGTGTGCGATGCGATGAAGTGGGTCCCTCTCGACAACCTGCCCGCGCCGATGGTGGCGTACTGCCGGGCCGGGCTGGACGCCTACCAGGCCGGTGGCCGGCTCGCGGTCCGCTTCCAGCAGCCCTCGGACCCGATCGCCCACGACCCTGCCGCCGACCGGCTCCAGCTCATCCCCGGCGTCAGCACCTCAACGGCGCCCGGCCAACCGGCGCTGCCCGTCGTGGAGTTCGCCGAGCGAGCAGTCGGACGCATCACCAGGTGGGACGACACCTCCTGGCCGGGTGAGCGCAGCCGCGTATGGCGAGTGACCGGCGCGATCGGCGGCACCTGGTTCGTCAAAACTCACCAGAACGACCGGTTCCACGACCGGGAGGTGAGGGCCTACCGCACGTGGGTGCCCCAGCTGGAGCCCGCCGCTCCCCGGCTGGTGGCCGCCGATCACGCCCTGCGGGCCATGGTGGTCACAGCAGTCCAGGGACAGCCACTGCACGGCGCGGTCCACCCGGCTGACCAGGAGCGCAGGATCTTCCACCGGATCGGCAGCCTTGCCCGCCGAATCCACCGCAGCGCTCCCCCGCGCCCGGCACCTGCCGGGAGCACTCCGGCCGTGAAGAAGGCCGAGCGGCACCTGAGGTCCGCACGTCCCCATCTCATGCCGGGTGACGTGGACTTGGTGCGTGCCCTGGTACGGCGTGGGGAGAAGCTGCCGCCGCTGGAGTGGGTGGAAACCCATGGAGATTTCCAGCTCCTTCATTAGGCAAGTGCGTTGGCGGGCAACAAGGTGTCGGCTGCTTTAGAACACGTGCCCGTCCCTCCCAGAGAGGACCCTCATCCGGCCTCGAACTCCTGAAGCCACGGCCAGGGGCAAAGTAGCTGTCCGTAATCAGAAGCTCCCAGTACCTTCTCATCGTGGTCGCGGAGCATCCGCATGACGGTGGCCGCTGACGGGTGCTGGCCTTTCTTCTTCCCGGTGGAGATGACGAGCCGCTCGGCGATCTCCCGCAGGCTCGCCGCAGCGTAATATCCCTGGCTTACCCGGTACCGGGCCGCCATGTAGCAGCGTCTGCTGCCGCCCCGATCTTCTCGTCTGAGTTGTCCGGCAGAGCGCTGAGGCTGTTCAGCACTACGGCAGCGTGCGACGCCAGCAGCTGCCAGGCCGACCACGTCGGCGGGTTCTCGGGGGTCGCCGGTCTCCCCGGCGGCTTCTGCTGCGGCCTTCAGCAGGCGGGCGGCCAGTTCCGTAAAAGCCAGCAGGTCCGGGCCAGGTGCCGGGCGGCTGGTGTCGCGTACCAGCGGGTGCAGCCGCGCGTCCAGCCCGGCCGCGGAGTGCCAAGTTAACTCGACACTTCCTCCCGTCGCCGGTCATCGCTGGCTGTGGCGGGGATGGCGTTGTCGATGAGGACGGCGGCGATGGCGGCGGCGGTGGGGAAGGCGTCGGCGTTGAGAACCCGGGTGCGGGCCGCGGCGCCGTCAATGAGCAGCGCGAGCTGCTCGCCGAGCCGTTCAGGGTCGGCGGCGCCGGCTTCGCGGGCGGTGTCGGCGAGCCGCGCGGCGACGGCTTTCTTGTAGTCGCGCGCGTACTGGGATGCGGGGTGCTGGGGGTCGTGGAGTTCGACGGCGGCGGCGATGTAGGGGCACAGGGGGGTGGTGGAGGGGATGTCGAAGGCGGCGAGGAGCCGTTCGCGGGGCGTGAGGTCGGTGCGGTCGAACACGCCGGACAGAACGGAGGGGTCGAACCGGCGCAGGTACTCGGCGACGAGTTCGTCCTTGCCGGTGAAGTGCTGGTAGGCCGTGCGCTTGGACACCTGGGCCGCCGCGCAAAGCTGGTCCATGCCGGTGCGGTTGATGCCCTGCTCGCGGAACAGTTGCTGGGACGCGCTGAGGATGCGCTCGCGGGCGCCCCGGCCGCGGCGGCGGCCCGTGGGGCCCTTCTCCAACTCCGTCATGGGTCCATCGTACCGCAGCTAGGTAACGACCGGTGTACATAGTTTGCGTCCTGGCCACTTGCCCAGTACCGTAAGCACACAGGGCGGTGTACATAACACCGTCGCCCCAGGTACACACGGCATTACCGATCCAAGGGAACGACTATGGGAAAGCTCGACGGCAAGGTCGCGGTCATCACCGGCGGCACCACCGGCATGGCGCTGGCCGGCGCGAAGCTGTTCGTCGATGAGGGAGCGCACGTCTTCATCACCGGCCGCCGCCAGGACGCCCTGGACGAGGCCGTGAAGCAGATCGGCCGCAATGTCACCGGCGTCCAGGGCGACGCCGCCAATCTGGACGACCTGGACCGCCTGTACGACACCGTCAAGCGGGAGAAGGGAAGCCTCGACGTGCTGTGGGCCAGCGCCGGAGGGGGCGAGCCCGCCCCGCTCGGCGAGATCACCGAGGCCCAGTTCGACACCTGGTTCGGGCTCAACGCCCGCGGCACCCTGTTCACCGTCCAAAAGGCCCTTCCGCTCTTCAACGACGGCGGCTCCATCCTCATGACCGGCTCCAACGCCTCCCTCGGCGCCTTCCCCGGCTGGAGCGTCTACGCCGGCAGCAAGGCAGTCCAGCAGGCATGGGCCCGCGTCTGGCTCAACGAGCTCAAGGACCGCCGCATCCGCGTCAACGTCCTGACCCCCGGCCAGGTCGCCACCGCCAAGCAGGCAGAGCTCTTCGACGAGGCCACCATGCGCCAGTTCGAGTCCCTCATCCCCCGCGGCCAGATGGGCCGCCCCGATGAAATCGCCACCGCCGCCCTCTTCCTCGCCTCCGACGACTCCAGCTACGTCAACGGCATGGAACTCGTCGCCGACGGCGGCACCACCGCCATCTAAACCGAACAACACACAACCAGGGCAGGACATCTCATGAGCAACATCAGCATCATCGGCACCGGGAACATGGCCCGCACCATCGGCGCGCGGGCGGTAGCGGGCGGCAACACCGTCGAGATCATGGGCCGCGATCAGTCCAAGGCCGCTGACCTGGCCAAGGCTCTCGGCGGCGGCGCCACGACGGGAGAATGGGGCACCGCCCCGGCCGGGGACATCGTCATCGTCGCCCTGTTGCACGACGGCGTCGTGCCGGTCATCGCCCAGTACGGAAACGCTCTCGCGGGCAAGGTCATCGTCGACATCAGCAACCCCTTCAACGCCACGTTCGACGGGCTGGCCCACCGCGAGGAGACCTCGATCGCACAGGAAGCCGCCAAGGCGGCCCCGGCCAGCGCCAGCGTGGTGAAGGCGTTCAACACCATCTTCCGTAATGTCCTGGAGAAGGGACGGCCCAACGTCTTCATCGCTGGCGATAATGCGCAGGCCAAGGCAAGTGTGGAGGCGTTCATCGAGAGCCTCGGGCTGCGCCCGCTGGACGTCGGCAGCCTGAAAATGGCGCACTGGCTGGAAGGAGCGGGCGTGGTCACGGTGGGCCTCGCCAACCACGGGGTGGGGAACTTGGACTTCGCCCTCAGCATCACCGAACTTCCCGTCTGAGCAAACGGTTGACGGATCACCGAAAGGACTCGCCAATGCAGTCACCGCGGCGAAGCGTCATCAAACTGCCGGCAGCCTGAGGCCACGATCCGGTCTACCTGACCGGCGGCCGGCGGCTCGACTTTCTCACTCCTGCAGCAGCTGCGCAGGGCGCCGGCCAGCCGTTCCCGGTTCGTTTCTGTCGGGCATATGGGCCTTGACCCCGAAACCTGGACACTGGTTATGCGGCTGGTGCCAGCGTAGTTGGTGTGACGTGGAAAGCGTTCTCGAAGGCGATCGGCGATCGTTGTCCGAGGCGGGAGTGTCGGCGTCGGGGGTTGTAGCGGTGGAGCCATCGGAAGGCGTCGAGGCGGGCCTCGCGCTCGGTTGGCCAGCTCTTTCGTCCTTGCAGCGTTTCGCGTTTGAAGGTCGCGTTGAAGGACTCGGCGAGTGCGTTGTCCGCGCTGGACCCGACCGCGCTCATGCTTCGCCTGACCCCTGCTGACCTACAGGCTTGGGCGAAGACTCCACTTGTGTACTGGGCTCCGTGATCGGTGTGCGTGATCGATCCGGCGAGGCTGCCAGGTGTGCGGATCGCCGCCGCCAGGGCCTCGGTGACAAGGTCCGCGCGCAGGCGAATTCCAGGAGTCGTTGCAACACAAGTTGATCAACTGGCTGTGGCCAGGAGCTTAGCGAGGCGCTCGGCTGGGTTTCCCAGCCGAGCGTCTTTCGTGGTCGGCTGTTCAACTCGGCGGCCACGGCGTCCAGCTCCTCGCGGCTGTAGCGGGCCAGGTCGGTGCCCTTGGGAAAGTACTGCCGCAGCAGGCCGTTGGTGTTCTCGTTCGACCCGCGCTGCCACGGGCTGCCGGGATCGCAGAAGAAGACCGGCATGTCGGTGGCGACGCTGAAGTCCTTGTGCAGGTGCATCTCGGAGCCCTGGTCCCAGGTGAGGGAGCGTCTGAGCTGGGCGGGCAGGGTTGAGACGGTCTGGATGAGCGCGTCCCTCATCTGGGAGGGCCGACGGCCTTCGGGCAGGTGGACCAGGGTGACGAAGCGGCTGGAGCGTTCCACCAGCGTGCCGATCGCGGACTTGTGGGCTTGCCGATCATGAGGTCCCCCTCCCAGTGCCCGGGGACAGCCCGGTCCGCCGGCTCAGCGGGCCGGTCGCTGATCATCACCATGTCCTTGGCCATGCGGGGCTGGCGCCGGTAGGACTGGCGGTGCGGCCGACGATGGTGCGTCCCGTCCGCAGTGCCTTGGCCAACTCCCGACGCAGTTCGCCGCGGCCTTGGACGTAGAGGGCCTGGTAGACGGTCTCGTGGGTCACGTGCATCTCCGGCCGGTCGGGGAAGCGTGCCCGCAGAGCCTGGCAGATCTGCTCGGGGCTCCAGCGGCGGGCGAGGTGGTGCTGGATGAAGTCGCGCAGCTCCGGGTTCTGGCTGATCTTTCCCGGCTTCGGGCGAGGCGGTCGGGCGTCAGCGCGGGACTGGGCGGCATGCGGCCGATAGGCCCAGCGGGAGGCGTCCTCACGCAGAGGGGTGCCGTTGCGGCGTATCTCCCGGCTGATGGTGGAAGGACTCCTGCCCAGCTCGGAGGCTATCTGCCGGATCGATGCCTTCTCCCGCAGCCGGTCGGCGATGTGGATGCGGTCGGCCTCGCGTAGATATCGCGACGAGCCGGCGGAGCTGAGCGGGCGGCGAATCGGCGGCGCACCACGAGTGCTTCCCGTGGCCTGGCGACCGTTGCGCCACCGTTCCCCGGTGCGCCGTTTGATGCCGACGATCCGGCAGACCTCCATGCTGCTGACGCCCTGGTCCATAAGCCGGAAGTATTCCTCCCGCTCACGGACCAGGGCCATACGGCCTGGCGCCTGCCCCCGGCCCTCCCGGATCTTGAAGTCCATCGCATCCCCTGAGCTGGGGTGTTGCGACGACCACTAGAACGGAAGCCTGCCGGACGGGCCATAACACGGCCGGACTTTACCGAGGCCCGCGCCAACTTACGGTTACCGCGTTGCGGTGGCCAGTGCCGCGCGGATGGCGTCCTCGCCGACCGGCTGGCCCTTCTCGTTCGAGGTCGGCCCGTACGGGGTCCCCCACACCGGCGTGTCCGTCGCCTGCCGCCAGCTATCGGCCAGCGGTCCCGCGTCCACCACGCTGTACCCGATGGATTCGATGAATTCGGTCACCGCCGCCTTCGCCGGCGCGGAGTCCCCGGCGATCGGCAGGTAGGAACGGTCGGCCGCCCCCGCCGGGCGGGCGAGTGACAGCAGGTGCTTGAAGAAGATGTTGTTGAACGCTTTCACGAGCATGGCGTCCGGGATGTACCGCAGAAGCAGCTCGCTCGAGGTGAGCGACTTGCTGTCGAGCTCGGGGATGTGCCCGTCACGCTCGGGGCCGTAGTTGCACGTGTCGATGACCGTCTTCCCGGCCAGTGGCGCGGCGGGCAAGTTGGGGAAGGCTCTGACCGGCACCGTGACCACGACGATGTCACCGGCCGCCGCGGCCTCCCCGCTCGTCGCCGCGGACGCCTGCGGCCCCAGTTCCGCGGCCGTGTCCGCGAGCGTTTCGGGACCGCGCGAGTTGCTGAGCACGACCTGGTGCCCGGCCTCGATGGCGAGCCGCGCGAGGGTACTGCCGATGTATCCGCTTCCGATGAATCCCACAGTCGTCATATTCTCAGCGTCCCTCCAGAAGAGCCGAACCCTTGTCATTTGCCGGGCTCGTTGCGATTCGGGCCCCTGCCGTCAGCTGGCGGAGAAGTAATGGCCGTTGTCCAAATCGGCGAGCAGGCTGGGCTGAGCGGGTTCCCAGCCGAGGGTCCGGCGGGTGATGAGGTTGGACGCCGGGTAGTTCTGCGTGACTATGTTCGCGAGGAACCCAAAGTATCCCGGCACCATCAGTACGTCCGCGGGAATGCTCACGGCGGGCAGGCCCAGACGGCTGCCAATGGCCTCGGCGATCTCGCGGAACGGGATGGCCCCGTCCCCAACCGCGTGCCAGTATTTGCCAGCCGGCCCCTTCTCCAGCGCCAAGCGGAACAAGGAGGCGACATCGCGGGTGTGCACGGCGTTCCACAGGTTCGCGCCGTCTCCGGGGTAGCCGACGACGCCCTTCTCCTTCGCGAGCGCGATCAGCGTGGGGAGGAAGCCGGTACGGTCGGTCGTGCTGTGCGCGATGTTGGCAATCCGCACGACCGAAGACCGCACTCCCCGCTCAGCGAGGCCGACTACGGCGGTTTCCACGACGTTTCGAACCCGCAGGGTGCCCTTGTACTCATCGCCGCCGGGAAGGGCTGGGTCCTCCTCGGTGGCCGGCCGGCCCAGGTGCTGCCCGGGCGAGCCAATGCTCCCCGCTGCGACCAGCGGCTTTCCGGTCCCCGCCAGTGCCTCGCCGTACGCGAGCATGACCGAGAGCTCCGCGGCGGCCACGGCGTCGATCCCGCCGGACGGAAGCAGGTCTTGCCTGTGGGCGACGTGGATGACGCCGTCGGAGTCCGCGGCCGCCTCCTTGAGCCCGTCGAGATCCTGGAGGTCGCCGCGGCGCACCTTCGCGCCGAGCGCGGACAGCGCCGCCGCGGCCGTGTCCGATCGGGCCAGGCCGGTGACCTCGTGCCCGGCGGCGATGAGCTCGGGGACGATGTTCGAACCGGAATGGCCGGTCCCGCCAGTGACGAAAACGCGCATGCTACTGGTCCTTATGATTGATGTGGCGCGAGAAGTGGTGGTGCGTGCGGGCGCGCTCAGGCAGAAGTGTTGACGCCGAGGGTGAAGTTGAAGCTCCCCGCGCCATAGCGGCCCAGGCCGATCATCACCAGGCCCGTTCCCTCCAGCCAGCGCGCCATTCCCAGGGGGCCGGTGTCCATCGGCCGCAGCCCGAGGCTCTTGATGAATGCCGACACAGTCGCCTTGGCCTCGGCGTCGTCGCCGGCGATGAGCACGTCCAGCGGGTTGCCCTGCGCCAGCATGTGACCGAAGACGGTGTTGAACGCCTTCACGACGTGCGCGCCGGCGGGGGCGACCTTGGCGATCTCCTGCGCGCCGGAACTGCCGTCGGGGGTGACAAGGCCCTGGGAATCGGGGGAGACGGGGTTGGTGACGTCGATGATGACCTTGCCGTGTAGTGCGTCCCCGTACTCGCTCACCACCGCCGCCGCGCTGGCGTACGGCACGGCGAGGATAACGATGTCCCCGGCCGGGGCGGCGCCGGCCGTCCCGACAGTGGCGCCGCCGAGCGCGGCGGCCAATTCCTTGGCCTTGGCCGGGTCGCGGCCGATAATCTCGACGGCGTTGCCGCCGGCGAGCGCCCGGTCGGCCAGGGCGCTGGCCATGTTCCCCAGGCCGATAATGCTGATGCTGCTCATTGGTGTGCCTGCTTTCTGGAGCTGGATAGGACGCCATGCCTACCCCGTCGTTGTTAACGGTCGTGTCGTCGACGCCGTCGAATGACGCGACGGACGGCGCTCAATTCCTGATGTGCTCATTCTGGGCCTGAGCCCTGCCATCAAGTTCCGATGTCGAATTCTTATGCCGAATTCACATCGGCCCCGTTAGGTACCTGTTCAGGTTGTCATTGGCCTGAGTGGGTGTCCAAGACTTCTTTAAGCCGTGGTGATACCCTGAAGGCATCACCTGACCGGGAGGCGCCATGGATCTGGACCTGCGCAAACTGCGTTACTTCGTCGCCGTGGCCGACCAGTTGCACTTCAGCCGCGCCGCCGATGAGCTACATATCGCACAGCCGGTGCTCAGCCGGCAGATCCGCGCGCTCGAGCAGGATCTCGGCGCCTCGCTGTTCACCAGGGATCGCCACGGCGTAGCGCTGACCGACGCGGGCCGACAACTGCTGGCCGACGCCGGTCCGCTGCTCGCCTCCGCGCACGCGGTCCGCCGCCGGGTGACCGCGGCCGCGCGCGGCAGCCAGCGGCTAACGGTCGGCTTCCGGGCAGGCATTGCGGTCATCCCGGCGGCGCGGGCGTTTGAGGCCCGGCACCCGGACGTGGTCGTAGACGTGCAGCGGATCGAATGGGACGACCAGGCCACGATGCTGCTCGACGGCCGCATCGACGTCGGCTATGTGCGGCTGCCCATCGACGAGGCCGGCCTGCGCGTCGCCCCGCTGTACACCGAGCCGCGGGTGGCGGTGCTGCCCGCCGGCCACCGGTTGGCCGGCAAGGAAGAGGTCACCGAGGCCGACCTGGCCGGCGAACCGCTGGTCTGGCATGCCGACCCGAGCACGCAGCCCACCATGCGCCCGCACCCTAACGCCGGGTACCTGGTGCGCGGGGTGGACGAGACGCTCGAGCATGTCGCGGCCGGCCGGGGCATCTCGTTCCTGGCCCGTTCGGCGACCGTGTTCTACTCACATCCGGACGTCAGCTATGTGCCCATCCCGGATCTGGCGCCCGACCAGGTGTGCCTCGCGGTGGCGGCATCGCGCACCTCGCCGGTGGTCGATGACTTCTTCACCGCGGCTCAGGCGATGGCCGAGATCACAGCAGAATGTGGGAACTATGAAATGTGGCAGCTTGGAAGCGATGCCGTTTCAAAGCACGGTTGAGCAGTCCGACTGACAACAGCAGCGCCAACAGGGGGCACACGGCCACAGCAATGGCGAAGGCATTGAGCTCGAGGGCGGCGTCGTACGCCGGGACGTCAGAAACCTCCGTCACCTCGGGCATCCGCTCCCTGTACAGCGCATCTCTCACCTCCTTCGGCAGCTGGTCGTCATCACGCCACAGTTGCCGGAGCTGATGGAGGTGGCTGCATTGCGAGGCGGCGTTTCGCCCTTCCGTGTGTGTCCACAGTGCCCGCACGTGCGCCGCGGTGACATCGCCCGGTCCCCGGACAGTCGGGCTCTGGGCGGCGAAATAGCGGGCCAGCCAGGACAGCACCGAGTAGAGACTCTCTGCGCCCCCCATCCGCTTCACCCCCGAACGTGTCGAGGTGCGTTCCGCGAAGGCGGAGGCGAACCAGCGTTGCAGGCCCTCATCAATCACGACCCGTTTCCCCTTGGGGTCGTGGATGTCGGCGAAGTCGAACACCCGTGACCTGGCGCCTGACTCCTCGATGACGCGCACCGCGGTGCCCCCCGATGCCTCCAGCAGCCGCTCCGGAGGCTGCCAGTCGCTCGAGGGCATGGCGGCCTGGCGCCCGCCGCGCCCTCCCGCGCTCACGCACTGCCCCCTGTCTGGACATGGGCGCCCGGGCGAGCGACGCTGGTCAGCGTCCGTCCACCCGGCTCGGCCACGGTGCGGATCAGCGCCTCAACCGCTTGGGTCTCCTCGCTGTCCAGCAACTCCATCAGGTAGTCGACCTGCAGTGCGGTGAACGGTTCCAGATACGTGCCCCGCGTTGTGGACGGATCCGGCTGATCCCCCGCCGGTGAACGGTGTGTCGGTGAGGAAGACCTGGTGCCGCAGGCCATCGTCCTGGTCGAACAGTGACAGCTGGGCCCCGGGATGGGGACGTTCGCGGCGGACGATGATGCGGGTGCCGTACGGATAGCCGACGAGGTCGACCATGCCGGTCAGTTCGGCGACAGCGGCGCGCCGGCACGTAAGGTTCCGTCCTGGTCCAGGGCGGGGTGCCAGACCTGCTCGGGCAGGGCCCGGATCGCGCGGCGGGCCGGCTCGGTGACTGCGTATCCGACCGAGAAGAAGGTATGGATTCCTGGTCCGCTACGCAAGACGGAGCCTTCACACTCACCGTGTGCCCCGGTTCTCGTCAACAAAGGCGGGGTCGACGCCATGGCGTTCACCGCCGACGGCCGCACTCTGCTCACCACTGGGAGCGACGGCAAGCTGCGGCGCTGGAACGTCGCAACCATCGCCGACATCCGCAACTCAAGCTCGCGTGCACCCTGACCGGTGGCGGGCTCGGCAAGGAAGTGTGGGCGTCGTTCGCCCCCTCCCTGCGCCCTGCTCGGCGCGGTCGTCGGCCCGTATCGCGGTGAGGTGGAGGCTGCCCTGCAACTGGTCGGCCATCTGCGGCAGGACATGGTGGCGCTCGCCGACCGCGGCTTCGACGCGAACGCCTTCATCCGCGCCGTGCACGCCTCACGGGCTGCGCTGCTGCTGCGGATCTGCTCCTCGCGCAGGCCCGCCGTGCTGCAGGCCCTGGCCGACGGTTCCTTCCTGTCGGTCATCGCCGGAGTCCCGGTCCGTGTCATCGCCGCGACCGTCACCGTCACCTGCGCGGACGGCAGCACCCATCGGGGCGAGTACCGGCTGGTGACCACGCTGACCGATGCGCGCCGCCACCCGGCCGAAGACCTGCTGGCCCTCTACCACCAGCGGTGGGAGATCGAGGTGACGTTCCTGGCGATCCGTCACACCATGCTCAGGGGCCGCGTACTGCGCTCGGGTGACCCTCAGGGCCTGCGCCAGGAGATGTGGGCACTGCTGACGGTCCACCAGCTTTTGCGGATGGCGATACTGGACGCCACCGATGCCGTGCCCGGATGCGATCCGGACCGGGCCTGCTTCACCGCGGCCTTGGTCGCCGCCCGCGACAGCGTCACCCGTGGCGCCGCCATCGTGCCCGACGCCGGCAGCGAGCTGACCGGCCCGATCACCGCAGCGGTCACCGGCGCCCTGCTGCCACCGCGCCGACCACGGATCAGCGCGCGCACCGTCAAGAGCGTCTCCGCTCGTTACGGACACCGCCGGTCCGACGAGGACCGCCCCTGCGTCAGCACCCCGGTCACCGCCCTCGACATCATCGTCCACTTCCCTCAGCAGGACACTCCCGTCCCCGCACCGACAGCAGCTCCGCCCGGCCGGAACCCGGCCCCGCAGCAGGACCCGCCCGTGACGGCCCAGACGCTGCTGCCGCCCGCGGTTCCGATGCACACCAGCAGGCTCGAGGATGTGCTCGCCGCGATGGGCACCGCTCCGGAGCGTGAGTGGCGGGCCATCGAACTGGCCACCCTGCTACGACTGGACCGCGGCGACCTGACCGGCGAGCTGATCCGGTGGTCCAGGCGCCAGATCCTCATCAAGACCGGACCGGCCACCTTCAAGATCCCGGACGGACCGCCGCAGCCGTCCAAGCTCGCCGTCCACCCTGAAGACGTCCTCGCGGTCATGGCCACCGATCCTCACCGCCCCTGGCACGCCCGTGAGATCACCGCTGCGCTGAACACCGTCAAACACAGCACCCTCGCACAACACCTCAGCGCCTGGGCACGCAAGAACCTGCTGGTCAAGACCGCGCCCGCAACCTACCGACTCCCCGAACAGCCAGTGCCGGCCGCCCCCACGAGGCCGCTCGCCGCCACGAACACGCCGACCCGCAGAGCTGCTTGACAAACCATAATGAATCATAACTTTCCGGCATTGAACCGCGAAGTCTCCCGGTGACCGACGATCTTCACCGAAGCGTGACGGGCGCCGATAGTACCGGGCCGCCGCCCGCCGCCGAGGGGGCGTTTTCTGGACGCCATCCTCTACGTGAACCGGACCGGGATCCCCTGGCGTCACCTCCTGCTCGACTACCCGCAGCGGCTGGCGATGTAGTAGGTTATCGGTCGACCACTAACCGAGGAGTGAAAATGACAGCCACGGAAGACGACGCCACCCGCCGCGCCGCTGCCCAGCACACCCTGGCCGAGCACCTGCGCCTCACCGCTGCCGGACGCGTCGACGAATGGGTGACGCTGTTCACCCCGGACGCGGTGCTCGAGTTCCCGTACGCGCCGGCCGGCGTGCCCCAGCGGGTAACGGGGCGAGACGCACTGCGCGCGCACATGAGCAACTTCCCCGAGACCTTTGACGTCGAGTTCGTCGACCTGGTGTTCCACGAGACGGTCGACCCGAGTCTGGTGATCGCCGAATTCCGCTCGAAGGGCACGGCACTGCCGACCGGCAAGCCGTACGAGCAGACGTGCATCTCCGTCGTCCGGACCGATGACGACGCGCGCATCACCCACTACCTGGACTACTGGAACCCGCTGGTCGCGATCGAGGCGCTCACACCCCACGACGTGCCGTCCGACCCTGACCGCAGCGTGACTTTTGGAGGCTGAGGGGAGCCATGTTTGACTGACGCCCATGCCTGCCGCCGGTACCAGCACGAAGAGCGACGAACGACGTCGGACCATCATGGCCGCCGCGGTCGACTGCTTCGCACAAAAGGGCTTCTACGGTACGACGACGCACGAGATCGCAGAGTGGGTCGGCATCTCTCAGCCGTATCTCTACCGCCTGTACCCGAACAAGGAAGCACTGTTCGCGGCGGTGGTCGACCACGTGTCCGTCGTCATGAACGAAGCCTTGGTCGCTCACTCGCCGGCGCCGGGTGGGGCCGGGCCGGCGCCCGAGGCGGCGTTGGATGCCGCACGCGGCGCCTACGCCGCGCTCGTCGCGGACCGGAGCATCCTGCGTTTCCTCATGCACGCGAACTGTGCCGCCGGCGAGCCGCTCGTGGGGCAGGCCGTGCGCCGGTGCTACGCCAAGCAGGTTGACACCGTTCGGCAGCTGCTGGGCGACGACGACGCCGTGCGGCGCTGGTTCGCCGCCGGAATGCTCGACAACGTGGTCGCCGTGCTGGGTCTGGCCGACATCGATGAGCCGTGGGCGCACGTCCTCAGCGCTCGATGACCCGACACCGGCAGTTCGGCGACGACGGCCCCGAGTCTTCCTCGTAGGCCAGCTCGGCCGATGGGACTCGGCTTCTTCACCCAGCCGCGGGCAAGCTTCGTCCGGGTCAGCCTCCTCCCGGGCGGGCGTCGGGCGACGGCCGCGGCGGCCTCCGCGCGGCCCGGTCCTGCTCGGCCAGCCGGTTCAGGACCCGGCGATCACGAGCTCCTCCCTCTCGGCCTGGGCCTCCTGCAGCCGCTTGGCCAACTGCGCAACGAGCGTGTCCAGTTCACTCCGGCGAGCCGTGGTCCGCTCCAGCTCCCGCATCCCCACCCTCCCACGCTCTCCCGGCGTACCGGCCCGGCCCGGCCCGGCCCGGCCACGGATCGTAAGAACGGCACAGCGGTCGGCGCAGCAGAAACCGAGGACGGCTCCGAACGACATGTCAGACGATCTCCGCCGTGGACACCGGCCGACGACCAGCGCGAGTAGCTCTCCCGACCCTCACACCAGACCCGTGACCAGCAACTTCACGATGCACACCACTCATTGCGCCCCCTCCCCAGCACCAGCCCCCCAACCCGCCTCAGGAGGCGCAGCCGCAGGGCGTCGAGACCCCCTCAGCCGTGGCGGGTGCGCGGCTGGTGCGGTCAGGTGATCGTGCAGGGCCTGGGGGTCCATCCGCTCGTATTGATTACCTGTGTTGCAACGACCCCTTGAATTCACCGCTGCCGGGGACGGGGCGCTGTTCGTACGGGGTGGTTCAGCCGAGCCAGACGATGTCGATGACGTACAGGCGACCGGCGGGCCGGTTGATCCAGTAGACGGTGGTGAGCTGTCCGACCGAGGCCGCGCGCACGTCCTCGCCCTCGGGGTCCCGGCTGTTGAAGGCTGGGAAGCTCCATGGGTCGCGTGAGGCGATGTCCAGGACGTCGCGGAGCATCTCGCGGGCGTGCTCGGGCAGAGAGCTGAGCGCGGTCAGGGCCTGCGGGGACAGCCGCGCCTGCCAGGCGGCGTCGCTCACGGGCGGGTCCCGAGAACGTCCTCCAGGGCGATGCCGTCGGAGTCGTCCATGCCGGAGGCGACGAACGCGTCCACGGCCGGGGCGGCGGAAAGGCGTGCCTGCCACGTGCGCACGACATCGTGCAGCGGAGTGAGGCTGTAGCTGTGGCGGGAGTCCTCCAACGCCTTGGCCCAGTCCCGCTCGAAGGCCGGCACCCACTGTTCGGCCCGCCGGTCGGCGCGGAGCTGGCCGAGCAGCTGGGCCGCCGCGGTGGGAGTGGGGGCGGGCGGCGGTACGGGCGTGTATTCGGGCTGGGCGCTCATGGGCTCCTCCAGGCGGGTCTCCCCGTCACGGTAGCCGCCGCCACGGCGGCCGATGAGGGCTTCGACAGTCATTCCTTAGCATTCCTTCACAACGCCTGTAGGGGCACGGCCCAGGGCTCGGTGGACCACATACGCCTGATGAGCGGCGGGACCAGATGCCATCATCGGCCGTGGAGTACTTCACTCTCGCCGCGAAGCCAACCGGCCATGACTCGGCGACTATCGAAGCCGCCCTCCGCCGAGCCTGGAAAGCGTGCGCCGGGGAGGCCTGCTCCAAGTGCGGCGTCCCACCTTGGCAGTACTGCCGCAACAGGACCAGCGGCGCCTGGTACGTGACCCGCTTCCACCGGCCCCGCCAGGGTGCGGCAGGTGCCCCCGGAATTCTGGCCCCAGTAGGGAGTTACGGGCTCAACTGGGCGAAGGGTACAGGCTCGTTCGCGTGGGATGATCGGCGCGTTCCGACGGTATGACCGGGGCCTGATGTCGTACGGTGCCGTGCATGGCGCGGCGGTCCCCAGTGAGGGCGTAGAGGTAGGCCGGGGCGGCTTCGAGCATCGGCTCGCGAGACATCTCCCTGGTCCTCGTCGTGCTCGCTCACCTCTCCGTCGTGCGCCGCGTCAGCGGGCCGGACCAGAGGTCCATGCTCGCCCTCCACCTGCTCCAGTCCGCTCTGGTCCACGTCAATACGCTGCTGATGCAGCAGGTCCTCGCCGATCCGAAGTGGGCCGGCATCCTCACCGACGCGGACCGGCGGGGCCTTGTCCCCGCTGTTCTGGACGCACGTGAACCCCTACGGCCGGTTCGAGCTGGACATGAACAGC
This sequence comes from Streptomyces sp. NPDC052236, assembly GCF_044548015.1. NCBI lineage: Bacteria > Bacillati > Actinomycetota > Actinomycetes > Kitasatosporales > Streptomycetaceae > Streptomyces > Streptomyces sp. NPDC052236. The sequence goes on along the minus strand of NZ_JBIUBL010000021.1, from coordinate 41,015 downwards.
CGCCTGGAGCTGGACCTGGCCGCCCGGGCCGCGGCGGTCCCCGGCCCGCGCACCCTCGACGGCGAGAGCGCGGGGGCCCCGCGTAAGGGGTCAAAGCGTACGGTGGAGGCGTGGCCGGGCGGGTGCACCCATGTGCCTCGGGAGGTGCGAGCGGTGCTGATCTTCAGATCCGTGACGCCCTACCCCGACCGGTTACCTCGTGTGCAGATGAGGACGGCGCCAGCCGGGCGAGGGAAGCGGCAGTGCTCAGAGCGCGGGGCCCTCGGCGGCGGCCAGCATGTTCTCGATGAGGTCGGGGGCGCGCGGGGTGCCGCTTTCGGTCCGGGCGGCGGCCTGCAACTGCTTGGACCGGTCGACGCGTTCCGAATCCGTCACCAGGTCGTTCAGCGCCGCGCGAAGGGTCTCGGCGGTGGCGTCAGCGGTGTCCACACGGTGGGCGACGCCGAGTTCCACGAGCCGGTCGGCGTTCATGAACTGCTCGGCTCCCTGCGGCACGGCGATCATGGGAACGCCTGCCAGGAGCCCTTCGCCGCAGCCGCCCATCCCGGCTTGGGTGACGAAGGCGTCGGCCTGTTCCAGGATCGCCCGCCCCAGTACGTACGCCAGTAGTGCACTGGCCAGCGGGTGCACGTGCGTGGCGGTGCCCGTGGGGAGATGGCCTGACGCGAGCGGCCCTGACGCGAAGCACCCCTGTGCATGTAGCAAGATGAGCGAGCCCGCCGGTCAACGACTCGTCGTTACGGCGGGCCCCGCACATCCCGGACTCGAGCAGCAGGTGACAGCAAGGTGACGACACATCACATATCGGGCGTACGCCCCCTTCCCGGCACGACGGCAGGCAGCCGGTGAACCGGGACCTCACGCTGCACGACTGGATCGTCGCGGGCGTCTGGGTGGCCGTCGGGCTCGCGGCGGGCGTCCTGCTGCGCATCCTCCTGCGCTGGCTGGGCAAGCACGCGACCCGTACCCGGTGGAGCGGGGACGACGTCCTCGTCGACGCGCTGCGCGCGCTGGTGCCGATCGCGGCGCTCTCGGGCGGAGTGGCGGCCGCCGCGGCGGCGCTGCCGCTGACCGGCCGGGTCAACAACACCGTCAACCAGATCCTGACGGTCCTGCTCATCCTCGCCGCGACCATCACCGCGGCACGCGTGATCACCGGCCTGGTGCGGGCGGTCACGCAGTCCCGTTCCGGTGTCGCCGGATCGGCCACGATCTTCGTCAACATCACCCGCGTCGTCGTCCTGGCCATAGGCTGCCTGGTCGTTCTGCAGACCCTGGGCATCTCCATAGCTCCGCTGCTCACCGCCCTCGGTGTCGGCGGTCTCGCGGTTGCCCTGGCTCTCCAGGACACGCTCGCCAATCTCTTCGCGGGCATCCACATCCTCGCCTCGAAGACGATCCAGCCCGGCGACTACATCCGTCTCACCAGCGGGGAGGAGGGTTACGTCGTCGACATCAACTGGCGAAACACCGTCGTACGCAACCTCTCCAACAACCTCGTCATCATCCCGAACGCCCAGCTCTCCAGCACCAACATGACCAACTTCAGCCGCCCGGAACATGAGATGACCCTCACCGTGCAGGTCGGCGTCGGCTATGACAGCGACCTGGAGCACGTGGAGCGCGTCACCGCCGAGATCGTGACCGAGGTCATGACGGAGGTCGAAGGCGCGATGCCCGAGCACGAACCCGCCATCCGCTTCCACACGTTCGGGGACTCACGGATCAGCTTCACCGTCATCCTGGGCGTGGGTGAGTTCAGCGACCAATACCGGATCAAGCACGAGTTCATCAAGCGGCTGCACAAGCGCTACCGCGTGGAGGGCATCCGCATTCCCTCCCCGGCGCGTACCGTCGCCCTCCAGCAGAACGGCGTGGCGATTCCCCCGCAACGCGACGGATCCTTGTCGATCCCGTAGAACATCGTGGCGGGGCGGTCCTACCAAGGCCGCCCTCTGCCCTCTGCGAGCGAGCGGAGAGACGTGAGCGAGACGGACGCGCGGGTGTGGTGGGACGAGTTCTCCTCGATCGCCCGGGAGTTGCCGAAGGCAGCCGCCCCGCCGGACACCCCCACACCGCCGGGCGGCGGCCGGATCTTGCCGCGGCTCGGGGCCGGCTCCTACTGCTCGTGATCGCTCATGCCTCCAGAGACCACGGATCGCTCAACGGATCTCCGCAGGTGGGGCCGGGTGCTGTCGGTGTCCGTCCGTACGGTGGGAGGCATGACGAACGTCCTCGAACCCCGAGCCGGTGCCGGTGCCCATCCGGGTGCTGCTGCCCGGGGACCAGGAAGTCGTCGCGCACCTGTGGTCCCGGCGCCAGCTGCGCGACGGCTGGCTGTACCAGGTCGGCCTCCCCGCGTACCGAAACGGCCCCGGCGACAGTGTGAAGCCTGCCGAGTACCGGGTCTGGGTACGCGCCCCGCAGCACGTACGCCCCGTGGACGGTGTCTCGTACGACGACGTGCCCACCGAGTACCTGGAGCCGCCCTCGCCCGTCCAGCAGGCGCTGGGGCCGCGTCGCGCGTCCGGCTGGGTGCTGGCGAAGGCCCCCGGCCGCGGGCCCGGCCGGGGTGTCGTGCACGCCGTCGACTGCGCGGAGGCTCCGGCCGGGGCGCCGGTGCTGAGCCTGGAGAAGGCTCTGAACGCAGCCGAGCACCCCGGCACCCGGCTCTGCTCTCCATGCGGCGCCGCTCTTGAGCTGGACCCCGTGCTCAAGGGCTTCGACCAGGGCTTCGGCGAGACGTAACCGCCGGCACCCGGCGGCGTTGAGCAGGCGGAACTATTACACGATCTTGGGTGCATCTGGAGCTGGGGTTCGCCTCTTCGCGGCAGGGTGCCCAACTCGCCGTAGAGAAACGGAGAACGACCAGATGACCGAGCAGCGCATGACCAGTGGTGAACGTGACCGCCGGGGGTTCTTGAGGGAAGCGGCGGCCGTGGCCGCCGCGGTTGGTGCTGGGGCGCTTCTCTCCGGCAGTGCCCATGCGGCACAGGCGCCACACCGGGTCGGCCAGGGCCTGGCGGACCCGCTGCCGCCGGTTGGTGTGGATATCCCCTGCAGCATGTACTCCGCCAACGTGCCGCTGAAGCTGAACATCTTGGGAGCCCTCACGCTCGACTTCAAGGGCGGCATCAACCTCGGGGTGAGGACGGCCGGGGAAGACGGACTCGTCCTGGAGGTCCAGGGGTTTCGGATGGAGGCGGATACGTCCCCCAGCACCCCCAACTCCGGCATCCTCATCGCCCTGACGATGTCGAATGCCACGATCACGCCGCTCAGCGTCCTGCGCAAGAAAACGGGCGGCGGACTGGAGATGCTCCTCTACCTGTCGCTCACCACCGAGGTCATCGACAAGGCCACCGGTGAGACGCTCCTCATGCTGGCCACGGACCCGACGAAGTACGCCACGCTGTGGGCGAGCGACGTCAAGGCATTCCCCCCGGTCAACCAGCCCTACACGCTGCGGGAGCCGGTCCAGCTCTTCGAGATGCAGGGCGACACGGTACAGACCGACAAGCCCGCCGGCGTGCTGGAGGGCTTCGACGGCATCATCAACGGGAGCGGAGCCTGAGCCCCTGCGCCGACCATCCGGCTGCCCATCATCCTCTGAGTCAGAGCGGGGTGATGGGCAGCCGCCCCACCTGCCGGCAAGATCCTCGCCGCGGGAGAGGCGAAGGCGGCCCGGAAGTAGAGGGCCTATTCCAAGATCCCGAGCACGGTGTCGGGCCGGCAGAACTGGCACGCCCCGACGTCGGCGATCCCTTGCCGCGCGTCCTGCTCGCTGATCTTGTGGACGCGTTGGCCGTGCATGGTGCAGTCGCCGGTGTGGATCCGGGGGCGGTCGCTGATGTTGTACTCGGCCGGCCACGGATGGGGTACAGGCGGGGCGGCGGGGGCAACGACCGCGTCGGCCGTCTGTGGCACGGCTCCGCAGACGTCACTGGCGGCATCAACAGCACGAGGAACGAGGCGCGCGCCGCCTCCCGCGCCCTCGGCGTGCTGGTCACCCCGCTCGTCGCCATCGAGGGTGCCCGTCTCCTCGGCCCACACGGACACGCCGCGACCGAGCTGACGCTGAACGGCGTACGGATTGTTCCGGCCCAGCGCCTCCCGGACGTCCCGGGGAGTCCTTCTATCTGGAGGCTAGAGCACGATGATCACAACACCTCCGTCGACGAAGCGGTGATCGAAGTGGTGATCGAAGCGGTGGTCGAAGCGGTGGTCGAAGCAGCGTTCGCCCCAGTCACCGCGGTCGCCGCACCCGTCGTTGGTCACATTGGTATGCACGGCAGGGGCTGCTGCTGCGGCCGTGCCTGCTGCGCCGATCGCAGAGCCGCCGGCCATCAGAATGCCGACCGCGGACACCGCGACGAGACGCCTCACACGTTGTGCTCGCATGGTGAATACACCTTCTTTCCATCGTCTCGCGCAACTCTCAACGACACGAGATGGATGGCCGCAGCGCAGGGAGGAGCGGCACGGTCGTGGGCGTCGCCCCATGCAAGGAGCACGTCTTGCATCCAAGATCCCCGCTGCACGGGAATCAGCGGACCGGGGGCGTATCCCCGGGTTGCGGCCCTACTTTCACTACGTTAACAGCGCCCCTTTGGATTGGCGCTTTGGCGGAAAGACTCCCAGCCGTAGGTGCCGTACGCAGGCGCTTGTCGGCGACGCCCTGGCAGGCCAGGGCCGTGATGACGGCGATGTTGCGGTCCCGTGCGGTGAGCGCGGGGTGCCACCATCCGCGCACGGGTGCTGTCACCGTCACCCGGGACGGCGACGACCTTGGATGGCCGCTTGCTGTTCGACATGTGCGATCTCCTGCTGGACCCGCTTGAGCTGCACCGTGAGGTAGGTCTCCAGGGTGCAGAGGCGGGGTAGGTCTGGCGGCAGACCGGGAATGTGCTCGATTCTACGGCGGTCGGATCAGGTCGGCAGCCGTCGAGCGACGTCGGCCCGTAGCTCCTGCGCGATCTCGTGTTCCCCTGGCGTGTCCCCTCCGGAACGAGGTCCAGGAGCGCGAGGATGGCGCGCGCCTCGCCGACGGTCACGAGCGGCCACCGCTCACCGGGCTGTTCCATCAGCGCGACCAGGTCCTCCACGGTGCTCATGATCAGCGCAACGCCACTCGGGCGATTGCGGTTACGGGGCCCGGCGTCGTCGGGTAGCACCGCGGCGCAAAGTGAGGCGCCGTAGTCCGCCCCACTACATTCAGCTCGTGGTTGAGCATGCAACTAACCAGGGGTGCCAATGAGTGATGGCCCCGGACCGGAGTCCGGGGCCATCAACCCGTTCGATGACCATGTCATCTCGGTGGATGCGCCGTTGCGATCCTCACCCCGGCCGCCGGGCCGGGCTATTCGACCGCACCGATGCTGTGCGGTGTGCCATCCCCATTGCTGCGGGTTCGATTCGATTTCACCGTAGCAGCCGCCACCGACAACCAACGTGGGGCGCATTAACCCGATTGGGTGCCAGGTGCGACTTTTCGAGATAGGTGACACTTGGCCGAGCTGGTTGCCACTGGCGGCTGGATGTCGGCCGACGTCGACCCAGCCCGTGCACCGGAAACTCTCGGGCGCTGTCAGTGTGGTGTGCGACGCTCGGCGCATGGGATTCTTTGATGATCTTGTGCTTTCGGAGGAACCGGCTGCCGAGCAGGCCGTGTTGGCCCGGTTGCGACCGCAGGGAGAGGACGAAGGGCAGTACGCGCCGCCCGTTGACCGCTTCGCGCCCGCACTGTTGCCGCAGCTTGAAGTGGTCGGCGTAGGTCCGGCAACCCAGATACTGCTGACGGGATGGTCCGTGTGGCCGCGGTCGGTCACTTTGCATCTGGCGATCTTCCGTAAAACCCGCCGGCAGGGCGCGGATGCAAAAAGGCAGTCTGGGCTTCGGGTGGGTCTGCTGTTCTCCGACGGCCGGCGGGTGACCTCGCTGGACGGCACGGTAGTACGGGAGATCCCGTTCACGGGGCCGCAGGGACGGGCAAGCGTGGCGGCGACGGAGCAAGCGGTTGGACTGATCCCGTTGGATCCGGGCTTGCAGCACTCCCGCAGGTCCCTGTTCAAGACAGACGTCGACCTGTATCTGGCGGAACTCCCGCCCCCGGGGGACGCGCAGCTGGTGGTCGAGTGGCCGGACGAGGAGATAGCCGAGGTCCGCACCCCGATCGATGTGGCGGCACTGCGTGCTGCGTCAAGTCGGGCGCTTGAGGTGTGGCCGGGACTTGAGCCGCCGGATCCAGAGGTGCAGCCGGGTCTGTTCGGGACTGTGGAGATGAGCGGACCGCCGACGTTCCTGGCGCCGCCGCTGACTCGGGACCAGCGCGAGACGCTACGCCGCGAGGAGGAGGCCCGTCAGCGCTATGTGCCGCGGGCCGACTGGCAGCAGATGGGCTACCGGGACTGGGGGGACACAGCCCTGATCCGGGCCCGGCTGGAGGGAGGCGCGCCGCCCGGTGCCGCCGTCGGATGGCGCGGCGCCACCCCGCTGCACCTGGTGGCGGAGCATGGCGCGGCGGAAGCGGTGACGGCGCTCCTGTCGTGCAACGTGGACGTCGACGTACGCGACGATGACGAGCGCACGCCACTGTGGTACGCCGTCCACAACATGGACGAGGCCACTGTCCATACGCTGATCGATGCCGGGGCAGATGTGTGGACACCGCAATCAGGGCCGTGGTCGCCGGGCCGGCTGTTGTTGACCACGTCGCTGGCACCGCTTGCTCAAGGCCTGCCGGAGGCGGTGGAGTTGCCCCCTGACGAGGTCGCCGCGCAGCAGTCGGCGGACGCGCTCATCGCGGCGTTCGGTGAGGAGCCGTTTTGGACCGAAGGGCTCGGTGTCTGCTTCGTGCAGGGCCTGAGCGAGGACGAGCTGATCCGGCGGATCGGTGCCGATCCCACGCAGTGCCCGAAGGCGGATCTCGAACACGCGCCCTTCGATCAGGCCGACTACGAGGAGTCCCTGCGCTACGTGGGCGTGAGAAGCGTGGATGGCGCCCCCGGCGGCTGCGTGATCACACAGTGCGGGTACATGCCGAGCGACAACGCCGTGCTGCAAGCGATATCGGCGGGCACCACCGCCTACGGGGTGTATTTCAACCCCAAGGGCGGGACATTCGGCACCCTGGCCCGCGACGGTGAAGTCGTCGCGTCCGACGAGATCGGCCTCTCGCCTCACGAGTCGGACCCCACCGCCTACTGGAACTTCCGTTTCTGGCAGCGCAAGCACACCTTCCCCCATGGCGCCGACATCCTTGCCTACTCCTGCGCCGCGGCCGGCCTGAGGATCAACGAGGGCCAGTACGTGGTCGATCCCCGCACCCCACGCCGCTGGGTGGCACTACCTCCGCGACTTCAGCGCTGAGAACCTTTGGCGCGCAGGCCGGGCAGCCTGATGCCTTGACGCGCAAGGGCTGCCACTACGGCACCGGGGCCGACCGCACTATACGTACTTGGGGCCTTTTGAAGGGCTTCACAGTCCTCTGACGGGAGCGCCGTAGAGGTCATCTCATTTGGATGGCTGGGTAGGCTGTCGGCCGTGGTGGGGATTGTTGAGCGGCTGGTGCCAGATGAGCTGTGGGAGGTGTTCCAGCGGGTGGTGCCGGAGGCTCCGTCGCGGCGTCAGGGCGGTGGCCGGCGTCGGCACGGCGACCGCGAGTACTTGCTGTGATCGTGTTCGTGGCCACGTCGGGCTGCACATGGCAGCAGCTACCCGCAGCATCGTTCGGTGGCAAGTTCGGATCGAAGATCCACTTGATCACCGAGCGGACCGGTCTGCCCCCTGTCCGTCGGAATCTCAGGAGCGAACCTGCACGACAGCCAGGCGCTCGAACCCCTCGTGCGCGCATCCCGCCCATCCGCTCACGCCGCGGCCGCCGACGGCGCCCCGCGCAAGCCCGCCAAGCTCCACGCCGACAAAGGCTACGACTACCCCCACCTGTGGAAATGGTTACGTCAGCACGGCATTCGCCATCGCATCGCCCGTAAGGGAATCCAGTACGTGCTGCCGCAGCCGAAGGCCGTTCCCTCCATGGCGATCGCCCCGACAGGTGAACTGGTGATCAGGTGAACTGGTGATCGCCTCGGGATCGGAAGTGGTCTCACTTGCCCCGGCCGTGGAAGCACCTTCGGTGGTGGAGTGGTCGCGGCTTTCGCCGCGCGCACCCGATACCTCACCGGCATGTTTAAAAATCGGCGGGGTGGAGTGGCGGGGCAATCCTGAAGCATGCGGACTGAAGCTCGGCAGGGGTTACCACCGGCTCGGCAAAGAGTTCGAAGTTCCTGTGCCGGATGAATCGATTTGGGAACTTCACGGAACGGAACGAGGCCTGGTTCGGGTCGATTTCTGCCTGTTCGAGGACGTAAGTCGATTCCTCGATAACTTGGGCTTTGACCTGGGGGTCCGTGATCCCGGTGAAGAACTTGCTGTGTATGCGGAAGTTGTCGAACGTCGCGATGCGCAGACAGAAGCCCGGCGGAGCAACTGCTCGTACCAGCATTCCTTTTTCGCCGAAATTCAGGCTAGGGCCGGTCCACTGGAACGTGGCGTTACGACGGTCATCTTCGGTTTCGATCTTGGCGATGTCGACAAGGCCGGTGTGATCGATGATGAAGAAATCAGGAAAGTTATTCGAAAAAAGTGAAAGCTTGAGCACAGCCACGGTGTCCCTCGTTCCATGATGCGTCCACTTGAGTGTACGAGTAATGGACTCGGCATCAACCACGCCAGCTGTGTGGGACGGGCGTGAGAGCCGAGAAGGCTGTCACTCTCCTGCGTCCATGCGGGTGAGAGCACTATCTCCATCATGCGCCGCCAAGGACGTGAACGCCAGCGCTTCACAACGGTTACCAGTTCAACCACACGACTACGTCGAAGCCCTGCAGTTGATGACGCAGATGCCTGCGATCCACCCGACCTGGTAACGGGTCTCGCCGTCGGCTTCGCTTCCTGAGCGCACGTTGAGTGGGGTTCCGGCCGTGCGGTGGCTGCGCGGCCGCGGGGCGCGCCACGCGGTCCTCGGCACCGGTCCGCGGAGGACCGATGCCCAGGACGCGGTCCTACTTCTTGTCGACCGTCAGCGGCTTTAAACCGTAGTTGTCGGCGTACATCTGTATGTGGCTCTGACCGCGGTTGCGTGACGACTGCCTGTTCCGCCCGCTTGATGCGCTGTCGGACCTGTCGGCGAGGATGCTGCCATGAACAGCCTTGAGCAGTTGCTTGAACGGGTCTCTTCCGAGGCGGCCAGCGGTGAGCGGCGCCAGCCTCCGGTCTCTGCCGAGGCTATGCAAGAGGCCGAACAGAGGCTCGGGTTTCGCCTGCATCCGCTGCTCGCCGCACTGTATCTGAAGGTAGGCAATGGCGGGTTCGGGCCGATGGACTCGCTACTCCCCTTGGTGGGCGTGAATGCGGAGGGCGAGAAAGGGATAGTCGAGAGCTACCTGGCACGGATCCCGCCCGAGGACTCAGATACCTGGTGGTCGTGGCCCAAGGGGGTCCTGCCGATCTTGGACTGGGGCTGTGCCATGTTTGCGTGCGTCGACTGCCGGAGCGAGGGAGGCACCGTCCTCCTCTTCGAGCCGAATGCGATCAGTGGTCAGGATCTCTCGCGTGCATGGTTCATAGATGCGGGCAGTCTCGCTGAGTGGCTGGAAACCTGGCTGGCGGGGCGAGGTTGGTACGAGCAGGACGCCGTGGACGATGGCTTCGATATGGTGCTGTGGGCCGAGGCCACCTCGCGGTTGTAGTCGGCGGTCCATGGCGCTCCACGCGTTCGACCATGGCTCTTCGATGGGGATCCAGCCGGATACGTCCGGATCTCCGTTCATCTGGCTCGCGGGCGACTACCGGAGCCTGACCCCCCGGTACGGCCCCCAACAGCCACACGATCTGCCGCATCAAGTACCAGGACGGGGGGCTGATCGACTACCACACCAGCCCCGGCGTCGCGAAATTCAAGATCGGTCTCTCCGATTTCCTGGACTGTCCGAGACCGTCGATCGATCCCTACACGAACCGGTTGCTCGTCCGGTACATGGGGACGACGAGTCCGTGGCGCCTCGCGCTCTTCAACCTCTCCGACGTCATTGCCCGGGGCATCAACGACGACACTCGCCCCCTCGCCAAGCGCGCCTTGCCGACCAACGCCCAACTCGGTCTCAGCGACTCCGACCTCTTCCAGGGCGTGACCTCGTACGGCCAGTACGCATACCTCTCCTACGGTGGTGCGCCCGCGAAGCCCTCGGATCCGGCCAAGCCGTCCTACCTGGTTCGTCTCGATATGAACCAGACCGGGGGGCAGTACAACGAGAAGTACCCGACGACCGCGGGTAACTCGCTGCCCGGTCGCGAACCTCAGGGAATGGCGATCTGGCGGTCGTCCAGCGGCCCGCGGCTCGCGTTCGGCTTCTCCAGCAAGATCGCCGTCAGTCCTGACGAGTTCCAGTCGACCGTCTTCTACAAGAGCGACCTCGCCGGGTAAGTAACGCTGCGGCCCGGCCCTCTCTGCGTAATCGCGCGGGGAGGGCCGGGCTTCTTCGTGTTCATTCCGCTCCATACGAGCGCTTCGGCGGAACTGGGGGGACGGACGCGCAACATCGGTGAGCGCGCACCGATCCCCGGCTGCGTCCGCGCCGCCCATCCCGCCCTCCCTCATGCGAAGGGGTCGCAACGGGGATGCCAGCGGCCCGACCACGCCGTACGCCCGTGGTGACCTGGGCGGACTCCAGGGCGCTGTGAAGGCCAGCGCAACATCTACCGCAACACTTCGCGCAACACGGGGCCTTATGAGGTGAAGCGGCTGCCGGGCGGGCTGGTCACCGTGCCGCCCTGCAATCGGTGCCCACGGTCTGGAGCTGGTCGCCGGTCACGCGCACGACCAGGTCCAAGTCCAAGTCCAGGACATCGTCCAGGGCGAGCCGCAGTTCGCGTCCGTCCTCCGACGCGGCGCGGGTCGGGGAGTCCAGGATCGCGGCGCACCGCGCTGCGACCGGTGCGAGCCGCCCGTGGGAGACCTCGGGGCCGGCCGCGCGCAGCCCGACGCGTGCGGCGTGGGCGCTGGCCCCGCCTTCCGCGCGCATCGCTGTCGCCAGGTCGTGCTCGTACTCATCGGGCTGCCAGGCGCGGGTTTCCAAGTCACTACGCAGATCGCTGAGCGCCGCCAGCACCTCATTGATGGTCGCCATGCGCCGGACCCTACTCGGTCGGGTGGAGGCGCCATGAGGGAGAACCCCATACCGCGCTGACCAGCCGTGGTCGCGGTGCGCGCAGTGCGGGCGGGAGTCGTGGTCGGGTCCGTGGCCGCCCCGACCATGGCGGCTCGGTGGGCGCCCGCAGTGGCTCCGGGTGGGTGATTTTTCCCTCGCGTACGCGGGCGCAGTCCAACGCGCTGGCGCCCCGCTCCTCGCCTGCGGCTCGGTCTCACCTGCCCCGGCTCGGCCGCCGGCAGGTGAGACCAACCGGTGCGGCTCAGCGGGTCCGGTAGCGCGCGTAGATCAGTCCGCTGTCGAAGGCACGCTCCTCGACCAGCTCGAGATCGAGGCGCACGCCGTCGGGGAAGAACCGCTTGCCGCCGCCGACCACGCTCGTGGTGATGAACAGGTGGTACTCGTCCACCAGGCCGGCCGCGATCGCCTGGGCCGCGAGGTTCGGGCCGTCGACGGTGAGGTCGTGATCAGCCTCGGCCTTGAGCTTGCGCACCGCGTCCGGGTCGAAGGTCCGCTCGATCCTGGTCTTCGCGCTGGACACCGACTCAAGCGTCGTGGAGTACACGATCTTCTCCGCGGACTGCCAGTCGCGGGCGTACTGCAGGATGTGCGGCGGCTGGTCGGGCTCGGTGTGCGCGGTCTCCCAGTAGACCATCGTCTCGTACATCCGTCGGCCGTAGAGGTACGTGCCGACGGGGCGGAAGAGGTCGTTGATGAAGGTATGCACCTCCTGGTCCTCGGCCCCGGTGCCGAGGTCGCCCTCCGCCGCCTCGGCGTAGCCGTCGAGCGAGGTGATCATCGAGTAGATGAGCTTTGCCATGCGTCTCCTTCGGGTACGAGCGCGTCAGTCTGCCAGCGGTCCTGCAGGCTGTGACCTCCGCACGACCCGGAACTCATCGATCGGCCGGCCGGCCGGTTCCGTCAACCGTCAGATCCCGGACGAAGCGCACCTCGTCGGCGGGTATGACGCGGGTCTGCTCCAGGCGCGCCTTCGTCGCCCAGGCCGTCAACTCCGGGCACACGGTGAGCCGGCCGGAACCCGGGTCGTAGCCGACGGCGGCGACGTGCCCGGCCAGGTCGGGGGCGATGGCTGCCCACCGGTCGCGCAGCGCGCCGCCGGCGGCCGGGAGCTCCCAGGCCTGGTCGGCCATCAGGCCCTGAAGCACGGCGGTGAACCCGTGGGCTCGCGCCCGTCCCGTCGCGCGGTCGTAGTGCGGGTGCGCCGCGTGCAGCGCCACCCGGGCCAGGTCGACGCCTGATAGCTGCGGCTCCATCAGCTCGCCGGTCTGCTCGTTGGGGGTGTTCGTATCGGGCACCAGGCCGCGCCGGGTCCTCGCAGGACGGGCGCCGACCGCCATGGCGCGGCCTCAGCGGTCGATGTGCACGGTAACGTAGAGGTCCCCCAGTACACCCCCGTGCTTTCCAGGCCCTCCGTGCTCCCTGATCCGGATCTGCTGTACCTCCCGGATGCCAGCGGGAATGCGGACCCTTTTGGTGCGTTGCCCATGAACCGCCTGGCCGGACCCTTCGCACGTCGTGCAGCCCGCCGATCCCTGCGCGGCCACCCGGGTGGCCGCGCAGGTTGGGCAGGGCTTGTGTTGCCTTCCCTGGGAGGCCTCAGGCAAGAGGTTATGGAACACGGGCGAGACGAACGTTCGGCGGGGTGGTGTAGCGCGGATCATTCGGCACCCGCGGTGAACCGGACGACTCCGCCAACGCAGTCCAGGAGCATGACGCCACTGCCACCGGCCCGCGGAACTCGCACTCAGAGGCCGCGCAGATAGGCGCGGTGGCGCCATCTCGGTAGCAGAGCAGGCACAAGTCTTGGCGATCACGGAGTTGCGACGCTCTGTGATCACCGGGGAGACCTGTGCCTGTACTGCCATCATGGCTGACCGAACCACTCTGGAACCAATTCATCGCCCTCCTGCCTGAGCGACCGGCCTACGCGCCGACGCATCCGCTGGGCTGCCACCGCCCACGCATCAGCGACCGGGTCGTCTTCGACAAGATGCTGCAGCTCCTGCGGTTCGGCTGCTCCTGCCAGGCGATCACCGACACGACCTGCTCGGCCACCACGATCCGCAACCGCCGGGACGAGTGGATCCGGCTCGGCGTCTTCGCCGAACTCAAGCAGATCACGTTGGAGTCCTACGACCGGATCGTCGGGCTCGTCCTCCATCAGATCGCCGTCGACGGTTCCATCACCAAAGCCCCGGCGGTGGTGAGGTCGCAGGACGCTCACCGGTAGATCGCGGCAAACAGGGATTGAAACGCTCAGGTATGACGGATGGTTATGGAATCCCACTTGGCCGTGTGCTGGCTGGAGCGATTCGTCACGACTCCCCGCTGCTCCCCCCGACCCTGGACCGCCTGGAGGACCTGGGACCGCTGCCCAAAGACGTCACCGTGCATCTGGACGCCGGCTATGACTCGGACAAGACCCGCACCTGCTCCACGAACGCGGCCTGCACGGCCGCATCGTGCACAAGGGCGAGAAGGCACCGATCCAGGCAAGCCAGAGGTGGCACGTCGAACGCACCCGCGCCTGGCAGAATGCCTTCCATCGCCTCGCCCGCTGCTACGAGCGCCGGGCCACCGTCATCGACGCCTTCTTCGACCTCGCCGACACCATCATCACCGTGCGTAGCCTGATCCGCCGAGCGTGGACCACTCACCGCTGGGAGGGCCGCCCCCGCCGCCGCCCGTGACGGACCGCCATCTGCGCCAGTGGTCGGCTGGTAACTTAACTCCTATGATGGTGGCATTGATCGACTCAGGGCTTGGCCTCCTTTCCACCACAGGATGGCTTCGGCACCTCGCCCCGGAACTCGATCTGCTTCTGTTTCTGGACCCCGACGGCGCACCCTGGGGATCGAGAACCGCCTCCTTCGTCACGGACCGTCTGTTCAGTGCCGCCCAATTGGCCGTCCAGCGGGGCGCGGTGGCCATCGTGGTCCCCTGCAACACCGCCACCGTCACCGCGATCGACGCCCTGCGCGAGAGTTTTGAACCCCGTGTGCCTGTGATCGGAACCGTGCCCGCCGTGAAGTCGGCCGCAGCGGCCGGCCGAGGCATCGCCGTGTGGGCAACCGTCCGGACCACGGCGAGTGACTACCAGGATCGCCTGATCGCGGACTTCGCGAACGGCCGGCCTGTCGCGCGTGTCGCATGCCCTGGTCTGGCCGAGGCGATCGACCACGGAGACATGGCCACAGCAGCGGAAGCGATCGCCGACGCGGCAAAGCGGACCCCCCAGAATTGCGACTCCGTGGTGCTGGGATGCACGCACTACCCCCTGGTGGCGCCAGAGATTCTGCAGAGCCTGCCCACCGGAACCACCCTGTACGACAGCGCGGAGGCAGTCGCCCGCCAAACACTGCGGCGATTGGACAGAACCACGGAATCGCACAGCAGCACGGGCTCCATCGACGTGGTACTCAGCGGGCGCCGCGGAAATCTCCCAGCAGGCGCCCACGCCTACCCGGTGGGTCGCGCCCTTGCCGCCGCAGCGCGGGTGCCCCGCGAAATTCTCATCACTGCCGCAACTCGCGCCTCGATGGCTGCTCCAGCGATCTGAGCAAGCCCCGGAACCCCTTCATCTTGTCGGCCAGGCGTACAGCCACTCCGTTCGCGGCAGAACCCGGGAAATCACAGAGCGTGACAACTACGTGATCGCCCAGGACCTGTGCCTGTTTCGCCCAGGGCTCCCCAGCGCGCCTATCTGCGCGACCTGGCGAACGCAGCCGGCTGATCTACCGCCCCCGGATCCAGGGCCATCACCGAGGTGCTCACCGGGGGTTCACCTGGCAGGACTACCGCGACCTTCTCGTGCGGGCCCACCTCCAGCTCGGCGGCCCCATTATGGTCATCTGGGACAATCTGAACGTCCACCGCAGCAGCGGATTACGCCAGTATGCCGCCGAGCACGACTGGCTTACCATCGTTCAACTGCCCACCTGTGCACCCGACCTCAACCCGGTCGAGGGCGTCTGGTCGATACTCCGGCGTGCCGTCACCGCCAACGTCGTCTTCACCGACCGCGACCACCTTGTCCAAGCCGTCCGCAGCGGCACGCGACACATCCAACGAAGACCCCACCTCATCAACGGATGCCTCGCCGGAACCGGCTTCTCCATACTGAGTTCGGCACTTCAGGGTGACGATGGTGGGCCGAGGGAGACGCCCCTGGCGCGGCGTTCAGTCCGCCTCGGCCTGTCCGAGGGCCTGGCCGAGGTGCGCCTTGCGATGGTTACTGGACCATCCTGGGGCGCGTGCGGTGTGCAACCTCCGCCGCCGAGCTGCTCACTCCCTGCTGGAGGGGCGCGGCAGGACGCAGGTGGACCACCGCGTCAGGTTTGACACCCGGGGCTTCAGGCAGCGGCCCTCACGCCCGCGGGGTTCGGGCGCGCAGCCGGTCGATCTCAGCGAGCACGCGGTCCACATGCGGACGCACCTGCGCCTGCAATGCGTCACTCCAGCTCTCCTCGGAGTAGGGGCAGTTGAGATAGAGCTGCCTGGCGTGCTCGAGGGCGGGGCGGTGCTCGGGCGGGAGCTGGGCGAGGGCCCAGTCGGTGGCGGCGTCCTTCGACTTGATCTGGCCAGTGGCGAGCGTGGTCCAGATGCGGGCGAAGGTCAGCAGGACGTTGCGGGTGTCGCTGTCCAGGTCGTCGAGCAGGCCGGGGATACCCGCCACGCTTGCCCGGACCAGGTCGGTCTGCGGGACCGGGTCGAGGACCTGCGCCGGGCGCGGGCCGGTGAGGGGGTGGTCGCCGGTCAGCGTCATGGTGATCAGCAGGGCCAGATCGGGCATCGGCCCCGGCTGGGGGACCTCCCCGGCCTCGTACTCCGCACGCAGCCACTCGCCGTAGAGGAAGTCGCCGGTCGGCGGGTACCGCCACGGCCGGACCTCGGACTGGACGACCACGGTGAGCTCGACCGGGCGGACCTTGTTTCAGGAGCCGGAGATCCGGAGATCCGGAGATCCGGAGATCCGGAGATCCGGAGCAGTCCACCGAGGAGTGTCCGTCGATCCTGCTCGTCCATTCGCCGCCGGGAGAGGACCAGCACGTCCAGGTCGCTGGCCGGCCTGAGTCCGCCGAGCACGGAGGAGCCGTGGAGGTAGGTGCCGATGACATCTTGGCCCAGCACACCGCCGACCAGCCCCACGATCTCCTGAACCTGATTCACTGCATCAGCGTCTCCTGTCATCCGGCGGACTGCACAGCATTATGCGACTTCGGCTGGTCAGGGAGTTGCAGGGATGCCGAGGGCGAGGCCGGTTCCTGTGATGAAGCCGTTGAGGGTATCTGGCCGGTACGGGAGGCGTTTGAGCCGATTACGGGCAAGCGTTTCCAGGCGGTCAAGGGCTACGACGGCGAGGTTGGCCAGGCTGCGTTTGACGTGCGCCCCTACCCCCTCGGCGGGGTTGAGGCCGGGCGAGTAGGCGGGTAGCAGGAACACTGTCAGCCATTCACGCTCGGCGATCAGCTCACGCATGGCGTGGGAGACGTGGGTGTTCAGGCGGTCCCACACCAGCACGATCGGCGCCTTGACGAGCTGGTGGGTGCCGTCGATCAGCGCGATGAAGTCGCGCTCTTTCATGCTGCGGCGCTTTCCCTTGCCTGAGGGGTGAGTGCGCAGGCGGTGGCACAGCCGGGTCCGGGAGCCGGGCCGCATGGCGATCAGCCCGGCCACGGACAGACGTCCTGAACGTCGTCCGCTCACCATCACCTGCGGAGTCACTCCGCGTCGGCCCGCGCGTCGGAGAGCTACCTCGCCGGCCTCGAACTCCGCGCCTCGATGATCTGGCTCGAAGACCTCTTACGAATAGCCGATTGATCACGACATCACACAGGCCCTAGTGGAGCCGTACTGCGAGGCCGCCGCCGTGAAGGCCCTCGCCCGGCAGTACGACATGGCGCCCAAGACCATCCGTTGCGTGCCAGGCGACGGTGCTTGAGGCCGCCGGTCCGGCTCGCCGCCCAGGCCCTCTTTCGGCATGCCCCGGCCGCGTCCGTCTGAGCAGCGGTCACCCGCACCGCCGCATCATTCGATGGTCGAATGCCTATACGTACACCGACGCGCCGTGTACGTTCTCGGGCCGATGGGGTGGGAGCGCTCCCATCATGCCGTATCCGCTTCGCATGAGGAGGAACGCCATGAAACGTTTCTTGGCCTTACTGGCGACCTGCGCGACGGTCCTGGGCCTTACCGCACTGGTCAGCCCCCAGGCCGTGGCCGCCACCGGCTGCAAGGTCGACTACACAATCACCAGCCAGTGGCAGGGCGGCTTCCAGGCCGGAGTGAAGCTCACGAACCTGGGTGCCCCCGTCACCGGATGGACGCTCAAGTTCACCATGCCGGACGCCGGACAGAAGGTCGTCCAGGGCTGGAACGCCACCTGGTCGCAGTCCGGCTCCACGGTCACCGCCGCCGGCGTCGACTGGAACCGCACGCTGGCCACCGGCGCGGCCACCGACCTGGGATTCACAGGCTCCTTCACGGGCGCCAACCCCAAGCCCACGGCGTTCACGCTCAACGGCGTCACCTGTACAGGCTCCGTCGAAGAGGAGCCCCCGCCCGTGCCGGACGACGGCACCCCCGTCGACATCAACGGACAGCTCCATGTCTGCGGCGTGAACCTGTGCAACCAGTACAACCGCCCCATCCAGCTGCGGGGCATGAGCACGCACGGCATCCAGTGGTTCAGCAAGTGCTACAACGCCGCGTCCCTGGACGCGCTGGCGACGAACTGGAAGTCGGACCTGCTGCGCATCGCTATGTATGTGCAGGAGAGCGGTTATGAGACCGACCCGGCGGGCTTCACCAGCCGCGTGAACAACCTCGTCGACATGGCCGAGGCGCGTGGCATGTACGCCATGATCGACTTCCACACCCTGACGCCGGGCGACCCGAACTACAACCTCGACCGCGCGAAGACGTTCTTCGCGTCCGTCGCCGCACGCAACGCCGCCAAGAAGAACGTGATCTACGAGATCGCCAATGAGCCCAACGGCGTGAGCTGGACGGCCATCAAGAGCTACGCCGAGCAGGTCATCCCGGTGATCCGGGCCGCCGACCCGGACGCCGTCGTCATCGTCGGCACCCGCGGCTGGTCCTCGCTGGGAGTCTCGGACGGCTCCAACGAGAGCGAGGTCGTCAGCAATCCCGTCAACGCCACCAACATCATGTACGCGTTCCACTTCTACGCGGCGAGCCACAAGGACAACTACCGCGCCACGGTGAGCCGGGCGGCCTCGCAGCTGCCGCTGTTCGTGACTGAGTTCGGCACGGTGAGCGCCACCGGCGGTGGAGCGATGGACCGGGCGAGCACCACGGCCTGGCTGGACCTGCTCGATCAGCGGAAGATCGGCTACGCGAACTGGACCTACTCCGACGCCAATGAGAGCAGCGCGGCGTTCAAGCCCGGCACCTGCAACGGCAGCGACTACAGCAGCAGTGGTGTGCTGACCGAGTCCGGGGCGCTGCTCAAGAGCCGGATCAGCACCCCCGACACCTTCCCCACCAGCTGACCTTCGCCGGGGCTCCGGCCGGGCCGGAGCCCCGTCTCGCTGATCGGAAGCGCTCCCATTGTGGGCGTGACCGAGCGTCACCACACCGCACGAAGTGGACCAGAGCCCGAAGATCAATTACAAAGCCACGAAGCATGAGTCGGCGCGTCACTGCTCATCGAGGGATGCCTGCCGGGCAAGGAACTCCTCGAACGCCGCCTTCTGCTTCGGATCCATGAAGCCTTGGCGGACATTGCGGGCCTTCTCCTGGAGCCAGTGCGCCTCGTCGGGGTCCAGTAGCTCGGCGACCACCACGCCTTTGCGAGCAACCGCCGTGCGCCCTCCTACGCGACGACGAAAGAGCGTGAACGCGCCGAATTCCGCGGGGTGGGCCAGTTCCGGCTCCTCCGCCACAGCCCGGTTCTCGTCCCCAGCGCCACTCGTCGGGTAGGCGGTGGGGGCCCAATGCTCCCAGAGTGCCAGCGTGGCCGCGGGCACTAGCACCGCGCGTTCCGCCTCTTCACGCCCCTCCCACATGAACGTGACAGTGACGGGCTCGCCAACCGCCTCGGCCAACCCGAGCACCCTCTCCATCTCATCGTTGATCGGGTAACCCGCCACTACATCGATCTGAATGCCCATGCTGCCTGAGGCTACTGGCCGCTTCCGACATGCCAGCCCAAAGCTCCTACGCCTCGTCGACCACGGCGCATAGGTGGACCGTCCGAAACCGGTGATTTCACCGACTGAGAACCTGTCCGAGGCAATGCTGCGACGGAGAGCAACCGCTCCACACAATTCAACACGCCGGTCCACGGATGGTCGGGGCCGGCCTCGGTGAGGTGGTCGGCGAGCTGACGGGCCGCTGTCGGCTTCAGCGGCGTGGTGCGGCCGACCGCGCGCAGCTGGCCCTCTGCGTCGTAGCGGCCCAGGACAAGCAGCTGTGGGCGCGCCAGTGTGCCGGTGATGGCGCCGATGACGGCTTCGGTGGTCTGGCGGCGGACCTTGAACCAACCGCGGGCGCCGCTCACGTACCGCTGTCCGGACCCTTGATGACGATGCCCTCCACGCCCTGCACCTCCGTCCAGGAGCTCAGCCACTCCTGGGCGATGGCCGGGTCCCTCGTCATCGGGCACAGGGTCCATGCGGCGTCAGGGTGTGCTCGGTGAACAGGTTCTCCCGGATCGCGCGGCGCCGCTCGGTACGGCTCGGTGAGCAGCTCCTGGCCCTCGATCTGCAGGACGTCGAAGGCGAGGAAGTGCGCGGGCATCGCCGCTGTGACGTTGCCTCGTAGTTGGCCTCTTTGATCGCCAGTTGGCCAGTGACGTCTTCTCAGCGACGATCATTGAGCCTTCGCCATCTTCGAACGTGCTGGTCGGAGGGGCTGGCGATGTCGCCGATTCGGCTCGGGCTGAGGGTGGTGTGTTGCAGGGTGCGCCAGCGCTGCTTGAGCTCGGCGGCAGCGCGTTCTCCGAGGGCGTGGAGCCTCTGATCAGGTTGTTCGTGGTGTGTGTGTTGGCATGCAGGGCCTGTTCGGAGCGGCCCTTCGGCCGCCGGACCGGGACGAGGATGCCGATTCCGGCGCCGATGTAACCCCCTTGTCGGCCAGGGTGGGCAGGCCGTTGGCCGCTGCGCGGTACAGCGCGGGGAGTGTGTGGAGCCGGGCTCGACGTCGCAGACCCACAGCGGGGTGCCGTCGGGTGCGGCCAGGAACTGCACGTTGCCGCCGAATGCTTTGTGCTTCTGACTGAACCATAGGTCGTTGCCGTTGCCGTTGCCGTTGTCGCGGACGCCGGCGAGGCGGTCGGACTCGATCAGGGTGTCGTCCAGGATCACGTGGGTCATGGCCTCGCGTCGGCACCGGTCCAGGACCTTGTGCGGGTCCGGGGCTTGGTCGGCGAGGATGTCGATGCCCTCGTGGAGGTAGCGGTAGCCGGTGGCCTGGGCGATGCCGGCGTCGCGCGCCAGGCAGTGCACACAGCCGCGTTCGCGAAACCAGCGCAGGACCAGGACGGCCTGGCGGAACGGGCCGAGTGCCCGGCTGCCGCGCGGGGTGCCGATCCGCCGCCGGTGTGCGGCCGGCAGGCGTGAGAGGTGGTCCACGACGTGGCGCGGGACGTCGAGCTTGGCGACATGGGTGACCCACGTGAAGCCTCTGGCGGCTGCGGACATGATCTTGTGGTGAGACCTGTCCTACCATGGGCTTTACGTGCGTCTGCGGTCGGGTGTGGTCCGCCCGACCCGCCTTCGCCAGGCAGTGGTTCACACCGCTCCGCGCAAATCATTTCGCTGAGAAAAGTCACTGGCCGGCCCGTTCTTCCCAGGGCTGGCGGACGAGCCGGCTAACGCGCCACGCGGTAGCGGAGGTAGACAACTCTCGAGCTGAAGGTGCGGGTCTCGACGAGTTCGACATCCACCCGGCGCTCACGCTGGGGAAAGAACGGAATGCCACCGCCGACCAGCACCGGGTAGACCCTGGCCCGGTACTCGTCGATCAGACCCAACGCGGCCGCCTCGGCGGCGAGAGTCGCGCCGCCGATCGCGATGTCGCCCTCCCCCGGCTCGGCTCGCAACCGCTCGATCTCCTCCGCCAGGCCGCCGGAGGCCAGGCGGGCATTGCCCCGCACCGCCGACAGCGTGGTGGAGAACACCACCTTTGGAAGCGGCTTCCAGATCGCGGCAAACTCGAGCAATGAGTCGTCGAGCGAGGGATCCTGGTCGGCGGTCTCCCAGTACAGCATCGTCTCGTACAGCCGTCGTCCCAACAGGTGGACGCCGACCTCTCGGATCTCGTCGATCCAGGAGCGAAAGACCTCCTCGTCGGGCGCCGTCCAGTCAAAGCCGCCGTCCGGCCCGACGATGTAGCCGTCAAGTGAGACGCCCATCGAATAGGTCACGCTGCGCATCAGAAGCCCTCCTCGGTAACGGGTTCGACAGTACGACCGCCGGACGCCGCAGAACTCATCGCGGCTCACGGGATCCACTGGACAAAGTCACCTCACGAAATCATTTCGTTGAGAAAACCTCAGTGACAGCCGGTGACGGCCGCTCCGGCTGGCCGGTGCTTGACCTGAACCTTGGTTGATGTACGAGAGTCGTGTCATCGAACGGCGAGACGAGGAGGTTCCGATGACACAGTCCAGGATCCTGGTGACCGGCGCGACTGGAAAGGTCGGCGGCGCGGTGGTGACCCAACTGCACGCGGCGGGCGTGCCCGTGCGGGCGCTGGTGAGAAGGGAGGCGGACTTCCCAGAGGGTGTGCAGGCGGTACGCGGCGATCTCGGTGATCCCGCGTCGCTGGACACGGCTCTGGAGGGCGTCGATTCGGTCTTCCTGGTGTGGCCGTTCCTGAGCGCCGAGGGCGCGTCGGACGTGATCGACGCGATCGGGAAGCGCGCCCGACGGGTGGTGTACCTGTCATCCGCCGGGGCCGGGAGCGAGAAGGAGAATCCGGGCGAGGCGATCACCATGTTCCACACGGAGCTGGAGCGGCTGATCGAGGCATCGGGCCTGGAGTGGACGGCGCTGCGGCCCACCGGGTTCGCGAGCAACACGCTGGGCTGGGCGGAGGAGGTCCGCACTACCGGTGCGGTACGGGCGCCGCTGGCAAGGCTGGCCCGCCCGCTGATCCACGAGGCGGACATGGCTGCGGTCGCCGTTCAGGCACTGACGACCGACGCCCTGCTCGGCGCCCGCCCCCTGATCACCGGCCTCGAACTGATCACCCAGGAACGGCAGGTGGCGCTGATCAGCGAGGTGATCGGGCGGCCGGTGCGGTTCGAGGAGATCACACTGGACGAGGCCATCGAGCAGATGAAGGCCGCAGGCTACCCGGCAGAGCTGGTGGAAGCCGTGGTGCCGGCCCAGGCGGAGATGCTCGACAATCCGGAGCCGGTCAACGATGAGGTGGAGCGCATCACGGGCACCCCGGCCCGATCCTTCCGGGAGTGGGCGGTGGACCACGCGGCGGACTTCCGCTGAGAGGGACGTCAATACACGTTGACATAGAGACCGAAGCACCGGATCTCGGCTCCGTCGCCCACACGCTTGACGCCGAGGTCGGGCCCCTTGCTCAGGGAAGCCCCGAGCGGTTGAACCGTGCAGGTCGGGAGGCCATCTCGCGGCTATGGCGTGCCGTCACTCAGAAGGATCCGCACCCAACCCCGAAAGCACCCTGAGTGACCACACCGTCTACGCGCCGGCAAACTACCCGTCAACGAAATGGCCAACTACGAAGCAACGCCATCCCGTGAGCTGCTCTGTTCACCGGCCCCCTGGCCAACAACAAAGCAAAGTCACAGCCGCCGCCAGCTGCGCCGCGCTACGACCGCCGGATACGGCGCGGCGCTGCAGCGCCTCGAACGACAGCCGCTCCCCGTCCCACACCACCAGCTCGCCATCCAGGACCAGGCCGTGCGTGTCGGAAGCCACCGACGGTGTGATCATCCCTCTGCGCACAACCGCCCACAGGGCTTGCCCCGCCTGCGCCACCAGAGAAGACGAGAAGGCGTCGCGAGCCTGCACCACGTGCAAGGGGTCAGGCCAGGTCATCCACGAGCAGCACACCCACAAGGTCCGCCTCCCCGCAGGCATCAGGGACGGGCAGCAGGTCCGAATCAGGGAGCTCGGTGGGCCCGTGAAACATGGCGGCGCGCCCGGGAACCTTTACGTCACCGTGCACATAGACCGCTTCACTCCGACACGAGCGGGGGCAGCGGTTCGCGGGCGGCGTGCCAGGCGGGGGGAAGGGTGGCGACGCCCGTGCGGGCGGCGATCACTCCGCCCGCGATGGCGCAGGTGGTGTCGATGTCGCCGCGCCCGGCGACCGTGCACCACAGGCCCTCGTGCAGGTCGTCGAGGTGACCCGCCGCGCACCAAAGGGCGTACGGGACGGTGTCGGGCCCGGACATCCGATAGCCGGAGCCCAGGACCTCCGCGGCGTGCCGGATCGAGGCGCGCTCCGACATCCGGGCCGCGACCCGCACTCCTGACCGGACATCGCTGTCGGGGAGGCGTTCGGCGACGGCGTGGAGGAAGTCCGGGCGGGCCGGAGCAGGCTCGTCCCGGCCGCGGGTTGCCAGGGCGGCGGCGAGGGCGACTGCCACCGCCCCGGCCACCGCCTCCGGGTGGTGGTGCGAGACCACGCCTTGGCGGGCGGCCTGCTCGGCAGCCGCGTCGAGGTCTGCGGCGTGCCAGGCGCCGAGCGGGGCGGCGCGCATGGCGGCGCCGTTACCCCAGGAGCCCTGACCGCCGAACTGCCCGGCGACCACCTCCCGCCAGGGCTCGCCCGCGCCGATCCGGCGGAGCACGTCATGCATCGAGGCTCCATAGCCGCGGTGCGTGTCGCTGGCGTATGCGGCCGCGAAGCGCTGGGCGAGGCGGTCCTGGTCGATGGTGCCGCCGCTCTCGGCGAGTTCCTGGACGAGGACGAGCGCCTGGGCGGTGTCGTCACTCCATTGCCACAGCGGTTCTGGGGGCAGAGTCCGCGTCGCCAGGCTCGCCGAGCCGTCCCGGCGCAGGATGCCGAACCAACGGTCGCCGAAGGCGTCCCCGAAGGCGAGTCCGTGCAACGAGTCCAGCACGGCGGCAGGCATGGTGATCATCGGGGCAGTATCGCAGCCCGGTGGCGCCCCCGCACCCCGGTTTCGGTGCGGGCATGCGCCCGCGACTCGGCCTTGCCGTAGGCATGCCGGGACCTGTCCGGCTCTGCCCTGGCCGCTGCCGCGGCCGCCCGCGAGATGGCGATCGTGCTGCGCCACCACGGCCAGGACGCCGCCGCTCAAAAGCTCGTCACCGACGCCGCGGTGAAGATCGACGCCGCCGGGCTGCGGCGAACCGCTCTTCCTCGTCAGGAATGCTGCCCAGAACCCGGTGGACGGTGAAGGACACCCCCGCCTCGCGGTGTTCCTTCGGCCAGCGTGAGGCCGTCCACCTCGCGTTCTCCGCCGTAGTGCGTCGCAGCCCGATGTCCTCGGCGAGCCTGGTCAGCGCCTGCCGGACAGTGAACTCCGGCAGGCCATCGGCCCCGACCTCGGCCCGGCGGCTCAAGATCTTTACCGACCGCAGGAGCTCGTGAACCGGCTCTGAACTGCGACGATTCATAGACTACATGTCCGTGACGGCGGGTTGGGGCCATTGCTGTAGCTCCTCCGGGTGGTCTCATAAGACGGCCCGTCCACCGGGTGGGTGAACAGGCCGTGTCCGAGGCAGAAAGGGGGACTGCCTCGGACGAGTTGGAGTGAGGAAAACGAGGTTCAGCACAAAACGCTGATCACGAGGGAACAACCAGCGTCATTCCTCGAAGTGCTGGCCGAGCAGTTTCTCGATCAACGCCCAGAGAGCACGTGCTCCCAACGCGATCGTGAGCCGACCAGCAATCTCGCGGATCTTCCCCTTGAATTCTGGGGAAGGGTGCGATTTTCCCATCACTCCACCTCACCTCTGGGGCTGCGTCTCGTCGCCGTGTGCGACGGGACGCCCCCTTTCAGAGATGAGGCCTTATCAGGCCGGCCCACTTCGACTGGCCACTCTCCAAGGTCCCAGAACACCCTCATGTCGTTGATCCCGGTTCGGTGAGACGCGCTTCGAGGTCGGCGATGCGCCGGTCCTGGAAGCGGAGGTTGGAGCGGGCGGCCTTGAGCCGTTCGTCGAGGGTGCGGTTGTCGGCGGTGAGCTGGCGGATCCGCTGCTTGAGGGTGTCGTCTGATCGAGCTGTCCGTCACCGAGCTCCGCCACCTGCTCGACGGCGCCGAGCATGACCTGACCAACTTCCTTGCAATAGCCGCTGACTGGGTGTCTCAGTACCTGCCCGACCACTTCACCCCCGTCACCGCCGCCCTCGCGCGCGTACTCGCCCTGCCCGCACCGGCCGTACCGGCAAGGCCGTAGGTGGACGGACCTGCTCCGCCGATCAACTGATGGCCGGGTGACCCCGGTACAGCCGTCGTGTACGACGCAGTGAGCCTGTTCGCGTGTACCTGGCCGGGCACTTCGACGAGTACTCCGACAGGGAGGCGGCGTGGTCGCCGCGAAGGCGGGGTGAACCGTGGTACGCGGAATCGCCCGCGCCCAACATCCCGACCCGACCGCAGAATCGATCTGGGGTAAGCGCAAAACGTGTGCTAAGAGCCCTATAGATGTCAGGACGCAACGTACAGTCGCGGCATGAGCGTTGACGTGACATTGCTGCCTGCCACCATCCCCCACCGTTTCAGGGACGAGGATCTCTCCCGGATTCGCAGGTTCGAGGACCGTACTGATGCAGGGCAGATTCGGTTCGAGTACTCCATCCCCGAAAGTGGGTCTCTGATCGTCTGGCGCGTGACCGACCCGCATGTCACTGCCGCGGTGGAGACCGTGTTCGGGCCCGCTGCGTGGGAAGAGGTGCAGGGCGACCTTCACCGCTCGCTGCACTGACCCGTGCTCCCCGCGAACGCGGGGACCACTCACCGCATACGTACGGCACTTACCACTTCGGCCGTACGGCAGTACTGCCGTACGGCAGTACTGCACGATACGGGGGTAAAGGGCCGTCGCCCCGTCAACGAGGACGGGAACTGACCTATATGGATCCTAGGGTCCTCCTCATGACGACGCACACCGTGACGTGGGCCCAGGCCGGCGCCCGACGGCTCGCCCGGCAGGGTCTTGCCGCCGCCCCCGCCGAGAGCTCCGCCTCCCAGATCACCGCCTCCCAGATCACCGCCGCCGAGATCACCGCCGCCATGCTCGGCGCGCACGCACAGGTGCTGTCCGCCGCTGAGCTGTCCGTCGCGCTGCGCCTCGCGGGCGGCGCGACGCGGGCCGATGTGCGCGAGGCGCTGTGGACGGACGCCGGCCTGGTGAAGACGTACGGACCGCGCGGCACCGTCCATCTGCTGGCGGCGGCCGATCTGCCGATGTGGACCGGGGCGCTGTCCGCGATCCCGGCCGGCCCGGGCCAGCAGCCCGCCGGCATACGGATGACAGCGGCCGAGACCGAACAGGTCCTGGCGGCCATCGGCGACGCTCTCGCCGACGCCGAGCTCACGACCGACGAGCTGACCGAGGCGATCGTCGAGCGCACCGGCCCCTGGGCCGGGGACCTGGTGATGGAGGCCTTCCAGGGCAAGTGGGCGCGCTGGCGGCAGGTGACGCACACGGCCGCGCACCGAGGGGTGCTCCGCTTCGCGCCCAACCGTGGCCGCAAGGTCACCTATACCAGCCCCGGCGTCACCCCCATGGCCGGACCGGCCGCGCTCGCCGAGCTCGTACGCCGCTATCTGTACGCGTACGGGCCGGCCACCCCGCAGCAATTCGCCAGGTGGATCGGAGGGCCCAAGGGGTGGGCCGCCGAACTGTTCGCCGCGTCGGCGGGCGAGGGGCGAATCGAGGAGGTGACGTTCGTGGGCGGCCCGGCGTGGGTGGCGGCGGGCGACACCGCGTTCCCGTCGCCGGATCAGCCGCCGCGCGGGGTGCGGCTGCTGCCGTACTTCGACGCGTACGCCAGCGCCCGCGTCCCCGCGCGAGCTGCTCTTCCCGGGCCCGGCGTACACGCGGGCGCTGGCGGGCGGGCAGGCCGGGAACTATCCGGTGGTGCTCGTGGACGGGACCGTTGCCGGGGTGTGGCACCAGCGGCGGTCCGGGCGGCGGATCGCGGTCACGGTGGAGCCGATCGGCGACGCGCTGGACGCTGCCGCCCACCGCCGCGAGCTGGAGCTTCAGGTGGAGCGGGTGGGTGAAGTGCTGGAAGGCCAGGCCGAGTTGACGGTGGGCAAGGTCACGGTCGGGCCGCATGCCTGAGGCGCAGCAGGGTGATGCCGTCGCGCAGCGCGACGCGCGCTCGTAGCGGTACTTCTGTTGCGCGGTGGCGAGTCCGGCTTCCTGCTGCTCGGCCGGGTAGGGCCAGTGGCCCGTACGGTACGCGGCCATGGGGACCATCCGTACAGCCATTAACGCCAAGCACTTGATCTTGGTCGTTCAGCACAGATGATCGGTCCCGCGCGGGGGTTCGGAGGAAGGTCCTCGATCACTTTCGGGGTGGCTACCGTCCGCCGCATGCCGGTGGAATTTCTGACTGATGAGCAGGCCGAGGCGTATGGGACGTTCGCCGAAGAACCTACGAGGCCCGAGCTGGAGCGCTTCTTCTTCCTCGATGGTTGACGCGGTGCTGCTTACCGCTGTGTCCATGTGGGTGTCCAAGTCTCGCTGTCGGGGCGGTCGGGCTGTGTGGGGCCGAGGTAGTTGCGGAGTGTGGTGAGTGCGGGGTGTGGGTTGTCGCGGCGCCAGATCAGTGAGTGCGGGTAGACGGGCGTCGGGTCGGTCACCGGGATGCGGCGCAAGTCGTGGCCGGCGGGCCAGACGAGGCGGGTCTGCTCGCCCATGAAGGTGGCCAGGGCCGGGGTGTCGGCGACGGTGTCCAGGAGCGTGTCGGATCCGAAGTTGGGGCCGGTCGCCTCGATGGTGAGGCCGAACTCGGCGACGAGGTCGTCGTAGTAGGCGGCCCACTCGGTACCGGGGACGATGCCGGGCATCCAGATTCGGTGCCCGGTGAGCTGAGCGACGGTCACCGACCGGGCGCATGCCAGCGCGTGGGCGGGGCCGGTGAGGAGCTGGAGCGGCTCGTCGAGCACCCGGACGGACTCGATGTCCTCGGGAAGGGGCCGGCCGGGCGCGGCGACGGCGCGGAAGGACGCGTCGATCTCACCGGACCGGATGGCGGCGACGGCCGTCTCGATGTCGAACAGCCACACCACGTCGAGCTCGATCTCGGGGTGCGCGCGGTGGAAGCCGCGCATCAGTCCCGACGCCGCGCTGCGCGAGGCGAGCACGTCGACGCGCAGCGGACGGCTGCCGGTGCGTACAGACGCGACCGCGCGCTCGGCGACGCGCAGCAGCTCGCGCGCGTGGGGCAGGAACGCCTGCCCGTCGATGGTGAGTTCGGCGCCGCGCGCGGTGCGGGTGAACAGCCGCACGCCGAGGGTGCGCTCCAGCGTGGCGATGCGCTTGGAGACAGCCTGCTGGGTGACCGCCAGTTCGGCGGCGGCTTCCTGGAACTGCCCCGCGTCGGCTGCGGCGACGAAGGTCCGGGCGGTGTCGAGGTCCATGCCGATGCACCCTAGTGCACAACGTTCAGTTGTGGCTCCCCGGCAGATTGGTTGTTTGACCTGCTGTTGTGCTGCCAGCTTTGCTCTTACCGGTCAACGTCGGTTTGTTCGGGTGGGACATCAAGGGGTGCGCTGAGCGTGGTGGGCAGGAGACGGTTGGGCCGGCAGTTCGGGTGGCTGTGGGCGGCGTACGCGGTCAGCATGTTCGGCACGCGGCTCGCGTTCGACGCGTTCGCTCTGATCGCGATCCTTGTGCTGCACGCCGGGCCGACCGAGGTGTCGGTGCTGGCGGCAACAGGGCTGGCGGTGGGGGCCGCGGTGGCGGTGCCCCTCGGGCCGTGGGTGGAGTATCGCCGCAAGCGGCCGGTGATGGTCACGATGGACCTCACCCGGTTCGTGGCACTGATGAGTGTTCCCGCCGCGTACGCACTCGGCCTGCTCAGTTTCGTCCAACTCCTGGTTGTGTCCGTCGCCGTCGGTGCGGCCGACATCGCCTTCAACGCGGCCAGTGGCGCGTATCTGAAGGCGCTCGTGCGGCCGGAGGACCTGCTCGTCGCGAGCGGGCGATTCGAGTCCACGACCTGGACCGCCACCGTGCTCGGACCGCCGGTCGGCACAGCCGCGATCGGGTTGTTCGGCCCGGTGATGACCGTTGTGGCCGATGCGGTCAGCTATCTGCTCTCGGCCGCGGGGATTCGTGCGATCGGCGGCAGCGAGCCGCGCCCCGTGCGCACCGGTACACAGGGGGCGCGGCTCCGGTTCGGCGACCTGCTCGAAGGGTGG
This sequence comes from Streptomyces sp. NPDC052236, assembly GCF_044548015.1. Classification (NCBI taxonomy): domain Bacteria; kingdom Bacillati; phylum Actinomycetota; class Actinomycetes; order Kitasatosporales; family Streptomycetaceae; genus Streptomyces; species Streptomyces sp. NPDC052236. Next base: position 11,426 of record NZ_JBIUBL010000021.1, on the reverse strand, counting down.
CGGTACATCCTGGCCCACCCGGCCCTGCGCCCCCTCTTCTTCAACACGGTTCTGGTCAGCGGCCTGATCATGGCGACCTCGCCGCTGCTCGCCGTCCTCATGCTCGGCGACCTCGGGTTCGCCCCCTGGCAGTACGGCCTCGCGTTCGGCCTGCCCTGCGTCGGCGGCATCATCGGCTCACGGCTGGCCCTCCGACTCGTCGCACGGTTCGGACGGCACAAGGTCATGCTCACCGCCGGGACACTGCGCGCGTGCTGGTCGCTCGGGCTGGCCTTCATCCGGCCCGGCGTGGCCGGGCTCGTGCTCGTCATCGCGGTCGAGTTCGGACTGATCACCTGCATGGGCGTGTTCAACCCGGTGTTCGCCACCTACCGGCTCGACCAGACAGCGACGGACCGGATCGCCCGCACCCTGTCAGCGTGGTCGGTCACAAGCAAGGCAACTGTCGCGGCCATGACCGGGCTGTGGGGCCTGCTGGCCGGCATCACCGGCCCCCGCACCGCAATCGCCGTCGCCGGTCTTCTCATGCTGATCACCCCCTTCCTGCTCCCCCGGCACGACCACACGCCGCACCACGAGCGAGATCTGGCCCGGAGCCCAACGTGACACACCGCAACTCGCCACCCACCCGAAAGCAGGCTGCGGCCGGTCCACCGATGCGCGTCCCGTCCAATCACTGGCTGCCCACGAGCAACTCGGTGGCGCGCCAACTGCACTGCCGGACGTTCTGATCACAGCCGCAGCCGCCCTTCCTGCAATGCCCCTGCTCGACCTCCGTCTGAAGCCACCAGTCGGCATGAGCGCCGACCAGCACCACCAGCAAGGAGAACACTCGCGTGAGCACTGCCCCCGCGCTCGACCCCGCGCGCACCGCCCTTCTCGTCATGGACTACCAACCCGCGGCCCTGGCCCTTCTGCCCGAGGGCTGGGACTGCGAAGCCCTGCTGGCCCGCGTGGAAGGTGCCATCGCCGACATCCGCGCCAATGGCGGCACCATCGCCTACGTCCGCGTCGGCTTCACCGAGGCCGACTGGGACGCGATCCCGGCCACCAACAAGTCCTTTGCCCCGCTGGCCCAGCACCGCCTCATGCACCACGAGGACCCTGCCACCGCCATCCACGAGCGCCTGGCACCCCAGGACGGCGACATCATCGTGCGCAAGATTCGCTACGGCGGCATGTCCACCACCGACCTCGACGAGCGGCTACGCGAGCGCGAGATCACCACTCTGGTCGTCTCCGGCTTCAGTACCAGCGGCGTCGTCCTGTCTACCGTCATCGACGCGGCCGACCGCGACTACCAGATCTACGTCCTGTCCGACGGCGTCGCCGACCCCGACACCGAAGTCCACAACATCCTGCTGCATCGCATCTTCCCCCACGGGCCCACATCATCGACACCGCCGAATTGTTGCTCGAGATGGCCTGTTTCAGGATGCCTTTTGGTCGGCGGGCTTCTCGATCTCGGTGGTCACCCATGCCCCTCGGAAGAGCACCGGGAGCCACAGGAGACATGCCAGCAGGGGGACCGCGGCGTAGGTGGCCATGCCCACACTGGAGCCCAACCCGTCCATGAGCGCGCCGAGGACGAGATAGCCGATGCCGATGAGCGCCGACTCCACGAATGCGATCATCGACAGCAGGCTCGCCCGGTGGCGCGACGGCACTGCCTCGTTGAACACGTTGTCCACGATCACGGCGGTGATCTCGGGAATTCCGACCAGGACCAGGAACGCGGCGATGGTGACCCAGACAAGGCCGAGGCCGCTCAGGCCGAGCGCCACGGCGAGCGTCAGGAGAGACACCGGGACGATGACCCGGTACCCGATGCGCCGGTCCGCGCGGTCCGACAGCAATGGAGTGAGCCCGCCGGCGAAAAATCCCGCCGATATGACCACGCTGACCAATGCGGTGCCCGCTCCCTGATCGGACAGGGTCTTCTGCGTAAAAATGATGTACGGCGTCAAAGTCGCATGCATCAATCCGGACACCACGACAAGCGTCACGAGCGCCGGCGTGGCGACCCGAAGCATCGCCCGCCATGCTGTGGCGTCGCCGTGCTCCTCCTCGGCTCCGTCCTGCTCGTCCACCGCGTCCGCGCCGCGGATCTCGGGCACCCGTGACATCAGCACCACCACGGCCAGGACGAGGCACGCCGCCGAACCGACGTAGACGACTCCCCAGGAAATCTGCTGCAGTTGGCCGCCGAAGACGATGGCGGCTCCCGAGGTGACAGTCCCGAGCATGGTGAACCGGGACTTGATCTTGACGTAGCTGGCCGTTGCACCACGACGCACGAGCAGGTCGTACAGCAGGGCGGTGTCCGAACCGGACACACATGCCATGCCCACGCCCTGCCCGATGAACAGCGCCAGGAACACCCAGTAGTTGGAGAACGCCACCTGACCGAGCAGACATCCAGCTATCAGCACCTGGCCGATCACGATGCTGGCACGCCTGCCGATTCGGTCGGCGATGACTCCCGTCGGCAATTCCGCAAGTCCGCTGACCAGGTAGAGCAGTGTCTGCAGTAGGGCCACTTGCCCGGCGGAGAAGCCTCGCTGATAAAGGAAGAGGACGAATACGCCGCGCTGGAACAGCGTGTTGGCGAGCACGGCGTATACGTAGAACGGGCGCGTGACGCTTCGTGCTGCATCGTCGACTGCAGCCGACCCGCCAAGGGCCTCCGTGGTGCCGGTCATGCTGCGGGCTCCCCCTGGTGACTCCGATGATCATTAGTGTTGGGCCTCCGCCGACCAACTCATCGGGCACACCCGTCGCCGCGAACACCGTCCGCGGGACCACCTCGTCGGACCGCACCCCGAACAAGGGAGGCCGCACATCCGCAGAAGCCCCCCGCAGGCCAAGCCCCATCATGGTCGCGACCTCGGCTGGCGGACACCGGTTCACGCGTGCCATCCGGTCCACCCAGGACTCGAACGCCTCGCCCGCCCGCGGAGCCGTGACCAGCGCTAATCGCCGTGGCGACACGCGCGCACCCCCCGAAGGCGCCCCCATCACTTAGGGGTTCACGCTATCGAGTGCACTACCAGGTTGGGGTTCACACTTTCATTCTGAGCTTCGGCTCTCAGTGGGCTGTGAGGCGGCAGGCTTCAGCCGTGACCTCGGCATCAACCTGGTCCACTGTTCTGTCGCCGTATTCGAGGACGTCGTACTCGTCATCGAGTTCGGCGAGCCGCTCTGTCAGGGCCAGCTCATGTCCGTAGCGCTGGTGAATTCGGAAAGTGAACTCCCGAGGTGTCAGCTCGCCAGCGAGCATGCGGCGTGAGAGCGCTCGGGCGGCGGCTTCTTGGCCAGCATCGCTGGCGACCGGATAGAAGGTGAGGCCGAGTTCGTTGAGTGCTTCGGGGAGCAACTCGTGGACGTCGTAGTCCGCCTCAGCGCGTGTGCAGGCAGCGAGGCTCGAAGGCCGGGGGTGTCGAGTCCGGCGACGAGCGCATCACAGGCGGCATTGACGATGTCGCTCGCACGGATTTCTCCCATGCTCCAGAGGGCGGCATGGTCGTGGAGAGCGATTGATGCTGCTTCGGTCGACGTCACTCACTCATGATTACCTTCACGGCACGTCCCGGTCGAGCAGATTTCGCCGAAGTTGCTGTTCAGCGGCCTGCTCCAGCAGCGCCCGTGCGGAGTCCGCGTAGCGCATGGCCGTCTTCTCGTGAAGTCCGAACACCTCGGCGAGATGGAGGGGGTCAGGGCCCCGGACCATGGCCTCTTCGAGTTGTCGATCGACGCGGAGTCTTTCCAAAGTCGCTTCCTGACCGCGCAGGGGCCCGCGGACCCAACGATTGCTGGCGCGACCGGTGCCTGTGGCAGTCTGGTTGTTGATCAGCAGGTGGAGGTTGGCCGTGTTCGGCCAATGCTGGCGCCGGTATTCCAGCCAGTCCAGCAGTAGTTTCAGGGTGAGGTCGTCAAGCGGCCGGACTCGCCCGGCGATGGTCAGGCGGCGGTTCCCGACGTCGACGTCGTCGAGCATCACGGTGGCGATCTGAGCGACCCGGGCTGCGTGAACCGCCGCAAGAGCGAGGACGAGGCGGGGGGCCGGGGTGGTGGCCGCGGCGACAGAGCGGTCCATCTGGTCGGGTGCGAGCGGTTGGAGCACGCTGTACTCAATCTGGCCGACCTTGATGCAGCTGGCCGGGTTGCGAAAGATCAGGCCCGACCGCTTGGCCCAAGCGAACAGTGAGCGTAGGGCGACGAGCTCGTCCATGCGGTGGTGGCCGTGCAGTGTCTTGGCATGGGCTAGTACGTCTTCGCGGGTCACCTCCCGCAGGTGGTCGTAGCGGTTCGACCACGCCAACAACGCTGGGCGGGCCCGGTTGAGGTAGAGCCGGTACTGTGGCCTGCTGCCGAGGCAGGCTGCGGGGGCCGCCGTCACGGAGAACTCGGGTCCAGCGTTCAGCTTCCGCAGCGATGCCGGGGGCGATGCCGTCCAGACGCTCGGTGAGCCACCGCTCGAAGAAGGGTTCCTCGTCGTCCCGGAAGATTCCCATTTCCTCAAGGACCGTGATGACGTGGCCAACCCGCAGGTCGAGGGCACGGAGCGGAGTGAATATCTCGCTGTGGCGGATGACATCGCCCTCGGTGTATCCCGTGAGAACGATGGCCAGGCCGCGGTTGACCGCGAAGCGGATACCGCGTCCCCAGCCCCGGGCTTCGGCGAGTTGGTGGGCGAGGTGCTTCGCCCAGGCCAGCCAGAGGCTGGCCAGGTCTGCGGCGGCCGGGTCGAGCCGGCCGAAGTCACGCGGAACCTGCTCGAACAGTGGCAGTTGCCTCCAAGCGGTTCTCGGCCGTGAGCGCGACATGGGTGGCGGCTTGCGGGATGCTTCTCGTGCCTTGACGTGGTGCAGGGCGGTGAGAGCTGATCCTCTGCGGTAGTGCAGTCCCACGAAGAAGAGCTGGTGATGGCGCACGGCCTGGAGCCACGCGGTCATCACCTCGCCGCTGACCGTCGGCATGCCAGTGGCGGTCCTGGCGTTGAGTCGGGCCTGGCACCAGCACAGACGGCAATACTCCCACTTCAGCGGCTCGACTCGCCGGCATCCGATGCAGACGGCCGTCTCGTGGCTGCGGCCGAACATGTAGCAGGTGTGACAGAGTCGGCCGCGGAAGTCGCCCCAGGCCAGGCAGCCTGGGCAGGAGCTGGTGGGCTTGACGTAGCCCTTCGGGAAGCGTGCCATCAGTTCACTCCGGCGGCAGCGACCGGCCGTCCCGACGCTTGGGGCTCACCGCCGGTGCGGCGGCCCCCGCGCCGACCGCCGCTCGTTCCGTCTCCGCCTGCCCTGGGCGGCTGACCTTCTCTGGCTCGGGGATCAGCACGCCGGGTCCGTCATGACGGGGCAATTACCGTGGAAGGGCCTCCCCCCGGCACCCCGTAGGCGCGTCCATTGGGAAGGAGACCCTTTCCTCGAAACGGCCGCGGTGCAGCAGGCAGTGTCGACTCACCACCGCCTTCGCGGGGAGCGCAAGCAGCCTCGTGGTCCGCGGATCTCGGCCGTCTGAGAGGCTGTGACCATGACGAATATCCCCCTCTGGCGTCTGCCCACCCGCGGCGGTTGGCGCATCGAGGCCGACGAGGCGCGCGCCCGCGTCGACGTGATCGACCCCGTCGGCCGAGTGCGGGCGTCCGTCGCCACGGAACCCGTGCAGCACTTCACGGGCCGGTTCGCCAAGCGGATAAACGCGGACAAGAGCCGCGCCTTCGAGACGAACGGGCCGTCTCTGCCTGCCCCTGCCCGTGAACCCACCCCGATCACGCTGCATCCGCACGACGAGCAGGCCTTCGTCAGCGACGGCATAGCCAACGGTCGCCGTCGGGAGAAAACCGGTCGTGCCCTCGTCCACGGCCGGCACTACGCGTTCCTTCACACCAGGGGAAAGCGCGCCGAGGCGATGCGGGACGGCACCCGGATCGCGTCATTCGTCAAACACGGCTCTCGCCCCCGCAACGGCCACGTCAGCCGCGAGGACCACTGTGTCCTGGACGAGACCGACGAACTGGTCCTGACCGTCTTCGAGAAGCTCCTGAGGCCCGGACGCCCCGGCGCCATCTCTGACGCCCTCGCCAGTCTCAGCTGAACCGACTCGGCGACGGTCCGGGTTCCAGCAGCCGGTCGCGGGGCATGGCGGGGCCCGGAGGCCTCGGCCGGATCGCCGGTACTGCACAGTACCTCTCCCCCGTGATGGCGGTGCGGCAGCGAGTCGGACCAGAGCACGCGCAGCCGATCTTCAGGCAGTGCCTCCAGCAGAGGCACAGCGCCAGGAGGAGGAAGGGTGGAACCGCGAATGTGGGACGCACCGGTCGACGTGATGAAGAGCGCGTAACGGCGGGCCAGGGCACGGGCGCGGTTCCCCGGCCGGTCAGCAGGCCGCTGGTGCGCGGCGAGTTGGTCGGGCTGATCTGGTGCGCCCGATCAAGGTCGGCGAGGACGCGCTCACCGGATCGCGGAGCTGGCGATCGCGGCGGCCGGCGCGGACGAGATCGGCTCGCCGAGGTCGCCTGGGTTGGACACAGCGAGATCCGGGAGTACGTGCCCTACGGCCTGTTCGAACCAGTGCAGGAGTACTTGGACGGGGCGTTGATGTCATGGCGCACCGGCCTGTACCGCCTCTACGACGAGTCCGGCAGGCTGATCTACATCGGCATCGCCACCGACCCTGAGAAGCGCTTCAACGCCCACCGATGGGGGATCGGCAAGACTTGGCGACACGACATCGCCAGTCATCGCGTCGAGTGGTTCGCCACGCACCTCGAAGCCGAAGCCGCCGAGAAGTCGTCGATCAGGTCGGAACTGTCCCCTGCACAATCGATGGCACCACCCCGCCTACGACGACGCCCCATGGAGCAGTCGCACCAGGGCTGCCTGACCCCGAACGCACGTCAGCGCCCCGGCCGAAGTGGGCTGGGACGCTGTGTTGTTCAGCCGAGGTAGTCGATTTGGAAGATGTGCAGGGTTTTCGTCTGGTGCCCCAGGTAGATCACAACGAGGAGGTCGCCGGTGACGAGGGTGCGCATGATCCCGTCGTCTTCGCCGTAGGGATCGGTCACGGCGAAGGGGTCTGCGCAGACATCGGCGAGGGCAAGGGCGAGGCGTTCTCTGGCCTCGTCGGGGAGGCCATCCCACACTGCCTGATTTCCGGCGTCGCATCGTAGGGCGTACACCAGGCCAGCCTTGCAGTTCAGGCAGTTCAGGCAGTTCAGGCAGTTCAGGCAGTTCAGGCAGCTCCGCGTGACCGGATTCGCTCAGCTTCCCGAAGAACACTCTCGGTGACGTCGTGCCATTCGCCGGGGACGTTGCCGCCAGCCGCTTCGACGACAGCGGCTTCGCGACCGCGTTCGACAGCCGACAGGGTTCGCTGGGCGATCCCCTGCCACTTCGCAAACACGCCCAAGAGCTGGGGCGCCGTCGCCCGGTTGATCTCGGCAAGGAAGCGTTGAGCGAGGATGGGGTTGCCGAGCGCCTCACAGATGCGCTCGATCGTCCACGGCGCATCGCCCATCGCTGCCTCCGAGTGAAAATGGCTTTTCCACTTTCAGGTTAGCGCGATAGTGGATATCGCCGTGGTACTCACGGCGAAATCCAAGCCTGAAAAGCTCACGCCGCTGCCCACACCGCCATGGGCAACGTGGTCCCCGCGAAGGCGGGGGGTGAACCGGCGCCTGGTCTGCCGGAGCCCGGAGGACCGGAGTGGCCCGCGCGAAGGCGGGGTGAACCGAGACGGAACCCGCTGCAGCCGGGGCGGGGCGTGCTCCCCGCGAAAGGCGCGTGGTCCTCTATCGCTTGGACAACCGCCCTCGAAGCCTCCGCATTCGTTGACCACCGGCGGAAACGGCTGGCCCCATCACGTTGGCGACTGTCAGACTCGCTCAGTGCGGGTGATCATCGAAGACATGGCCGGCCGCCTGGCCGAGGTGCCGGGCGTAGTCGGAGTGCTGCTCGGCGGCAGCCGGGCACGCGGAGAGCACCGGCCGGAATCAGACTGGGATCTCGGCGTCTACTACCGTGGCGGGCTGGATCTCGCTGGATTGCGCGCGCTGGCCGGACCCGATGTAGAGGTAGCCGGCCCAGGTGGCTGGGGACCCTGGGTAAACGGTGGTGCTTGGCTACAGGTCGACGGCGTGGCGGTGGACTGGATTCTGCGGGACCTGGATCGGGTTGAGCAGGTGTGGGCGGACTGCCGCGAGGGCCGGTATGAGGTGGGTGTGCAGGCAGGGCATCCGCTCGGGTTCTGGTCGCCGTGTTACGCAGGCGAGGTAGCGCTCGGTCAAGTACTGGCCGATCCGCGCGGGGAGCTGACGGCCCTTCGGCGGCGGACCGAAACCTACCCTGAGCCGCTGCGAGAGGCGTTGACCGCGGGAGCTTGGGAGGCGGAGTTCCTGGTTGACGCAGCAGCAAAGGGTGCGACCGGGGCGGACACGCTCTACGTCTCGCTCTGCCTGTCCCGGGCCGTCGGCGTGCTGGTACAGGCGATGTTCGCCAGGGACCAGCGTTGGTGCCTCAATGAGAAGGGCGCGCTGGCTGTCGCCGAGACACTGCCGTGCGCGCCAACTGGCTTCGGCCCGCGAGTGCGCAGCTTGCTGGGGACGCCCGGCGAGACTGCCCAGTTGCTGGCGGTAACGGTGGCCGAGGCACGGGTGCTCGTCGAGGAGACCCTCACCGCGCTGAGAAGCCACGCCGAGTAGGGCAGCACATGCCCTGTGGCCAGAGCTCCCCACGCCGCGGAGATAGCCCGGGATACTCGAAGACCTACTGGTGGACGTCCTTTGTGCTCCCCGCGAAGGCGGGGGTGAACCGACGTCCATGGGGCGATCGCAGAGCCTGTATGACAGCCGCCGACGTGATTTCCCCGTGTACGGCCACTTAGCTCGGTGACTGCGGGTGACGAGTAGGGGCCGACTCGGAGCTACGGGGAGTGAGTGGTCACGTAGACTCGCCGGCCATGGACGACCGTGTGCGGGGCAGCTTCGAGGTGAACGGGCGCAGACTCTCCTATCTCGATTTCGGCGGGCCCGGCCCGGTTCTGATTGCTCTACACGGGCATTTCAGCGAGGGCGCGGATTTTGCTCCGCTGGCCGAGCGGCTGGACTCCCAATGGCGTGTGATCGCGCTCGACCAGCGAGGGCATGGCGAGTCCGATCAGGCCGCCGACTACGAGCGCAGCAGCTACGTCGGCGACGTCACGGCCTTCCTCGACCACCTCGGGCTGGCGGAGGTCGCACTGCTCGGTCATTCCCTTGGCGGCGTGAACGCCTACCAGTTCGCCGCCCGGCATCCCGACCGCGTCACCGCGCTCATCGTCGAGGACATCGGAGCGGTCTGCGACATCGACCTGACCTTCGCGAAGAACCTGCCCGACCGCGTCGCGACCCGAGACGGGCTCGTCGGGGCCCTGGGCCCCGCCGCGCCGTACTTGGAGATGACCTTCAGGGAGCGAGCGGAAGGCTGGGGCTTCTCCTTCGACGCGGCCGACACGGTCCGGTCCCAGCAAGCACTGTCCGGTGACCATTGGCACGATTGGCTGAGCGTGCGATGCCCGACCCTGCTGATCCGGGGCACGCGCAGCGACGAACTGTCGGCCCCCCACGCCCGCGACATGGCAGCGAAGCGATCGGTCCGTCTCATCGAGCTGCCCGCCGGACACGTCGTTCACCACGACCAGCCCGACGCCTTCGCCGAATGCGTCGGGCGGTTCCTGGCCCCCGTCGACAGCATCACCACCCCATAGCTCGCCGGCTCTGTCGCGCGGATCGCCATCGCCATGCCTGCGCGGATCAGCCGGGCCGATTGTGCCATGACAACCAGTGACAATCGCGGTTCAGTTGACTCCCCATCAACTGGCCGCTATCAGGGTTACGCCAGCTCCAGTACCGCAGCGAGAAGGTTTTCGAGGTGGGGCAGAAGCGGACGGCGATCTGGGCGGAGAGGTAGCAGACGCGCAGGAGCCGGCGGTGATAGCGGTGCGGCCTGCGCATATTGCCGCTGACGCGCCCGGAGTCCCGCGGGACCGGTGCGAGGCCGGCAACGCCGGCGAGACGGCCGGCGCTGCCGAAGGTGCCCATGTCCCCGCCGGTGCAAGCGATGAACTCCGCCCCCAGCAAGGGACCCATGCCCGGCATGCTGAGGATCACCTCCGCATCGCGATGCTCACGGAACCGGGCTGCGATCTGCGCGTCGATGCCGGCGATCTCTTCGTTCAGGGCCAACACCGCCCGGGCCGGCGTGTTGACCACGGCCGCCGCTGTGTTCTCCCCGGTCACGGCCGTGTGCTGGGCCTGCGCCGCAGTAATCGCCGCATCGGCTATGGCCTCGGCGCCCCGCACTCTGCGGTTCTTCAACCAGGTCGCCAGCCGACTCGAACCAATCCAGCGCAGGCCGGCGGGGGTCCGGTAGCCGGTCAGCCCGACGTCACCCGCCTGGCCTGGGTGCTGCGGGATCTTCCCGTCGAGTTGGTCGGCCGGATCCGCGGCAACTGGGTGATGCGCCTGCCGAAGCCGCCCCGCGTCTACGACCCCAAGGGCGGGCGCCCACCCAAACACGGGCCGGAGTTCCGCTTCGCCAAGCCCGAGACGTGGCCCGAACCCTCCGTGACCACGGCCACCGACACCACCAACTACGGCAAGGCCGAAGCCCAGGCGTGGGACCGGGTCCACCCGAGGTTGACCCACCGTTCGGCCTGGCTGGAGCACGACGGAGAACTCCCCGTCGTCGAGGGCACCCTGGTCCGGTTGAAGGTCGAGCACCTCTCCAAGGAGCGGAAGGCGCCACCGGTGTGGCTGTGGTCCTCGAAGACCGGAGCCGTCACCGCGGATGTGGACCGCTGGTGGCAGGGGATCCTCCGGAGATTCGACCTGGAGCACACATTCAGGTTCGGAAAGCAGACGCTCGGCTGGACCACCCCGAAACTCCGTACTCCCGAGGCGGCGGACCGGTGGACCTGGCTCCTGGTCGTCGCGCACACCCAGCTCAGGCTCGCCCGCCCGCTGGCCGTCGACCTCCGCCGGCCCTGGGAGAAACCGGCCGAACCTGCACGGCACACCCCGGCCCGGGTCCGCCGGGGGTTCAGGAACATCCGCGCTCACCTGCTCTGCCCGGCCCATGTTCCCCAACCCCGCGGCGCCGGTCCCGGACGGCCACCCGGTGCCAAGAACCGACGCCCGGCACCCCGTTACGACGTGGGCAAGACCGTCAAGCGTCCAGAAACCCTCAAGGCCATCGGACGACCAGAACCTTAAAGAACTTCCCAATGAGGATGTCAAGCCGCTGTGGTGGCTGGTGGTGCTGGCTCGTAGCACGCTCCGTCGCGCATCACGGCCCACAGAACATTGGCTCTGCGACGGGCGAGTGACAGCACGGCCTGCTTGTGGCCCTTGCCTTCGGCGCGTTTACGTTCGTAGTAGGCCCGTG
>NZ_JBIUBL010000020.1:0-183984 GCF_044548015.1 Streptomyces sp. NPDC052236 | reverse complement strand
ACTCCCTCGCCCCAGCCGGTGCCGTCGGCGGCCTCCGCGTACGAACGGCACCGGCCGTCCGGCGAGAGCGCGCGCTGCCTGCTGAACTCGGTGAAGACCTTCGGCGTGGCCATCACGGTGGCGCCGCCCGCCACGGCGAGCGTGCACTCGCCCCGGCGCAGCGCGTGCACCGCCAGGTGCACGCTCACCAGTGACGACGAACAGGCCGTGTCGACGGTGAGGGCAGGACCCTCGAAGCCGAAGGCGTAGGCGACCCGGCCCGACAGGACGCTGCCCGCCGAGCCGATGCCCCAGTAGCCCTCCAGCTCGCCGGGGCCGGACCGCGCCACGTTCTCGTAGTCCTGGCCGCTGCTGCCCATGTACACGCCGGTCCGCGACTTCTTCAGGCGCCCGGGTTCGATGCCCGCGTTCTCCAGGGACTCCCAGACGGTCTGCAGGAGCAGCCGCTGCTGCGGGTCCATCGCCAGGGCCTCGCGGCGCGCGATGCCGAAGAACTCCGCGTCGAAGTCGGCGACCGGGTCGAGGAATCCGCCGGTGCGAGCGTACGTCGTGCCGGGCTGCTCGGGGTCGGCACAGAAGAGGCCGTCGAGGTCCCAGCCCCGGTCCGCGGGGAAGTCCGAGACGACGTCGCGCCCGGCGGCCACCACGTCCCACAGGCCGGCGGGGGACGTCACGCCGCCCGGGTAACGGCAGGCCATGCCCACGACGGCGATGGGGTCGTCGTCGGGGTCCGGGCCCGCGCCCTGCGCTTCCGGGGCGTCGTCCTCGGGGTGCGCGAAGCCGAGCAGGCCGAGCAGGTGCTCCGCCACGGCGGCCGCCGTCGGGTGGTCGAAGAGCAGGGTGAGCGGCAGTTCGAGGCCGGTGGCCCGGCTCAGCCGACTGGTCAGCTCCACGGCCGCGAGGGAGTTGTAGCCGTAGTCGCGGTAGGCCATCTCCGGGTCGATGTCGAGCGGGTCCGTGCCCGCCAGGCCCGCGGTCTCCTCGCGGACCAGGTCGAGCAGGGCCGCCGGGCGGCGGTCGGCCGGCAGCCCGGCCAGGCGCCCCGCCAAGCCCTCGGCCGGCCCGGACTCTCCGGCCCGCACGTCCTCGGCCGACCCTGATCGCCGGGTCCGCTCGTCCATCGGGTCAGCCATGTAGTCCTCCACGTCGTCTCCCTGCGCCCCCGCGCCTCGCCGCCGCTCCCGGGTACGGGATGCGGCCACAGAGTTCCGTCGTCCGCCCTGGTGGGAGGCCGTCCTCCTGCTGGGAGGCACTCCTCCAGGGAGCCTCCTACGAGGAGGTGGTCTTGCCCGTCAGCAGGAAGGACCGGATGTGCGCGCTGAGCTGTTCCGGCTGGTCCTCGGGAATGAGGGTGTAGCTGTCTTCGATCTCGACGAGCCGGCCCCTGGGCAGCAGCTCGGCGAGCCTGCGCCCGTGCTCGGGCGGCATCACCTTGTCCTCGGCGGCCCAGACCACGAGCGCGGGCCGGTCGAAGTCGCACAACTTCTCGGCCCAGCCGAGCAGTTCACTCTTCGGCGGCACCCCGAGCACGTACTTGCGCAGGTCGCGGCGGATCTCCTTCGATGTCCACAGCGGTTCGAACCAGGCGTTCATCACCTCGTGCGGGACCGGCCGCTTGCTCATCCAGCCCCAGGTCATGGGCAGCCGGCGCATCGGCTTCCACTTCAGCAGTTTGAAGGCGAAGTTGATGCCGCCCGGCAGCTTCGCCGAGGTGAAGAGGTTGCTTCCGGGCATGCCCGGCGGGAAGTTGTCGAACGCCTCGCACGAGGTGATGACGAGGCGCCCGATGCGCTCGTCCCTGCCCTCGGAGACCAGGGCCTGCGCACCGCCCCAGTCGCTCATTACCAGCGTGACGTCGCGCAGGTCGAGCCGGTCGAGGAACTCCGCGACCAGCCGGGCCACGCCCACGATCGACAGGTCCGCGTCCGGCTTCATCGGCCGACGGTGACCACCCAGCGGCAACGTCGGTACCACGCACCGGAATTCGGAACGCAGAGGTGCCACCACGTTACGCCACAGGGAGCCGTCCATCGCGACACCGTGCAGCAGGACCACGACCGGCCCCTCACCGCCGGTGTCCTGATACTCCACGGTGCCGGCCGAAAGGTCTACCTCAGCCATTTCACATCTCCTCGGGGCTGTACGGGTTCGGGAAGTCGCGAAGGGATGCTCGCACCGGACGCAGACGCAACACTCCCAGTTGGGCGGCGTGGCGGCCGCCCGGACGGGTGCGCCGGGGTAAGCAAAACATCTCAGACTCTTTTTAGCCAGCAACAATCTCGACCAAGAATGATCATTGCCCTTAAGGGCAATAGTCGCCCGACGGCCGTCTGGGTACCGTGGCAACTCCCGTGCCGGAGCCGTCCGCCGCAAGGTGAAGGACGAGTGCACGGACGAGGTACGCCGTGCGGCTTCAGCCCGCACTCCAGAGGTCATTTCTCCGGAATCCCACCCTCGATCCTCTGGCGCAGCAGCCGGATCGCGGGGCTCACAGAACCTCGGTCATCCCACTTACCGTGCATCGGAAAGGCTGCCCCGTGATCACTGCTGAAGAAGTATGTGTCCGCATTGCCAAGAAGCTCGGCAGCAAGGCGAATTCGTACACCCTGAACGAGGACACCGCTTTTGACTCCGTGGGCCTGTCGAGCCTCCAGATCGCCGACATCGTCTACACCATCGAGGACGACCTCGACATGGAATTCGACGAGAGCAAGGCCGCGAGCGTGAAGACGGTCGCGGACCTGGTGAAGCTCGCCGAGGAGACCAAGCAGGGCAGTGCCGCCGCGTGACGGCCATCGATTACCAGGGCGCCACCGCGAAGTCCATCAAGCATCATTACGACGTCTCCAACGACTTCTTCGCGCTGTGGCTGGACACGGACCTCACGTACACGTGTGCGCTGTGGGGCGAGGGTGACACGCTCGAAAGCGCCCAGAAGCGCAAGCTCGACTACCTGATCGAGGGTGCGCGGGCGGCCGGCGCGCGCCGCGTCCTCGACGTCGGCTGCGGCTGGGGAAGCCTGCTCGAACGGCTGGTCCGCACGCACGGCGTGCAGCAGGCCGTCGGCCTCACGCTCAGCGACAGCCAGGCGGAACGCCTGCGTGAGCTGGCGCTGGAGCGGACCGAGGTGCGGGTGGAGAACTGGCTCGACCACGAGCCCGCCGAGCAGTACGACGCGATCATCTCCATCGGCGCCTTCGAGCACTTCGCGCGCACCGGCCTGTCCCGTGCCGAGCGGGTCGCCGCGTACCGCGAGTTCTTCGAGCGCTGCCGCGACTGGCTGCCCAAGGGCGGCAGGATCGCGCTGCAGACGAACATCAAGGGAAACAATGTCCAGATGGACAAGCAGACCGTGCGGGACCTGCTTTTCATCATCGACATCATTTTCCCGGAGTCCGAGATTCCGGCGCTCTCCGAGGTTCTCGAATCGAGCGAGAAGCGCTTTGACGTCGTCCATCTGCGCAATGACCCGGATCACTACAGCCGCACCTGCCAGGAATGGCTCGACCGGTTGCGGGCCAACCGTGATCAGGCCGTGAAGGTGGCCGGTGAGGAAAACGTCGCCAACTACGAGCGGTATCTGAGCTCCACGGTCGGCCACTTCAGGAACCGTCATCTGGGCCTGTCGAGAATCACCCTCGAAGCCGTGTGACCGACAGTTCCACCGGCGGGTCCTCTCGAGGAGCACTGATTTGAACGCGTACAAGCATGTCGTCTATTGGCACGACACCGAAAAGGTCACTGTCGAGGCCCCTCTGAGGGAATCCGTTGACTGCGACGTCTGCATCGTCGGCGGCGGTTTCACGGGACTCTGGACCGCCTACTTTCTCAAAGAGGCCGAGCCCGCGCTCGACATCCGCATCGTCGAAGCGAACCACTCCGGCTACGGCGCCTCGGGCCGCGCCGACGGATTCGTCACGCCAACCATCGGCAAAGACATCCAAGCTTTGGTGAAGGAATTCGGGCTCCAGCGCGCGCTTGAGGCGTCGCAGGCGGTCGGCCGGTCGATCCTGGAAATCGGCAGGTTCGCCCGTAGGAACCGCGTCGACGCGGAGTACGAGGCCAACGACTACCTGATGGTGGCCACCGACGCCGCCCAGCTCAAGCGGCTGGAGCACGACCGCGGTCTCGCCGAGCGGATGGGCGCCTCGCAGGCGGAGATCCTCTCGCGCGAGGAGTCCCAGGCCGTCATCGGCTCGCCCGCGGTGCTCGGCAGCATGCGCACCGGCGGCGCGCTCGTGAACCCCTTCAAACTCTCCCGCGGCCTCGCCCGCGTGGTGCGCGAGAAGGGCGTGACGATCTACGACAACTCACCCTGCCTGCACGTGGAACCGGGAGTGCGGCCGACCGTCGTGACCGCCGGCGGGCAGGTCAAGGCGGACAAGGTCGTCCTGGCCACCAACGTTCACATGGACGCCTTCCCGCCGTTCCGCAGGAAGGTCATCCCGATCTGGACGTACGCGATGGTGAGCGAGCCGCTCACCGACGCGCAGTTGGGACGCGTGAACTGGGAGGGGCGCGAGGGCCTGGTCGAGGCCAAGTCCCTGCTGACCTGCGCCCGTTTCACGCACGACAACCGCATCATGTTCGCCGGCGGCCCGGCCCCGTACTACTACGGCAGGGACAAGCGGCAGCGGAACATGAACCGGCCCGAGGTCTACCAGGAGATCCACCGGGGGTTCCTGCGGTTCTTCCCGATGTGGGGCGACGTGGAGTTCAGCTACGCATACGGCGGGACCGCCGATGTCGTCCGTGACTTCGCCCCGCACTTCGGCAGGCTCGGTGGCGGCAACATCCTGTACGGATACGGCTATTGCGGCAACGGCATCGCGGCCACCCACACCGGCGGCAAGGTCCTGCGCGACCTCACGCTCGGCAAGGAAACGGACTATTCGCGGCTGCTCTTCGTGGACGACGAGCGGCGCAAGCCGCCCGCCTCCTTCCCGCCCGACCCGGTCCTGTTCGCCGGCACCCGTGCCATGGCACGGCTGATGGACTGGAAGGACTCCCGCGCATGAGCCGTACCGTGAGCGGCGGCAGCGGCGCGGGCGCTCGCCCCACCGTCCTCCTGACCGGCGCGTCCGGGGTCGTCGGACGCTCCCTCCTGCGGGAGCCGGGCGGCCCGCGGTTCGTCGTGGCCACCCACAGCACGCCGGTGCCCGAGGCCGGGGACGCGCGGTCGGTCCGCCTGGACATGACCGCGGAGCGCTTCGGTCTCGACGAGGACAACTACGCCGCCCTCGCCGCCGAGGTCGACGTCGTCATCCACTCCGCGGGCCTGACCGAGTGGGGCCTGCCCGCCGAGGACTACCGTCCGATCAATATCGAGGGCACCCGGCGGGTCGCGGAGTTCGCCGAACGGGCGGACGCCACCGTCCACTTCATGAGCACGGCGTTCGTCGCCGCGCTCGCGGACACCGCGCCCGTGCCGCTCGGCGCGGACAACGTCTGCCGCAACTACATCAGCTCCAAGCGCGAGGCGGAGCACGTCCTGCGCGACAGCGGGGTGCGGCACACCGTCTTCCGTCCCACCAACCTCATCGGCGACTCCAGCACGGGCTGGACCTCGCAGGGCCAGATCGTGCAGCTGATGTCGGACTGGCTGGGCCGCGGCAGAGCGCCCTTCATCCCCGCGCACCCGGGCATCCGGATGGATTTCGTCCCGCAGGACCTGCTGTCCAAGGCGGTCCTGCGCGCCATCGAACTGGGTGACGACGCGGGGGAGTTCTGGGTGACGTACGGCCCGGAGGCCATGGACATCGAGTCCTGCCTGCGGGTGCTGGTCAAGCACGCAGCCGGGCGCGGACGTTCGCTGACACCGCCGCAGGTGGTGAACGCCGACGAGCTCGCCCCGGACGCCATCGAGAACACCGCCCCGCGGACCCGCGCCTTCCTGTCCGTCCTGCGCGACGTCAGCGAGGTCACCCGGTGCAGCGGCGGCGTGCTGCCCACCTCCATGCCCGAGCTGCGCGAGCGCTATGGCATTCCACAAGTCGACGACACGACGGCGTACTTGGCGAGCCTGGAGTACGCCGCGGAGCACCTCGGCTAGACCGAACAGCCGGATCACGCGGCCAGAGTGAACGGCCGGTCCAAGCGGCCGGACGAACGGAAGGACAGTGCTGTGAACGACGACTGGAACTCGCCGGACCTGGGCGGCAAGGTGGCCGTGGTCACCGGCGCCAGCCGTGGCGTGGGCCGCGGCATTGCGCTCGCGCTCGGTGCCGCGGGCGCCACCGTGTATGTCACGGGCCGCAGCACTCGGGACGGCGCGCGCACCGAAGGACTGCCCGGCACGGTGGACGACACCGCCGAGGAGGTCACCGAGCGCGGCGGCAAGGGCGTCGCCGTGCGCTGCGACCACGGAGCGACCGCGGACAACGCGGCGCTCGCCGCCCGCGTCCAGGACGACCACGGCAAGTTGGATCTGCTGGTCAACAACGCCTGGGGAGGCTATGAACGCTCCTCCGAGGTCCGCTTCGACGCGCCCTTCTGGGACCAGCCGATGTGGCGTTACGACCTGTTCGAGACGTCGCTGCGCGCGCAGTACGACGTCACCCGCAGGCTCGTCCCGCTGATGCTGCCGCAGCAGAGCGGCCTGGTCGTCGGCATCAGCTTCTCCGACGGCGACATCTACCTCGGCCAGGTCGGCTACGACGTCTTCAAGTCGGCCTCCGACCGTATGTGCCGGGGCTTTGCCGCCGACCTGCGAAAGAAGGGCGTCGCGGCGCTCTCCCTGCACCCGGGCTTCGTCCGTACGGAGCGGGTGGAGGCCGCCTGGGAGGCGATGGGCGACGGTCCCGCGTCGGTGGTGCACTCCCCGGAGTACGTGGGGCGGGCGATCGCGGCCCTGCTCGCGGACCCCGAGGTGATGGAGCGCACGGGCGAGGTGCTCAGCACCGGCGACCTGGCGGTCGAGTACGGCTTCGCCGACGTGGACGGACGGCGGCCGCCGGCGTTCCGCCTGGAGGGCCGGATGAGCCTGGCGACCCGGATGCACCGGCTGAACAAGGTGGTCAAGTCGGCGGCGGAGCGGTAGGGCGAGCGGCTCGACGGCGTCGGGCCGGTCAGCTGCTCACCTCGGCCGGGCACCTCGGCCACATCTCCCACGCCGGCCAGTCGTCGAATCATTCCAGCAGCAGCCGGGAGGTACGCATGGTGGGGAGCCGTCCCCGTCCGGCGGGGCCCTGGAGACGCAGGGCGACGGCCGCGTGACAGCCGTCGGGCGGGGGTACGTCGAGGAGGGCCCAGCCGTCGGGCACGGGCGGTGCCCAGGGCGGAGCCAGTGCCGCGGCGAGGCCGACGTGATGGGCCCCGACCCCGCCGGGCAGTCCGGTGCCGAGCCCCTTGAGGAAGGCTTCCTTGCGCACCCAGCAACCGAGCAGCGCTTCCCGACGCACCGTCGGAGGCAGGGTGTCGAGGGCGCGCCGCTCGTCGG
Organism: Streptomyces sp. NPDC052236; assembly: GCF_044548015.1. NCBI lineage: Bacteria > Bacillati > Actinomycetota > Actinomycetes > Kitasatosporales > Streptomycetaceae > Streptomyces > Streptomyces sp. NPDC052236. The sequence continues at coordinate 176,546 of NZ_JBIUBL010000020.1, read as the reverse complement.
GGTGCAGGCGCCGGGCCATCCGTTCGAGGCCGTCGCCGGCCAGTTCCAGGGACTCGATGTCGGCCCCGACCGGCGACGCGGCCAGCGCGTAGAGCGCGACGTCCCCGGCGTGCGAGAGCGAGAAGTGCACCCCGGGGTGGCCGGCGACGGCGGGACGCCCGTGCGGCTTTTCGCAGCCGGGCATCCCGCACCGCTCGCGCACGAGGGCGACGTCCTGTGGAGCGGTGCCGAGACGGGCGCCGAGCAGCACGCGCAGTGCCACGTGGGACGTGACGAAGCGCGTGCGTGCCGCCGGGTCCTGGAACCCGGCGGCACGCTTCGCCTCTTCGGCGTCGAGGATCCCGGCGCGCGCGGCGGCTGCTGCGGCGTGGTCCGGAATCCACAGTGTCCACACGTCGACCGCGTCGATCCTGTCCGCCGTGTCGAGCGGATCGCCCGTGCCGAGCGGATCGCCCGTGCCGGTGTCGTGAGGTCCGGGCGGCCCGCCCGCCGCCCCCACCGGAAGGGACTCAGTCATGAAGGTGTCGCTACGGCCTGTCGAGGCCCTTCGGATCGGGCCGGAGGTCGTCCGACCACTCCGCAGAGAGGAGTGCGGCCTCCACCCGGGACCGCAGCCCCAGCTTCCTCGTGATGCTGGTCAGATGGGCCTTGACCGTACGCTCTGCGATGCCGAGCCGACGGGCGAGCTCGCGGTTCCCCTCACCGTCCGGCAGCACGCTGAACACTTCGAGCTCCCGTGGCGTCAGCACCTGTAGAGCGGACCGTTCCACCGATGCCAGGCGGCCACCACCGACCCCTATTCGTCTATCGACGCCTCCGCCGACCTGAAGCTTCTCCCCGTGCATGCGTTCTCCAACTCCTTGAGGAAGTCGTCACCTCGGGAGGAATCGGATCGATTTATTACACACAACCGACATTCCCCCTTCGACCCGACAGTAAAGTAAGACAGCGCCCGAACTGGCCGGTCGCTGTTGTGGCTTGCGCCACTCGCACTGTACCCCCATGGCGAGGGTCGCCTGTCGGAACTGGATTCCTCGCTCATGTACGTCGGTCTGCCCGGGAAGCGTATGGCGGGCGGTGGTTTAGTTCAAGCCTTTACCGGCGGACCCGGTGACCGCGATCGCAATTAGTTGATCATTCAACTCACGCCGGTGACATGGGGGTTCGCCATGGCAGGGCGGCCCGGTCCGGACCTGTGGCGGTGGTCGCCGAGGGGTGGATGTGCGTCTTTCGATCCTCGTACAGAATTCTCCGCAGGGTGGTGAAATATAATCCGTACCGCAATCCGGCCCTTCATTCAGTTCTCTCCGGTTCGCGGCCGTATGCGGAGTCGGATGCGGGTAAGGGAAACTCTTCGGCAAGTGGAATTGACGGCTCCGTGCAAAAACGCCGCCCGCATTCAGGGTCCTCGGAGGGCCGAATTTTCGGTGCCCGCCGGGCCATACGCCGCCGCAGACAGCTCAAGGTGACCATATGTTGTCCAATTCATCTGCTCTGGCCGGTTTCGGCGCCGTGGCTGGTTCCCGGAACGGGTCGTCGGCAACGAAGAGCTGGGCAGGGGTCTCGGCGTCACGGCCGAGTGGACCGGGCGGCGGCCAAGGCGCTCTCGTCGGCGGGTCCCGGCCCCGCCGACGTCGGTCTTGCCGTCTCTCTCAAGGACTACATTGAGAGGCACTGGTGGCCCACCCGGAGCGGAGACCCTTCCGCCATCGAGCGCATCGAGCAGCGGGTGCGTCGGCACATCGTTCCGCATCTCGATGCCCGGCCGCTCCTGCGGAAGTCTGAGCGACGCGCTGCTGCTGGTAGGGATCACGGGCGGGTCGACGGTGCTCACCGGCACCGCAACCGCTCCGGCGGGACCTCACGAGGACGTGGTCGCGGCGCCATCCCGCCGGCCGGCTCGGGGAACGTCACAGGCCGCAGGACATGGAGCTCGCAGCGAACGAGGTCCCGTCGGCACACAGCCCTGCGACCGTCTCTACACTAGCGCCAATGGGGATTGCTCGAGGCTGGCTTCTGCCGGCCCTGTTCGCGGTAGTGCACTCAGTGTTGTTGTTCATCACGGTCCCGACGCTGGAGGAGCCGCCGAGCACCACGGCGTGGATCACCGCTTGCTCCGCCACGGCGTTCACCGTCGTGGCGCTCGAACGACGCAACCGGACGCCGCTCGCCGCCCTCGGCACGATTCTCCTGGTGTCCGTACTGGGGCAGGTTCTGGCACCCCCCGACATGCTGGTCCTGGTGCCGGGGCTGGCGGTTTTGATGGCGCTCTTCTCCGTCACCGCTCTGAGCGACTGGACCGTCGCCCTGGGCGCGACCGTCGCTGCTGCCGTCGTCCAGCCCCTGCCGATGACCGTACGGCACGGCTTCGGCGGTGCTCTCTTCTCCGACTGGCTCATCGCCGTCGGCCTCTACCTGCTGGCGTCCGCTCTCGGCGCAGGCCACCGGCACCGGCTGCGGGAACGGCAGGCGGCGAAAGAGCAGCTGGTCCGTGCCGAGAGGGAGCGGGAGCAGGCCGCCGTCATCGAACGGGAGCGGCTGGCGCACGAGTTGCACGACATCAGCGCGCATCACCTCACCTCGGTCGTGGTGTCCGTCGAGGCTGCCCGCAGGCTCGGCGCCAGCAGACCCGAACTGGGCGCTGAAGCCCTCGCGTTCGCGAGCCGCACCGCCCGCGAGACCCAGTGCGCGCTGCGGCGTCTCGTGGCGGTCATGCAAGTGGGCGACGCACCGGCTCCCCCGTCGATGACCGCTCCGATCGAGGCCCTGATCGCCGGCTTCGGCAGACTGGGCCGTCCCATCTCCGTTTCCCTGCCCGCTGACCTCGCCGGCCTCGCGGCGGAGGCGGCCCACGGCATCATCCGGGAGGCGCTGACCAACGCCCTGCGCTACGCACCGGGTGCCTCGGTCAGCGTCCGGGCGGAGCGAGCCGGGGACGCCCTGCGACTGACCGTCGACAACGGCAAGCCGCCCGGCGGCACCGGCGGCGACAAGTTGGGCATCGGCTCCGGCCGCGGGGTGGCGGGGATGCGTCGGCGCGCCGCTGCCATCGGGGGGCAGCTGTCCGCAGGGCCCCGTCCCGACGGGGGCTGGCGCGTGCATGCCCTGCTCCCCGATGCCCCGCCCGCACAGCGGCCGGTCATGGGACGGCGACGCGACTTCACCCGCGAACAGCGGATCGCGGACGGGGCGGTCTTCGGCTCGGCCGCCGTGGCGTCGTGGAGCCTCGCCCTGACGAACGCGAGGAATGCCGGTCACGGAGTCCAGGTATGCCTGCTGCTCACGCTGGTCCTGACCGTTCACGCGCTGCCGCTGTTGTGGCGACGGCGTGCCCCTTGGCTGGTCCTCGCGGCCATCGGGGCCACTGCCCTCGTGTGGCCGGTGCTGCTCCGCAGCGATGTGCTGCCGTCGTCCACCGCGGCCTCTCTCCTGGGCGGCGGAGTCGTCGAACTGGCCGCCGTCTACGCCGTCGCGGCCTACGGCCGCGCCCTGAGACCCGCGCCCGCCGCCCGGTATGCTGGGCCCTCGACACCACCGATGACGTATCCGTCCGGTTTCCGGCTGTCTTATCTGTCGGTTCCCGCGGTGATCCTCTCGTTCGGGATCTCGATGACGGCCGCCTTCACCGTCGACGGAACGCTGCTCGGGGAGCCGGCCGGTTCTTTTCTCGTGCTGTTGCTTTACGGGTTCTTCCTCTTCGTCATGCTATTGGTGCCTCTAGGCCTGGGGTTCACGGCCGCGTGGGGGACGGGGTGGCTGATGCACAGGCGCCGTAGGCGGGAGCTGAGCCGCGAGGACGCGGCGCTCACGGCCCTGTTGTCGGGCGCGAGGGAGCTGATCCACAGCGAGCGGCAGCGAGTCGCCGACGGTTTGCAGGAGACGGTGCTCCAGCAGACCACCCGGGTGATCTCCTCGGCGGAAGCGGGCAGCCTGGACGACGTCGCCGCCGCATCGAGGGCGACGCTGGCCACCATGCGTCGGCTGCTCGGGAGCCTCGACGCCGGTAAGGCGCCCACGGCGCCTCGGGAGACCGCCGTACAGGGCGCCCCTCGCACATAGGAGGGGCCGGCGCGATGCGCCACTGCTCGGGGTGACCACGTTCTGGCTGCCCGTAGGTGGGCACGCCGACCTGGTACGCCCTGCTCACAACCCCCGTGGGAGGATGTGGTGCAGGCGATGGGACCTGTGTGGGCGAGGCAAGGAGAGGCACCATCAGCATTCGTGTGCTGGTCGTGGATGATCAGGCGATCGTTCGCGCGGGCTTCGTGGCAATCCTGGGTGCCGAGGGCGACATGACCGTGGTCGGCGAGGCCGCGGACGGGGACGCGGCAGTGTCGATGGCGGCCGAACTCGCGCCCGATCTGGTGCTGATGGACATCCGGATGCCCGGTATGGACGGGCTGTCGGCCACCCGGCTGATCACGCGTCACCGCAGTTGCACCAGAGTCCTGGTGCTCACCACGTTCGACCTCGACGCCTATGTCTACGATGCGTTGCGCGCCGGAGCCTCCGGCTTCCTGCTCAAGGATTCCGAGCCAGACGATCTGCTGTCCGCGATACGGGTCGTCGCCTCCGGTGACGGTGTCCTCGCGCCCGCGGTCACGCGACGTCTGATAGCGGCCTTCGCCCAAGGAGCCCCGGTCCATGAGGAAGCCGCCGGAGCCTTGGGCTGCCTCACCCATCGCGAGCGCGAGATCCTGCTTCTGGTGGCCACGGGCTTGAGCAACGCGGAGATCGGAGCGCGTCTGGGGCTGGCCGTGGGCACGGTGAAAGTGCATGTGAGCGCGGTGCTCAGCAAACTGGCTCTACGGGACCGAGTTCAGGCGACCATCTTCGCCTACGAAAGCGGACTGATCCGCCCGTCGGGGATGTCGACCGTCTGACAGGCCCCGTGCTGCGTCCGGATGTCGCCGGGGCCGTATCGCTGTCCGTCCCGCCCGACGCACGACGGTGCCGATCGGGTCGTTGAGCCTGGCCTGACCGACATGACGACCTCGAAACGGGGTTACCACCTGCGGAGCCGGCGCGCGCGGGTGGGGCCACCGACATCGGTCTGCCCGAGTTCGGGCGGCGACGTCCTGCCCGCCAACACGTGGGGCTCACCTGCTGTTCACGACGTTCCCCATCGAGGCAGGTAAACCAGCGACATAGGTCGATCAGCCGATGTCCGCCGGTCGGTTCTCAAGCAGAATCTGCGGAGGCGGAGCAGGAGCCCGACCCCGGGCTGCGTCCTCGACACCCACGAAGTCGGCCTCGTGTCCTTCCCGTTGACGCACGTGCAGAGCCGGGCACAGGGTTGTGTGCCGACGAGATTCCGTTCGCCACGGGTCCCGGCTTCGGTCCCTTGGTGAGTGTGTGGGCGGCCGCCTGACGGAAGTCCCTTGCGCAGCCGACCCAGTGACGGCCGACTGCACGGTGCGGCACGGTGGCGACCGTCCCACGCCTCTGGCTCCCCCCGCGGGGCATCTGCCTCGGCCCGGGGGAGCGTCCCGGGCCGGTTCCGGGCGTCGTACCGACGCTCTATGTCCTGCGGCCTAGGTGGCGTTCCTCCCGGTGGCCGACGCCGCATCGTTTTCGGAGCGAAAGGATCGTCACATGGATCGAATCGATTTCCTCATCGCCCTGGTCGCCGCTCTGGCCCTTGCCGTCGTTGCGTGGTCCAAGCCGCTGCAGAATCTGCCGTTCTGGCTCTTCGTCCTCCTGTGCGTCGTCTTCTACCCCGCGGGCAGGAAACTGTTCTCGGCGCTGGAATCGGCCGCGGGCGCTGCCGGCCCCCTGGCCGAGTGGACCTTCATGTTCGGCGTGAACGTCCTGTTCGCCGCGCTCGTCTCGTCGGCCTACCGGGGAATCAAGTCCTTCCGGGGCACACGCGCCGATCGGCACTCCTACCACCAGGAGGTCGACGCATGAGCGTCCGTCCCCTCAACCCGCGACGAGCTCGGGCCGACAGGAGCCTGCCCGCGCACCACTGCATGCCCCGGACCGCCGTCGCCCTGGCGTCGCTCGCCGTACTGGCCGCCGCCACGGTTACGGCCTGCGACCCCGGCACCGACGCCGGTGGAACCACCGCCACACCCTCGGTGCCCGCCACTCTCGTGGAACAGAAGCTGAACTGGACGGCGTGCCCTGCCCCGTCGACGGCCCAGGGCGGCGGCGACAAGCCCGAGAAGCTGCCGGACGGTACGAAGTGGCAGTGCAGCACCATGAAGGCACCGCTGGACTACGCGGACCCCGACGGCAGGACCATCGACCTCGCCCTGATCCGGGCAAAGGCCGCGCCGGGCTCCGGCGAGGAGCACCTCGGCTCCCTGATCTTCAACTTCGGTGGCCCCGGTGGCTCTGGGGTGTCGATGCTTCCCCTCTTCGCCGGCGACGACTACATGGAACTGCACGAGCGTTACGACCTGGTCGGCTTCGACCCGCGTGGGGTCGGGGACAGCGCCGGCGTGCAGTGCCTGGACCCGAAGGTCATGGACGCCTGGCTGGCCGCGGACGTGTCCCCGGACGACGCCGCGGAGGAGAAGGCCCGTACCCTCAGGGCACGTTCGTATGCCCAGGCCTGTGAAAGCAACTCGGGCGCGGTCCTGGAGCACGTCGGCACCCAGGAGGCCGCACGTGATCTCGACCTGATGCGCCACGTACTCGGCGACAGGAAACTGAACTACTTCGGCATCTCCTACGGAACGCAGCTGGGCGGCGTCTACGCGCACCTCTTCCCGGAGAAGGTCGGACGAGTCGTCTTCGACGCCGTGGTCGATCCCACCGAGAACATCCTGGCCAGTGGACTCGGTCAGGCAAAGGGATTCCAGAAGGCACTGCGGAACTTTCTCGAGGACTGCGTGAAGCACGACTCGTGCTTCTTCAGGGGCAAGGACCCCGCCCGGGGCGAGAAGGACGTCATCACGCTGATCGAGCGCTTGGACGAGCACCCTCTGGCCACGGAGTTCAAACGCCCCCTCACGCAGAGCCTCGCCCTCGACGGCATCGCCGCCGCCCTCTACGACAAGGAGGCCTGGATGTGGCTCAGGGGCGCTCTGGCCTCCGCCGCCGAAGGGGATGGCACCATGCTGCTGGTGTTCTCCGACAGCCTCAGGCAGCGTACCGACGAGGGCGGGTACGGCAACATCAACGACGCCAACACAGCGGTGAACTGCGCGGACTACAAGGACCGTTACACCACCGACGACGTGCGACGGCATCTGCCCGAGTTTCGCAAGGCATCTCCCGTGTTCGGCGACTGGATGGCCTGGGGAGTGCTCCAGTGCACCGGCTGGCCCGTCGACGGCCACGCCCCCACCGTCGAGGTGGCGGCCGACGGCGCAGGCCCCATCCTCGTCATCGGCAACACCGGCGACCCCGCCACCCCCGTTGAGGGAGCCAAGAAGATGGCAGACGAACTGGGCGAGGGAGTCGGTGTCCACCTCACTGTCGACGGTGAGGGACACGGCACCTACGGCGTCAACGACTGCCTGACCGGATTGGTCGACAAGTACCTGCTCGACGGGACAGTCCCGAAGAACGACACCACTTGCTCGTGACGGACCCCTCCCTCGCCCGGGAGACCCGCCGCCCACAGTCGGCCGGGCGGTGTCCCGGCCTCTGATCACCGTCACCGACGGCACCCTTCGGGGCGCATAGCCGCTCCGAACAGGTCTCACCCCATCCTCTGAATTGAAAGCCGCATCACATGACTTTGTTTGAACATGATTTCGTCGCGGCGGGTTCCACCGAGCAGCCGGTGGGTGACACGGGGCGGATGCTCCAGATGATGACAGGGTATTGGGTCACCCAAGTGGTGCGGACCGCAGCCGAGTTGCGCATCGCCGATCACCTGCACGTCGGCGGTGCCACGCCTGCGGAAGTTGCTGTGGCGGAGTCACTGGACCCGGATTCGGCCTTCCGGTTCCTGCGGGCGTGTGCCTCCCTCGGTCTGGCGGCATCGACGGACGGAGAACGGTTCGTCAGTACGCCCCTGCTCGACACCCTGCGCACCGATGTCCCGGGTTCCCTGCGGGATCTGGCGCTGTGGGGCGGGGCGGAGTCGCACTGGCTGCCGTGGGGGCGGTTGTCGGATGCGATTCGCACCGGAACCACCCAGGCTGAAGCCGCCCTCGGAGCCCCCTTCTTCGACTGGCTGGCCACGGTCCCGGGAGAAGCCGAGGTCTTCACCAATGCCATGACGGCCATGACGCGGGGCCTGGCCCATCAACTGGCGGACGTGATCGACCTCGAGGGCGCCGAAGTCGTCGTGGATGTCGGCGGCGCCGGCGGCAACCTCGTCCAGACGCTCATGCGGCGGCATCCCGGACTGACCGGGGTGGCCCTCGACCTTTCGCACGTGGGCTCCGAGGCCGACGCTTCCGCGGCCGCTCTGGGCGTCACAGACCGGTTCACCTTCGTCGGCGGTGACTTCTTCGACGAGGTGCCGTCCGCAGACGTGCACCTGCTCAAGTTCGTCCTGCACGACTGGGACGATGACGCCTGCGTACGCATTCTGCGCAACTGCCGGGAAGCGCTCAGGCCCGGTGGGCGCGTGCTGGTGATGGAACTCCTCGTCGACAAGGTGGGCACACCCGGTCTGGAGCCGCTGATGGACCTCAACATGATGGCACTGTCGACCGGACGGGAACGCAGCCTCGACGAGTTCGAGAACCTCTTCGAGCGGGCCGGACTGACGCCGGCCAGAACGATGTCATCCGCGTCCCGGGTTTCCGTCCTGGAGGCGATACCCGTCCAGGCGGCGCCACAGTTGGTGTCCTGAAAGAGCGTCCCGTCACGGCCTAATCGTCCGGGGATGCTTTGGGGGATGAATCTGTAACTGTCGGGGCGACAGGGCCGAATGGGAGCTGTGAGGCTGAAGTAGCCATGGCTGGAGCCGTGTCGATGCATTCGCCTGGCGCAGTTCGCCGTGCCCTTCGGGTTCCTGGCCCTGGCAGCCACGCTCCTGCTCCGGCGAGTCTGTGGCGTACCGTCCGACGGCGCCCCGGCACCCGTCGGCGTCCACCGCGTAGTGGATCGATCCGCGGACGCCGAGGCCGCGCAGGCGCCGGTACTCCGGCGTCACGCCGCCGACGGCGAACTGGGCGAATGGTATGCCGTCCTCGGCGAGCGTGTCGCGGTAGGTTCTGGCCGCCGGACGACCGGCGGGTTCGAGGAGGAGTTCGGTGCTGTCGGGCTCGTCGGAGATGTTCGGTTGCTGCGCGATACCTGCGCCCAGCCGACTGCTGTACTCACGGCTTCCACGCCCTGCGCCACTTCTACGCCTCCGAAGAGCTGGAGGTCGGCGAATCGGTTGTCTCACTGGCACGCCGGCTGGGCCACTCCGACCCTGGATTCACCCTGCGGAAGTACTCAAACTTCCTGCCCCGTGCGGGCGCGCGAGGCACCGCCGCCATCGACGCGATCTTCACGTAGCCTCGGTCCGGACAGTGCCGAGGCCGGGCCGTAGCTCGCAGCAGACCCGGCTGGGGCGCAAAGTCCCAGAGAAGTCCCACAGCTGCCGCCGCCCCCTTCCGAACCGGCGTTTCGCCTGGTCAGGGAGGGGGTGGCGGCCTTTGTCGATTAAATGTCGCGGAAGATCTCGATCTGCGCGCCCACTGAGTTGAGCCGCTCCGCCAGATCCTCGTAACCCCGGTTGATCACATACACATTGCGCAGTACGGACGTGCCCTCGGCCGCCATCATCGCCAGCAGCACGACCACCGCGGGCCGCAGCGCGGGCGGGCACATCATCTCGGCCGCGCGCCACCGGGTCGGGCCCTCGACCAGGACGCGGTGCGGGTCGAGGAGCTGGAGGCGGCCACCCAGGCGGTTGAGGTCGGTGAGGTAGATCGCGCGGTTGTCGTACACCCAGTCGTGGATCAGGGTCTTGCCCTGCGCGACCGCCGCGATCGCCGCGAAGAACGGGACGTTGTCGATGTTCAGGCCGGGGAACGGCATCGGGTGGATCTTGTCGATCGGCGCCTCCAGCTTGGAGGGCCGGACCGTCAGGTCCACCAGGCGGGTGCGGCCGTTGTCCGCCGCGTACTCGGGGGAGCGGTCGTGGTCCAGGCCCATCTCCTCCAGCACCGCGAGTTCGATCTCCATGAACTCGATCGGGACGCGGCGGATCGTGAGCTGCGACTCGGTGACGACCGCCGCCGCGAGCAGGCTCATCGCCTCGACCGGGTCCTCCGAGGGCGAGTAGTCGACGTCCACGTCGATGTTCTGCAGACCGTGCACGGTAAGGGTCGTCGTGCCAATGCCCTCGACCCTTACACCCAGCGCCTCCAGGAAGAAACACAGGTCCTGGACCATGTAGTTGGAGGACGCGTTGCGGATGACGGTCACACCGTCGTGCCGGGCGGCGGCCAGCAGCGCGTTCTCGGTCACCGTGTCGCCGCGCTCGGTCAGCACGATCGGGCGGGTGGGCGTCGTCGTGCGCTGCACCTCCGCGTGGTAGAGGCCCTCGGTCGCGGTGATGTCCAGGCCGAAGCGGCGCAGCGCGATCATGTGCGGCTCGATCGTGCGCGTACCGAGGTCGCAGCCGCCCGCGTACGGCAGCTTGAAGGTGTCCATCCGGTGCAGCAGCGGACCGAGGAACATGATGATCGACCGGGTCCGGCGTGCGGCGTCCGCGTCGATGGCGTTCAGGTCGAAGCGCGCGGGCGGCACGATTTCCAGGTCCACGCCCTCGTTGATCCAACGGGTACGTACCCCGATGGAGTTGAGCACCTCCAGCAGACGGAAGACTTCCTCGATACGGGCGACCCGGCGCAGCACCGTCCGGCCGTTGTTGAGCAGCGAGCCGCAAAGCAACGCCACACAGGCGTTCTTGCTCGTCTTGACGTCGATCGCGCCGGACAGCCTGCGCCCGCCGACCACCCGCAGGTGCATGGGCCCGGCGTAGCCGAGCGACACGATCTCACTGTCGAGCGCCTCGCCGATGCGCGCGATCATCTCAAGGCTGATGTTCTGGTTGCCGCGTTCAATGCGGTTGACGGCGCTCTGGCTGGTGCCGAGCGCCTCGGCCAATTGGCTCTGTGTCCAGCCACGATGCTGACGGGCGTCACGGATGAGCTTGCCGATGCGTGCGAGGTAGTCGTCTGCCATGCACCGCAGGCTATCTCTGATATGAGATGCAATCCTGCTGGGGTGGGCAGGGTTAGGCCGGATGGGTGAGCCGTGCGCCTGCAAACTGGGCCAGAAGGGTCGGGTTGGATGAATCCGGGAGATTCCCATCTACCTTGCGGTGGCGGGCTTGACGCGGCGAGCGCGCCTGACGACTGCGGCGAGCTGTGTGGGTGTGGTGAGCAGTTCGGTACCGGGGGCCTCGCTCTCCCGGAGCAGGACCGAGCCGCCGACGGCGGCGACCTCGACGCAGGAGTTGCCGTCGGCGCCTCCGGAGTAGGAGGACTTCTGCCAGCAGTGCACGCTGGTCACGTCGGCTCCTTCCTTACGTGACGTATGGGCGCCGTGAGCCCGGCCCTGGTGGTCGACAGCACTCGCGACGGTTCCGCGCTCTCGCGGATTAGCAGCTCACCGTCCAAGGCGGCGACCTCGACGCACTCGTTGCCGTCGCCTGGTCCGGAGAAGGAGGACCTCTGCCAACAGGGCACGGTGATCATGTCAGCTCCTCCCGTACGTGGCGTATGAGCGCCGCAAGGGCGGCTTGGGTGACCGACAGCAACGCGGACGGTTCATCGCTCTCGCGCATCAGGACCTCGCCATTCATGACAGCCAGTTCGACGCAGGAGTTGCCGTCGGCGCCTCCGGAGTAAGAGGACTTCTGCCAGTGGATGGACTGAGCCATGGGTGCCTCACAGTTCCTTCGCCATGTGGTACATGAAGTCCCTCGACAGCGCGGGGTCGAGCGCCGCCGACTCCACTTTACGAAGAACCGTTCGCATGGCCATGAGTTGAGCCGCCGCATCAATGAAGGCTGTGCCATACGGGGTGTCTCGCTGGACCGTGTCCAGCGCGGGCACCGCGCCACCCGCGTACAACAGCGCGGCGCTGGCACCGGCGAAGCCATCGGTGTCGAAGGGAATCACGCGAATGGTGATGTTCCGACGCTCCGACTGCCGGAGCAGTTCATTCAGTTGCGCCAATGCCGCACCCCGGTCAGCAACGCGCGTCCGCAGTACGGATTCATGAATCACGGCTTCGTAGTCGACCGCACCGTCTCGGGTGATGACAGTCCTGCGTCGCATTCGATGCTCGACCCGAGGCTCCAGCTCGCTTATGGGCAGCTCCGGAACCCAGTATGCGAACACCGCGCGGGCGTAGTCCTTGGTTTGCAGCAGACCCGGCACGTGCGCAGTACTGATATCCCTCAGGAACCGTGCATGGTGCTCCAGCTCCGCCAAGTCCAAGAACCCCGGCGGCAGTACCCCTCGGTACTCCTCCCACCATCCCTGCGTACGGTCGGTCGCCATCGCCACGAGCGCTTCGATCAACTCTGCGTCAGCGCAAGCGCAGTGCGCGGCGAGCCTGCGTACGCGCTCCTCGCCGACAGCCGAATTGCCAGCCTCTATCTGACTCATCTGGGCTGAACTCGTACCCAAAACTTCCGCCACTTCTCGGGCGGCGATTCCTGCGGCCTCCCGCAATTTGCGCAGCTCAGCGCCCAAGCGCACCTGGCGGGCAGTGGGCAGGTTTCTGGCTGTCATGCCGTTCGTGTCCCCTCAACGACCGTGAGTGGGGGCCGGGTTGGCAGACCCCGTTCGGGTGCCAGATTACGCGAACGACTTGCGCAGGGCAAAATTTTTACCGTACGGTCAGTGACGCGTCGCGCACGCAGCGATACCCGGGACCCCGGAAGCGCACCGCCCCGTCATGCCATGACGGCCGCGCCACTGCCACCGCCCGCAGACCGCCGCGCACCCCGATCCCCACCCCCTCACGGGAGTTCCGCATGCTCGAAAACGACAACGAGCCGTGGGAGTACACCCTCTACGTCCCCCACGACCCCCGCGCCGTCCCCATCGGCCGCCGCACCCTGCGCCTCATCCTCACCGCCCACGGCCTGACCCACCTCATCGACGCCGCCGAACTCCTGGCCACCGAGCTGATCAGCAACGCCCTACGCCACACCAAAGGCCCCGCCGCACTCCGTCTGCGCTGGGCGGGACGTATGCTCCGCATCGGCGTATGGGACGCCGACCCCACCCGCACCCCCACTCCACACCCCCACAGACGCCGAACAGGGCCGCGGCCTCACCCTCATCCGGACCTGCGCCGTACCCCCTCACCACCACCGGCGACACCGGCAAATACATCTGGTGCGAACTCGCCACGGCATAGGCATAGGCATAGGCCCCCGGCCTGCGCATGGGCCGGGTTCAGCCTCCTGTGTTCGCGCATTCGCTGTTGTCGCCGCCACTGCGGCAGCCCACTTCGCCGGTGAACGCGGGAGCGGGATCGGGGTGACGGAGCCTGTCCTCATGTTGCTGAACCGCCACCCCGCCGAAAACAGCCACCACCACGAAGACGGCCATGAAGCACTGGGTCCACGCTGTCACCACGGCACGGGACCGGGACGCGATCACAGCCGCCACCAACGCCAGGGCCCCGATCACACCGGCGGCGACCAGATAGCTCCACAACCGGTCGGCTTCCACCGTTGTGCCCGGGTCGAGGCTGAACGCCGACAACATCCAGATGCCGAAAATCAGCAGCACGGCAAGGACTTCCAGGAACAGCAGCCCCAGGGCAGCCCCCACGTCGGCGCCCCGACCGGCGCGAGGCGTTTCTGAGGCGTCGAAGGCCACGGGCGCGGAGGGAAGGTCCATACCCGCAAGCCTGGCTCCCGGAATAGAGCCACACATGAGTACGAATACTCAGGGGGCGAGGGGGCGCGGATGACCTCCTAGTCGTAGACAACCGACCACGGGCGTCGGGGCGGCCCGTCCGGCGCGCGCGGGCTGCCGTCGCGGCGCAGGGCAGTCGTACCGCCGCGAGCGAGTACGTCGGCGGCGAGCTCGGCGAAGTGGGGAGCGGCCGGTTCGGCGTCCTTCCGCTGGCTGGGCACCTCCGGGTGGCGTATCGACGTCGACGGCCGGACCGTGCTCTTCGACCCCTACCTCACCCGGTTCAAGACCGGCCTGTTCGCCGGCGCCTTCAACGCCCGTACGAAGCTGAGCACCGCCCCCACGTTGATACGGGAACACATCGGCCTCCCCGAAATCGTCCTGGTCAGTCACTCCCACTGGGACCACATCGCCGATGTGCCGTACATCGCCAAGTCCACCGGCGCCCGGATCATCGGTACCGGGACCACCTTCCACCTGCTGGTCGCGTTCGGTGTCGACCCGGCCCAGATCTCGGTGGTGAAGGGTGGCGAGGTGCTGGACTTCGGCGGACTCACCGTCGAGGTCGTGGCGAGCCTGCACAGCCGCAACAAGCGGCACTCCTATTTCGCCCCGGGCACGCCGAACGCGCCGCCCGCGGCGGTCCCGATGACCATCTCCGACCTGCCGGAGGGCGACACGCTCGCCTTCCAGATGAGGGCGGGGAACGGTGGCCCGTCGGCGTTCCTGATGGGCGCCGGCGACTTCTCCGAGCAGTCCGCGAAGGGACTCCACCCCGATCTCGCGATGGTCGCGGTGCCGTCCAGCGCCGCCACGCACGACTATGTGCCCCGGCTGCTGCGGGCACTGGGCGGACCCGGCGTCGTCGTGCCGGTCCACTGGGACAACTTCGAGGAGCCGCTGAGCGAGCCCCCGGCGCCCCGACCCGGCGATGGACCTGGGTGCGTTCATCGCCCAGGTCCAGCGGGAGTCTCCGGCGAGCCGGATCGTCGTCCCGGATTACCGCACGACGTACGGAGCGGACATGCGGCCGAGGCGCTGACCGCCGTACAGGATCGGAACGATCCAGTGCACCTTCGGGGGCCGGTACGAGATGTCATGTCAGGTCGTATGCTCGTCGGCTATGGGAGACGCTCCGCACAAGGTCAGCGAATGGCACCAGGGACGCGACCCGCAGCGCCGGAAGATCGGGGTGCTCGGCTGGGCGTTGCTGGTCCTGCTCATGGTCGCGGTGTTCACCCTGGGGCCGCGCTGACTCAGGACCCGGCGATGAGGCCGCCCGGCACAGCGAGGCCCAGGGTGTCAAGGATCAGGCGAAGTAGGCTCCTGCCTATGGGCGCGTTCTTGCCGTTCTTGATCATGGTTGCGGTCCTTGCCGCTGTCCTGGGCTTCTTCGCGTGGCTGGCATCACGTATTCGTCGCCGGGGCCTCGCAGGCGGGGCCATGAGTGCGGCCTTGGCCTCATACGAGGAGGCGTTCCGTATCACGGCTTACGAATCTCACGTTGAGATCCGAGCTCAAGCGGAACGCAAGGCGCCGATCCTGTCGCCTGACGATCACTGGGGGCGAAGCCCTGGCGAGGCCGGTCCTGCGGGGGCAGAGGACCGTCTTCAGCCGCGTCCTCGCCGGTCACGACGGGGGCTTGGCCGCTGGCTCAATCGGCGGCTGAGGCGCGGTCGCTGACCAGTGGGCACAGTGCTGTTGGTTGCCTCGCACGCTGTCCCGGCGGAGGGACGCGTCGGTGGGCAGTACGGGCCCCAGCGCGGGGAGCGCGCTCACCCCGCACGACTGGGTTCGCCGGCAAGGAAGCGGGAACGGCTGGGTTCGCTGTCAAACGCCTCGCTTGGACGACAGCGGTCAAAGGCCGCCCGGACATGACCGCGCAGCGGCGATGTACTAGAGTTATCTCGACATCGAGATATCTGCCGAAGGGCGCACCACAGCCGCCACCGGTAAGGGCTGCCTAACTAAGCCTTACCTTAGCGGATGGCCGCGGAGCCGTGGCGGCAGGCTGCGTAGAACGCGCACCCATTCATGAAGGAGACTGTCGTGTCGGCGAACAGCTTCGACTCCCGCGCCACGCTGCGCGTGGGCGACGAGTCGTACGAGATCTTCAAGCTGGACAAGGTCGAGGGCTCCGCGCGCCTCCCTTACAGCCTGAAGGTGCTGCTGGAGAATCTGCTCCGCACCGAGGACGGCGCGAACATCACCGCCGACCACATCCGGTCCATCGGCAACTGGGACTCCCAGGCTCAGCCGAGCCAGGAGATCCAGTTCACCCCGGCCCGTGTGATCATGCAGGACTTCACCGGTGTGCCCTGTGTCGTGGACCTCGCCACCATGCGTGAGGCCGTGAAGGAGCTCGGCGGCGACCCCGCGAAGATCAACCCGCTGGCCCCCGCCGAGCTGGTCATCGACCACTCCGTGATCGCCGACAAGTTCGGCACCAACGAGGCCTTCGCCCAGAACGTCGAGCTGGAGTACGGCCGCAACAAGGAGCGCTACCAGTTCCTGCGCTGGGGCCAGACCGCCTTCGACGAGTTCAAGGTCGTCCCGCCCGGCACCGGCATCGTCCACCAGGTCAACATCGAGCACCTCGCCCGCACCGTCATGGTGCGCAACGGCCAGGCGTACCCCGACACGCTCGTCGGCACCGACTCGCACACCACCATGGTCAATGGCCTGGGCGTGCTGGGCTGGGGCGTCGGCGGCATCGAGGCCGAGGCCGCGATGCTCGGGCAGCCGGTCTCCATGCTCATCCCGCGCGTCGTCGGCTTCAAGCTGACCGGTGAGCTTCCCCCCGGCACCACCGCCACGGACCTCGTCCTCACCATCACCGAGATGCTGCGCAAGCACGGCGTCGTCGGCAAGTTCGTGGAGTTCTACGGAGAGGGCGTCTCCGCCACCTCCCTCGCGAACCGCGCCACCATCGGCAACATGTCGCCGGAGTTCGGCTCGACCGCCGCGATCTTCCCGATCGATGCGGAGACCATTAAGTACCTGAAGCTGACCGGCCGTCCCGCGCAGCAGCTCGCGCTGGTCGAGGCGTACGCCAAGGAGCAGGGCCTCTGGCTCGACCCGGCCGCCGAGCCCGACTTCTCCGAGAAGCTGGAGCTCGACCTCGCCACGGTCGTCCCCTCGATCGCCGGCCCGAAGCGCCCGCAGGACCGCATCGTCCTCGCCAACGCCGCCGAGCAGTTCAAGCTGGACGTACGCAATTACGTCGACGACGCCGACGAGGCGGGCAAGGAGTCCTTCCCGGCCTCCGACGCCCCGGCCACGACCAACGGCGTGCCGAGCCGGCCTACCTTGGTCACGGCCCCCGACGGTTCGACGTACGAGATCGACCACGGCGCCGTCACCGTCGCCGCGATCACCTCCTGCACCAACACCTCAAACCCGTACGTCATGGTCGCCGCCGCGCTGGTGGCCAAGAAGGCGGTCGAGAAGGGCCTGACCCGCAAGCCGTGGGTCAAGACCTCCCTCGCCCCGGGCTCCAAGGTCGTCACCGACTACTTCGACAAGGCGGGTCTCACCCCCTACCTCGACAAGATCGGTTTCAACCTCGTCGGCTACGGCTGCACCACCTGCATCGGCAACTCCGGCCCGCTGCCGGAGGAGGTCTCCAAGGCCGTCAACGAGCACGACCTCGCGGTGACCGCCGTCCTCTCCGGCAACCGCAACTTCGAGGGGCGCATCAACCCCGACGTCAAGATGAACTACCTGGCGTCCCCGCCGCTGGTCGTCGCGTACGCCATCGCCGGTTCGATGCGGGTGGACATCACCAAGGAAGCCCTGGGCATCGACCAGGAGGGCAAGCCGGTCTACCTCCAGGACATCTGGCCGACCGAGGCCGAGGTCAACGACGTCGTGGCCAACGCCATCGGCGAGGACATGTTCAACAAGTCCTACCAGGACGTCTTCGCGGGCGACGCGCAGTGGCAGGCGCTGTCGATCCCGACCGGCAAGACCTTCGAGTGGGACCCGCAGTCCACGTACGTGCGCAAGCCCCCGTACTTCGACGGCATGACGATGGAGACCACCCCGGTCTCGGACATCACCGGCGCCCGCGTGCTGGCCAAGCTGGGCGACTCGGTCACCACCGACCACATCTCCCCGGCCGGTGCGATCAAGGCCGACACCCCGGCCGGTCAGTACCTCACCGAGCACGGCGTCGAGCGGCGCGACTTCAACTCCTACGGCTCGCGCCGCGGCAACCACGAGGTGATGATCCGCGGCACCTTCGCCAACATCCGGCTGCGCAACCAGATCGCGCCGGGCACCGAGGGCGGCTACACCCGCGACTTCACCGTCGAGGGCGGCCCGGTGTCGTTCATCTACGACGCCTCGCAGAACTACCAGGCCGCGGGCATCCCGCTGGTCGTCCTGGCGGGCAAGGAGTACGGGTCCGGCTCGTCCCGCGACTGGGCGGCCAAGGGCACCGCGCTGCTGGGCGTCCGGGCCGCCATCGCCGAGTCGTACGAGCGCATCCACCGCTCGAACCTCATCGGCATGGGCGTCCTGCCGCTGCAGTACCCGGAGGGCGCCACCGCCGCGTCCCTCGGTCTGACCGGCGAGGAGACCTTCTCCTTCACCGGCGTGACCGAGCTGAACAACGGCACCACGCCGCGTACGGTCAAGGTCACCACCGACACCGGTGTGGAGTTCGACGCGGTCGTGCGTATCGACACCCCCGGTGAAGCGGACTACTACCGCAACGGCGGCATCATGCAGTACGTGCTGCGCAGCCTGATCCGCAAGTAGGCACGCGGGCACGGCAGTAACACGGAAGGGCCGCACTCCTCAACGAGGAGTGCGGCCCTTCCGCTTACCGATGGCCTTGCGCGACCGCTCCCTACGTCGTACCGGCGGTCGCTGTTCTCAGGGCACGATCTCGATGGCGACGCCGTACTCCTCCTGGAGGAATCGCGCGAGCTCCTCCTCTGCTCGTGCCGGTACGACCAGGCTCCACCACTCGTCTTCTGGCGGGCGGTGCGGGCCGTTCCTGAACGGGAGGCGCACCGTGGCGACGCGGCGGAATCTGTCGTCCATCTCGTGCACGGCGTCGCGGAATCGGGCGTATCCGTCGAGCGACGCCAGTACGGGGTCGCGCAACGCCAATTCGATGGAGCCCCGGATCCGTACGTCGGAGAAGTAGTCGGCGAAGGGCTGGTCGTATCCCGTCTCGCAGGAACGGACGAACCCGCGCCACAACGCGAGGGCACGGGCCGGTGACACCACTCCGCGGCGGTTGCGGCGCTGGATCTCCTCGTACGTTTCGATGAATTCCTTGCTCATGGTTCTCTCCGGGCCGGATGTTCGGGGACGGGCGGGCGCGCCCCTGTGGGACAAAGGCGCGCCCGGAAGTGTCAGTCAAGCAGTCGGGCCCCCGCGTGCTTCAACTGATCCATGAAGTAATCCTCCAAGGGCCCCTCATCCCGCGGCCGGAAGAAGGTCTCGATAATCTTTCCGTCCCGCAAGATACCGAAGTATCCGGTCTCGTAGTCGACCCGGAAGATCCTGCTGGCGGTGACGATGTCCCCGGACCGTGCGCCACCGGACATGAAATCGGCAGCGGCCTTCTTGTATGCGGCGAAGCCGCCGCGTCCGTTGAACTCCGGCATGTCAGGACGATGCCAGGGGTGCTGTCCGGTGTAGTTCCCCCTGCCGTTCAATATGACGCCGAAGGAATGCTTGAGGTAGTGGTTCAGTGCCGACCGGGCCGAGTTGAAGACCCCGGTCCCGCAGGACGCCGCGGTAACCGATGCCACCATCGCGGTGCGCTGCATGGAGTCCGAGGAAGCCGTCCGCGCCAGCGGGCAAACCTTGCCCCACGGGATGCGGGCCGCGATGTCCTCGAACCACCCGGTGAGCTTGTTGCCCCACTTGGCGAACTTGACCGCGCTGGCGCCGTACCCGAGGAAGGGAACCATTGAGGCGCAGGACAGGCCCGCGTTGCCCCATTCCCCGTCCCAGGCGTACCAGGCGCAGTTCGCGCCGTCTGCGACCTCACCGAATCCCGGGACCAGACCCACGACGTCGAGGAGGAAGTGACCGCCTTCTTTGGAGAAGATGTCGTCCAGCGTGACTTGGGAAACTGCTCCCAGGAGCCCCTTTAGGACAGCGTCGGAGAGAGACTCGCGCCGCTTCTGTGCCTCCGCGTGGTATCGGGCGAGGGCTTCGGCGGCCTCTGCCCGCTGCTTGTTGATGGTGATTTTCAGGGCATCGTTCGCGGCCTTGCCGGCCTCTACGGCGTCCTTGCCCGCAGCGAGTGCCGAGGCCCGGGCCTCAGTCGCCGCGGCCCAGGCGTCGTCGGCGGAGCTGCGCGCCCATAGGGCCGAGGACTCGGCGTCGGCCGCGGAGTCGGTGGCGCGGCGGGCGGCGTTCTGTGCGTCCGCCTCGGCCGCGCGTGCGGCTCGGGCCGATTCGGCGGCCCTGGCGGCGGAGGCCTCCGCCTCGGTTGCGGACTGGCGTGCCTGATCGGCGTAGCCCTCGGCATCCTTGGCAGAGTTCGCGGCCTGGATGGCGGCGGCGTCTGCCTCCTCGGCTGCCTGGCGGGCGATCGCCGCGACCTTCGCGGCTTCGTAGGCCTTCTCCTGCGCTGTGGCAGCGACTCCGGCGGCCTCGGCGATGAGCTGCTGGACTTGGGCGATATGGGTGGCGGAGAGGCCGTCCTTGCGGTGTGAGGTGAACTGTCCGGTCTCGATGAAGGAGTGCAGCAGCTCGGGCGGACCTTCGAGGGCGATCCGGGCGGCGGCCCGCACTTCGGGTGTTCCGTTGCTCAGGAGCTGCACTGCGCGGACGCGTTCGTCGGCCTCCCGCGCCCTGTGCTGCCCTGTGGCCAGGAAGTCCAGGATTTTATCGGCGGAGTTGGCGTCCAGCGCGGCTTGACCGGCTTCTTTGACGCCGCGTCCGCCGGTGCTCATGACCTGGACGATGTTGACGCGGTAGTCGGTGAGAGCTGCTTCGTGCCGGCCCTTCTCCAAGAATGCGGTGATCGTGGTGGCGTCGCCCTTGAGGGCCTGCTCCGCGGCGGAGTGGACGGCGGTGGACGTGGCGTCGTAGGCGAGGGCCTCGACGCGGGCGTGGTCGTCCTGCTGGGAGGCTTCCTTCCAGCCTGTACGCACGTACGGGACGATGTCCTGGTCCGAGCCGGCCAGGGCCACTTCTGCGGCCGTACGGCTCCACGGACCGCGGGTCTTCATCGCCAGCACCGCCAGGCGGCGGCCCTTGTCGGCGACGACCTTGACGTCGGCGTCCGGGGAGGCCGCTTCGGCGGCCAGGCGTACGGCCTCGGCGTCGAGATCCTTGACCTCCTGGGCCGCGCGGGCGGCGGCCGCCTTCTCCTCGCCGCTCTGTGCCTTGAGGTCCTGGGCCTGGGCGATGGCCGTGGCGGTGCGTGCCGCCAGTTCGGCGGCTTCGATCTCACGAGCCAGGGTGAAGGTGGTGCGCGCCTTGTCCACCGCGTTGGTCGCGACATCCGCGGCAGCCTTGGCCGCTGCGGCGTGTGCGGCGGATTCCTTGGCTGCCGTGGCGGCGTCACCGGCGTGTTGGGCCGCCGCATCGGCGGCCGTGGCCGCGTTCTCGGCGTGCTGAGCCGCGGAATTGGCATAGTCGCGGGCCTGGTAGGCGGCCGTCGCGGCCCGGCCCGCCAGAACCTGCGCCGTGTTGGCGGCGCGGGTGGCCTCGGCGGCCTGGCTGCGCGCCCGGGCGGCGGCGGCCCTGGCCTCGGCGGAGCTCGCACCGGCCTGGTCGGCGTACCCGCTCGCCGCCTCGGCGGCGATGGCGGCGAGGACGGCGTCGCTGCCGGCGGCGGAGGCGGACTGGGCCGCGACACCGGCCGCCTTGGCGGCGAATCCCGCCATGTCGGCGGCCTGGGCGGCCAGACGGGCACCCTTGGCTGCGTTGCGTGCGGTCTCAGCGGCCTGGCGCGCGGCACCGGCGTTGGCCGCGTTGGTGGCGGCATTTGCGGCGGCACCTCGGGCGACGGATGCGGCCTCGGCGGCGCCTGCGGCAGCGGCGGCGGCCTGCGCGGCTGCGTTCGCCGCGATGCGTGCAGAGGAGTTCGCGGCGCGTGAGGCATCGATGGCCTGCTGCGCGGCGTGTGCCGCGCCGGTGGCCGCATCGGCCGCCCGCTTGGCAGCGGCGGCCGCGTTCAGGGCGTCGTCCTTGGCGGCTTCAGTCTCGTCCCTGGCCGTCTCGGCTGCCTTCTTGGCGAGCGCCGACGCGGCGACGGCACGCTCGGAGGCCTCCGTGGCCGCCTCAGTCTCGGCGGCTGCCAAGCGGCCGGCCTCCTGCGCCTGTTTGGCGAGCTGGGCGACGGTGGCCTGCTCTTGGTCCCGTCCCCGCGCGGTGTACTGGCCCACTTCGAGGAATTCGCGTACGTCTTCGATAGTCCCGTTCAGGGCGACCTTGGCGGCCGCTCGGGTCGCCGCCCCGCCCGTGCTCATGATCTGCACGAGCTGGACCCGGTCGTCGGCGTCCCTGGCGGCGAACTGTCCCTCGTCAAGGAATTCGCGTACGTCCTCGGCAGAGCCGTTGAGCGCGGCCTTGCCGGCCTTCTGGACACCGGGGCCGCCGGCGCTGAACAGCTGTACCACCCGGACGCGCTGATCCTGCTCGAGAGGAGCGCGCCAGCCGTCCCTCAAAAACGCTTCGAGCGCCTCGGCGCTGTTGGTGGCAAGCGCCTGCTGCGCGGCTGCACGTACGGCTCGGCCGCCCATTCCGAACATCTGGACCGTGTTCACGCGATCGTCATGCAGACTGACGCTTTGTAAACGCTTGGTCAGGAAGTCGCTGATGTCCTGGTCGGTGCCCATGAGGGCGACCTCGGCGGCCGCCTTGACTCCGGGACCGGCGGTCTTCCACAGTTCGACGACGCGGCCTCGGTCCGTGGCCGGAATCGCACTTGCGACGTTGTCGTCGCTCACCGGTTCGTCCGCAAAGGCCGGAGTCGAACCCAGGAGCCCCACGACCATGGTCAGGGGCAGCAGGGGGAGTGCCAGGGCGCGTATGGAGCGCGCGACGGCCCGCCATGCTCCATTTCTTCGGTAATTCGGTCTCAAGGCATGACCTCTCTCATCTCATTGCCGTCTCGGCTGCCAACAGTCAGCCAACCTTTCGGGCACGGCCCGCATTTGGTTGATGCGATCATGTTCACGGTGGCGTAGCTCATTCGACTGGCCGCCTCCATGCGGCTCGCGCTCGGGGCGGAAGCGACCGGGCACGCAAGCGGTCAGCGGCCAACAGGCTGCTCGTCCAGGCCATGGCAGCAAGACCACCCGGGCTCCAGCACAGGACGACCGCCGTTTGGCGGCTCTGTGGTTCAGTTGGTGCCTCGGATGGGTTTTGGACTCCTGGAGGGTGGTGCCGCCTTGGGCCTTACGGTCTGGCGGCGTCAGCCGGTGACGCGGAGTTCGACCAGCATGGTGGGCGCGCCGACGCTGCCCTCGCCGACGTCCTTGAGTGTGTCCTTGGCCACGCTCACCGTCTGGGTCTTGCCTCCGGCGGTGAGTTCCGCGCTGATGGGGCGGTCGGTGGTCTGCAGGGCGAACACCTCGGGTATTTCCACGGTGAGATAGCCGCTGGTGCCGGTGGCCTGGAAGCAGAACTGGGAGCCCTCGTCGCCCACGCGGGACCAGATCTGGATCTGGTTGGCCGTCCCGTCGCAGTGGGCGACCAGGATGCGGCCGTCGCCGCGGAAGACCTTCAGCCCACGCTCCTGGAGGATCTTTGCCGCGCCAGGGTAGTTGAAGTCCTCGATCGCAGCCGGCGGCGCCTCGTCGGCGGCCGCCTGCACACGGACTTGAGCCTGCGCCGGGTTGCTTCCGGGGGTCGCGGCGCCGGCGACGGCGAACGCGCCGGCCGCCAGAGCGACGGTGGCTGTGCCGGTGAGTGCGACGCGCAGCAGTCCGTGAGAGCGAGATATCACAGGGGAGTCCCTTCACATGACGAGGCGGAGCCCAGCCAACGGGCTCCGCCTGTGAATATAGATAAGAAGATTGTGAAGGGAAGTTATCTCTTTGTGCGAGCCATGCCAAGGTGAGCGGGGCCACAAACGCGGCTGCGATGCAGCGGAATCCGCCCCTCCGCAGACCACGTCCGACGAACGCACCGTCCAATGCGTACGACCGGGTCTGACTGGGTATCATGCGCCGCGCTTGGGCCTACCTGTCAACGTGGGCCTGAGCTGCCATTCGTAGGATCCGGGGACCCTGGGGAATTCTGGGTATGGCGGTGCGCTTGTTGCAGTTTGGTGGCTCAAAGAACTTGGCTGACCGGAGCGTTACGTTGCCGAATAATTGGTGGATACCAGCGTATGAGCGGACGGGAGTTCGGCGACATCAGGGTCAACTCTGCGTGCCCTCTGTAGGTCGCAGACGAGGGGATTCCACCGTGTGACGCGCGACACACTTGGAGGGTGATCGCCTGAGTTACCCTTCACTGGCGCAGGCTTGACTACAATCAGCTGTGCGGGGAGGGCATGGTTCCGAAGGGCAAGGATTTCGGGCTTTGGCGTCACCGCGTACTGCCCGGAAGGACCCTTCGGTGACATTTCGCGTTGGCCAGCGCTTATTTGTCGGCCTCATTGGCAACCTCGCCTTCCTGGCCGGGCTGTCTACCCTCGCCTATGCTGGGCTTCCGCGTCGCCGGGCGCCGTCAGCCGCTTGCGATCGAAGACTCCGCCTACGCGAACGGCGCGCGGATCCTTGCGGACAAGGGAATTCTTTTGAAGAAGGGCGATGGCAACCTTCTGCTGGCCGAGTGCGGCCAGACGGCAGATCAGATAAAGGAATTAACCGTCAAGAGTGCTTCGGCGGGCCGGGGCGACGTCTACCGTTTCCAGGCCATCACTATGACCGGTTATCTGGCGCTGGAACTTTCCCGGGCATTCGCCCTGGATACCGTGGAAAGCTCAATCAGCGTCGACCTGACCGCCAATGGCACGACCACCACCGTGTAGGAGCCCAAGGATGGGCTCCGATTCCACTAGCTGTCGCTGTTGGCCTCTCACAGATGCCCTGGCTGCCGCCGCCAAGGGGCGGACGACGCGATCTCGCCGACCACGATCGAGGGTTTCTCCTGCCGGGGGGCGGGGTTCCGGAGGTACGGACTCGAGCCTGTGGGATGAAGGCGTCGTCGGCGGTCCCCGGTCGAATCGGGTCGACCGCACGATCGGCGCAGCGCCGGTCGTATTAGCGTCATTTGTTCTCATGTTGGGGAATTGAGGAAAGATATGTCTGGCATACGTCCACGCTCCGCGTGGATTCCCGGTCTTCTTGCCGTTGCTTGGCCGCCGGTCTGACCGCGGCCGCTCCCGTTCAGGCAGCCGTCGGTGAGCCCGTCGCGGATGGTGCTCACAAGTACACCGTGAAGCTCCACATCGGGGACGGCTTGCGCACCTGCAGCGGCACGCTGGTCGACGCGCGGTGGGTGCTGACGGCGGCAAGCTGCTTCGCCGCCGACCCGTCGAAGGACTTTACGATTCCCGCGGGTCCGCCCGTGCTGGAGACCGTTGTCAGTACCACCGCCGCCCGGCCGCCCGTATGGGACAAGGTGGACGTGGTGGAACTCGTACCGCATCCGGACCGCGATTTGGTCATGGCCCGTATGGGTTGGAAAACCTGGGAATATCTGGCTCCGGCCTTCCCCGACGCGGCACAGTCCGGGGTCGCCGCCACAGCTCCCGCGCCAGGTGACCAGCTGCGCTTCGTCGGCTTCGGACGAACCAAGACGGAGTGGGTGCCGGACAAGGCGCACACGGGTGTCTTCGGCGTCGACACCGCCGAGAGGGTGCCACCATTGGCATCTCCGGCAGTTCACCGGCCGCCGCGTCGATCTGCAAGGGCGACACCGGTGGGCCGCTGCTTCGCGAGAAGGACGGCCGGACCGAGCTGGTCGCCGTGGCCACCCGGTCTTGGCAGGGCGGCTGCTTCGGCGAGGACGAGACCCGTACGGGAGCGCTCGCGACCCGGGTCGACGACGCCTTTGACTGGGTTCAGCAGACCCGGATGAAGAACAAGACCTCGTCTGTCGCAGACCAGATGACCACCGCCGACTTCAACGGCGACGGACGTTCGGACGTCGCTGCGATCCTCGCCGACGAGTCCCTGCGGGTCTTCTATGGCAGGCCCGACGGCGGCCTCCAGTACGGCCGCGAGCTGTGGCACGACAGGACCTGGGAAAAGAAGAAGATCATCGGCGGGGACTTCAACGGCGACGGTTTCGCCGACATCGCCGCCTTCAACAACGCGGGCGGTCTCCATCTTTACCCTGGCACCGGTCACACCGGCAACCTGGGCACCGCTAAGCCCATGTGGAACGACAATAGCTGGGACGCGTCCCTGCCGATCGCCCGCTACCGCGCGAACGGCTCGAACCGCGACAGCCTGATCGTGCAGACCGCCGACCGCCTGCTGTATATGTACCCGAGCAACGCCGACGGGTCGCTGGGCAACCGACGCGCGATGGTCAACGACCCGTCGTGGACCAAGGAGCACATCACAGCTGGCGACTTCAACGAGGACGGCCGTGACGACCTCGTCGCTGTCGCCGCCAACGGCGCGTTGCACGTGTACCACGGCAACGTCAACGGTTCGTTCGACGCGGCCCGTTCCATGTGGAAGGACACCTCGTGGAGCAATATGGCGTCGATTCACAGCGGTGACATCAACGGTGACGGCAACGCCGACGTGCTCGGCCGCGGGGCCGACAGGACGCTGACCAGCAGGCTGCGGATCTCCTGGAACTCACTCTCCCCGAAGTATTCCTTGCTGCGCTCAGAATTCCTCCAGACGATCTCCACTGGCCTCTCTACATCCGTAGAAAGGCGATCCCACAGGGCATTCAAGTTGGCTCCATAGAAGGGGCCAAAATCGAGCGCCTCAGACAAGATCCTGTGCAGATCTTCCTCGGTGTGAACGTTTACGCCGTCGATCTCCACCCTCATAGAGTTAACTTCCAGTTAGGTATCTTGTAGAAGCTCTTGTAGTGATTACTGGTCATGTACGCGAGCCATCGTTCGAGTAGAGCAATCTCGTGCCCGGCTGCTTCGGTCTCGTCATCATCGAATCCAGTCCGACATCCGCCTCATACCATATCCGCCCTGGCGACGACGGGGGCTGGTTTTTGGTGTTCCTGTAGACATCGCCACCCAACTGAGCACCCGGGCTTCATGTAACGATCAGGCGGGGGCCTCCGGGTACGCAGGCGCCATGCCCGAAAGAATTCTATTTCCGAGAGTCCGCCGGTGTCGCTACGCTTCGTCCTCTTCTACGCAAAGCTCGCCGGTGAAATTTCCCTTCGCCCATTGGATCTGCGTCGGCCTGAACCCAGTTCCCTCGTGAAAAAATTCTTCCACTGTCGAGCGAACGGCAGGAACCGGCAGCGCGCTGATTCGGTCGAAAAAACTGGGACACGAGGGATCGGATAGAACCTTGGGATCCGACTCCGGAGGGGTCGGGTTCAAGGACACCCAAACGTAGCTCGCGACATCAGCACCGACGGCTGCGGCTACCCGATCGACAAGCCGGCCATCGCAGTACCAGAGAAGTCCTCCGTACCCCGAGGAGTAGTCAACTCCAATCGAAAGTACGTTGTCTGGCACCGACATGTCTTTGTGAGCTATCCTGTCGGCCGATACGTCCTCTACGACTTGAAAGTCAATATTCGCAAAGGACTTGAGAGGGAGACCTTGAGTAAAGAGTGCATCAAGATACCGATGCACCTCGCTTCCGGTCTCCAAGTACAGAGGCTTATCTCCGAGTACCTTCAGGGGCATTAAGACGTCCTCATTCCGTGCAAAACCTTCTTTTCTACAAGATAGTAGACGGTGAGCTTCGAGCCAACAGGGAAGATGAGGGCGACTGTCAACTTGCAGTTCTGTGGCGCGCTGCACACGCCTTCGTTGTTATTAATAACAATGGTAGCGTCCGTCACGCCGCTCTGGTCCATCCATACTGCGTACTTGGTTTCCACTTGGAAGGACGCACGGTACTTTCCCTTGCCTGTCGGGAACCCCGGCTCACCGGATAGGCGCTTTTACGCTTCAGCCCACAGCGGATCGTCGTAGGAATTTCCGGTCCCGTCGTACCACTTTTCACCGCTCGTCATTTGCTCAATGCCTGGCGGCAAATCAGCGGTCGGGTTTCCGTCGGAGTCCGCAAGTAGGCACGCAGGCACGGCAGTACGGCGGAAGGGCCGCATCCCCGGTGACGGGAATGCGGCCCTTCCGTATGAGCTAGGTGATCAGTTGCGCAATCAGAGCAGCAGGCGGTAGATGTTCCAGCCGCTGGCGCCGATCTTGACGCGCGCCTTGTACGGGGCGGTGGCGCTGCCGGTGCCCTTGTACAGCCAGAGCGCACCCGCGGTGTCACGGGCGATCAGGTCCGTCATGCCGTCGAGGTCGATGTCACCGACAGAGACGAGCGTGTTGTAGGTGTTCCAGCCGCTGGCGCCGACCTTGATGCGCGCACCGAACGGGGCGGTGGCGCTGCCGGTGCCCTTGTAGAGATAGAGCGCACCCGCGGTGTCACGGGCGACGATGTCGGCCCTGCCGTCGCCGCTCAGGTCACCCTGGCCGGCGATCTGGGTGTAGGCGTTCCAGCCGGAGCCGACCCTCACCCGGCTCTTCACCGTACCGTTGCCGTTGCCCTGGTAGAGCCACAGGACACCGGCGGTGTCACGGGCCAGCAGGTCGTCGGCCACGGTGCTGGCGAGATTGCCCGGAGAAACAATCTTGTTGTAGATGTTCCAGCCGGTGCCGGCGGAGACCGCCTCCTCACCCCACGGGTAGTAGTCAAAACCACCGTCGGTGTTGATCTCCCAGGTGCCGTCGGAGCTGCCGTCGGCGTTGTGGTCGACCTGGACGGCGTGCTTGACGTAATTAAAGCCGAAGCCGAGCTCTTCGCGAGCGTCGAACGCACCCGTGCCGTTCGGGGCGTAGCCCCAGAAGTCGCCGTTCTTGTCGACGCCGTACAGAGCGTTGACCGGGGCGTCAGCAGACTCCGCGGCGGCGTCGGCGGCAATGCCCGCGCCAGTGTCCGGGAGGGCGCTCTTCGCCGACCGGGGAACCGGGTTGTCGGCCACAGCGGCACCGGCCGAGGTACCCACCAGGGCAGCGGCTATGGCGGCGACGGCGAGACGCGACAGGACGCGCCCGCGCTTACGGCCGAAAGATTTGGCCACGTATTTCCTCCATGTTGAGGGTGCGAATCTTGAGGATCCACAGGATCGTTGCACAAGATTTTTACGAGTCAATCAGTTTGAAGGGGAATCAGCGGGTCCGACCGTACTTCCCTATGGGACAAACAGGCCCGCACCCGGAAGAACCGGATGCGGGCCTGCGTAGGGGTGTGACGGGCTTGTGACAATCAGGAGAGCAGCTCGACCTCCGCGAGCGTCCCCGCCCCGGCCGACCCCGCTGACCTCGCCACCACCAGCCGGTACTTGGCGTACCCGCCGGGCGTGCCGATGGTGAAGGCCCGGGTCTGCTTGTCCCACGCGAACGACTCGCCCGACCGCCGGTCAAGCTCCGTCCACCGCTCGCCGTCATCGGAGCCCTGAAGCACCCACCCGGCCGGCGCCGTGCCCTTCGCGGACGAGGTGAGCGTGTACTGCACCGCGCGGGTCCCCGGCGTCACCGGCAGCTCGGCCGACTCGAACGAAGCCGCCGTCGCGGAGGAGTTGTCGAAGAGCGGGCCGGCCGCCGTGATCGCGTCGCGGCGCGGCGACGGCGTCCTGTCGTCCTTGGTGAGCGAGACCGGCGCGGCGTTCTTGCCGGAACCCCAGGCGGACGGCTTCGGGCCCATCGCGAACTCCAGCGTGCCGCCCCGCGCGATCAGGTCATGCGGCAGAGCGGTGGAGTTCCAGGACTTGCCGTTCACCTTCAGGCCCTGGACATAGATGTTCTTCGCGCTGTTCTTCGGGGCCTTGACCACCAGATCGCGCCCGTTCTCCAGGTGAACGGTCGCCTTGGTGAAGAGCGGCGAACCGATCGTGTACTCGCCGCTGCCCATCACCAGCGGATAGAAGCCGAGCGCGGAGAAGAGGTACCAGGCCGACTGCTCGCCGTTGTCCTCGTCGCCGTGGTAGCCCTGCCCGATCTCGCTGCCGGTGTAGAGACGGCCCAGCACCTCGCGCACCTTCTCCTGCGTCTTCCAGGGCTGTGATGCGGCGTTGTACATGTACGTGACGTGGTGGGCGACCTGGTTGGAGTGGCCGTACATGCCCATCCGTACGTCGCGCGCCTCCGTCATCTCATGGATGACGCTGCTGTACGAGCCCTTGAACTCGGCCGAGGCTGTCTCGGGGGTGGCGAAGTAGGTGTCGAGCTTGTCGCCGAGACCGGAGCGGCCCCCGTACAGGTTGGCCAGGCCGCGCGAGTCCTGCGGGGCGGTGAAGGCGTATCCGTAGCCGTTCGTCTCGGTGTAGTCGTGACCCCAGATCCGCGGGTCGTACTGTGCGGAGGGAACCCGCCAGTCGCCCTTGAGGTTCCTGCCCTGGAAGAAGCCCGCTTCGGAGTCGAAGAGGGTGACGTAATTGCGGGCCCGGTTGCGGAAGTACTCCGCCTCCTCCTGGTAGCGGGCCTTCTTCGTCTTCTTGAAGAGGGTCTCGCCCATCTCCGCGAGCCCGTAGTCGTTGAGGTAGCCCTCCAGCGACCAGGACAGGCCCTCATGGGTCGCGGTGGAGGCGTAGCCGAGGAAGGGTGAGGTTTCCATGCCCTTGCGGCCCACGCCCGCGCTGGGCGGCACCACCGTCGCGTTCTTCAGCGCCGCCTCGTACGCCGCCTCGGCGTCGAAGTCCACGCCCTTGACGTACGCGTCGGCGAAGGCCACGTCCGAGCTGGTGCCGGTCATCAGGTCGGCGTAGCCCGGCGAGGACCAGCGCGAGATCCAGCCGCCGTCCTTGTACTGCTGGACGAAGCCGTCCACCAGCTTGCCCGCCTTCTTCGGGGTGAGGAAGGAGTACGCGGGCCACGTCGTCCGGTAGGTGTCCCAGAAGCCGTTGTTGACGTACACCTCGCCGTCGACGATCTTCGCGCCGGTACGGGTGGGGGTGTCGGGCCCGGTCATCGGCGAGAACGGGCTCGCGTACTGCTGCTTGGGCTTGGCCTTGGTGCCGGTGTTCTCGAACCCGGAGTTGGGATACAGGTACAGCCGGTACAGGCTGGAGTAGAGCGTGGTGAGCTGGTCGCGGCTCGCGCCCTCGACCTCCACCTTGCCCAGCAGGTCGTCCCAGGCGTCCTGCGCCCGGTCCTTCACCCGCTCGAAACGGGTCTGGGCCGGGATCTCGTCGGCGAGGTTCTTCTTCGCCTGGTCGACGCTGATGAGCGAGGTCGCCAGGCGCAGATTGACGGTGCGGTCCGCGCCCGCGTCGAAGCGCAGATGGCCGGTGACGCTCTCCGAGGCGGAGGCGGTCACAGGCGCGTCGAAGACGCCGTACACGAAGAGCCGGGTGGCGCCGGTGGACAGTCCGCTCTTGACGTCCGAGAAGCCGGTGAAGGAGCTGGTGGCGGGATCGAGGGTCAGCCCGCCCTCCTTGGTGACGTTGTCGAAGATGACGCTCGCCTCGTCACCGGGATAGGTGAACCGCATCATCGCCGCGTGGTCGGTCGGTGTGATCTCGGCCTTGAGGCCGTTCTCGAATGTGACGCCGTAGTAGTGCGGGCGCGCGGTCTCCTTCTCGTGGCGGAAGGGGAGGGCGCGCTTGGTGCGGTCGGTGTCCGGGACGCCCGCCGCCGCGGACGGCATCAGCTGGAAGGTCTGCCGGTCGCCCATCCAGGGGCTCGGCTCATGGCTGGCGCTGAAGGCCTGCACGGCCGGCAGATTGTCCGCGTTGTTGCCGCGCGCGTACTCGTACAGCCAGCTCTTGGACGCGGAGTTGGTGGCCGGCGTCCAGAAGTTGAAGCCATGCGGGACGGCGGTGGCGGGGAAGGTGTTGCCGCGGGAGAAGGAGCTGCTGGAGTTGGTGCCGCGGGTGGTGGAGGCGTAGTCCGAAAGGTGGGCGAGGCGCTTCTCGGGGACCTTGGGCGTCAGCGAGATGTCGTCGATCCAGCCCTGGAACTTCGCCGGGCCCTGGGGGGAGTCGTACGCCACCAGGATCCGGTCGACCGTCTTGCCGGAGGCGACGGTGCCGATGGCGGACGTGACCTGGTTCCACTGGTTGACGTAGAGCCGCTTGGCGGCGCCCTGGCCCTGCGGGGTCAGTTCCCCGCCGTGGGAGTCGAGGGCGCGCAGCTCACTGAGATAGGTGCCGTCGGTGAAGGCGAGGTCCACGGACACGTTCGTGGCGGGGTAGTTGAGGTCCGTCTCCGGGAGGGACGGGTAGATCCGGTAGGCGAGCTCGGTGTCGCGGCGTACGGCCGTATGGACGTCGAAGACCTTGTTGTACGAGTAGGCCCGGCCGTCCGGCTTGTGCGTGCCCGCGTACTTCAGGGCGCGCTTGCCGGTGAACCCGGCGTTGGCCTTGGCGGTGGGGGAGCCCAGGGGGCCGCGGTCGACCTGCGTGCGCATGTCGTCGGGCACGGGCGTGGTGATGTCGCCGTTGGAGAACTGAACGTCGGCGAGCTGGGTGGCGTCGGACGCGCCGTTGTTCCGGGTGATGTCCAGGCGGTAGTGCGCGTACGCCGTGGCGCCCGCCGGGTCGGCCCCGCTCTCGATGGCGTAGGTCTTTGTCTCGAACCGCTTGTCGAAGGTCTGGCCCTCGCGGGTGTCCAGAACCTTCCATTCCTTGCCGTCGGCGGAGCCCCGCAGGGTCCAGTCCTTGGGGTCGCGCTCGGCATGGTCGTTCGCCGAGGTCAGCGCGTAGGTGACGACCTTGACCGGGGCGTCCGTGTCGAACTCGACCCAGGCGGTGGGCTGGAAGGCCAGCCATTTGGTGGCCGACTGGACATCGACCAGGTTCTCCTTGGTCTCACCGCCGCCGGAGTTCTCGCCGCTGGCGCGCAGCTCGATCACCTTGTCGGTGACATTTCCAGGTATTCCGCTGGAGAAGCCGCCGTCGACGCCGGACGCCCGCTCCGTCCCGTCCGCTGCGACGTCGACCGTATTACGCCAGTCCGGCTGGGTCTCGTCCGCCTCGAAGGAGGAGGAGAACCGCCGCTCGGGCCCGCGTGAGTCGCTGGTCCGCTCGGGCAGGGCGAGGGCCGCCGAGGGCGCTGTCACCACAAGAAGTGATGCGGCAGCCACCAGGGCCGCCGCATGAACTGGTCTGTGCCGAGGTCCTGGTCTGAGCTGCATCCGGTCTCTTCCTCCCGTGGAAAAGGTGAGGACAACGTTGTCAGGCACGATTCGCAGGATCCAGTAGGGAGCCAAGTGTGTGGTGGTGTCAAGGTGTTGAAAGCCCTGGATTTCCGGGAGGTCTCAACTCGGGAAAGACTGCCGCTCAAACCTGCATTCGATCTTGCCCAGCTGGCGGGAAGTGGACTATACCTGTCGGCGTCTGCATAGCCTTGGCGCAGTCGCTCGGCGGCGGACGTGGGGGACGGGGGATGGCACGGATGTTTCAGCGCTGTGTCTGCCGGTTTTTGCCCGTCTCCACTGCCAATCCTGCACGACCCAAGCGCAACTGACCGCGGTGGCGGGGCCCTTCGCTTAGGCGAATCTGAACGGGTGACCGGTACACCGCCTGAGTCCTGGAGAAGGCGAGGACTTGAGCATGGGATCCACCTCCGCCCACAACAATGAGGGCCTTGGCCGTCGAAACCTGATCAAGCGTTCTGCCGCACTCGGCTTGATCACCGTCCCGACGATGAGCTTCCTTTCCGCGTGCGCCACCGGAGGCGGAGGCGACGACGAGAAAGAGACAAAGGCCCCGGCCGGCGAAAAGTCCGCGAAGAACCCCCTCGGAGTGAAGAAGGGCGCCCCCATGGAGGCGTTCATCTTCAAGGGCGGGCTGGGGGATCAGTACGCCAAGGACGCCGAGGCCGACTACAACGCGACCTACGGTGTGACGGTCAAGCACACCGGCACGCAGCAGGTCGGCCCCAAGCTGACCCCGCGGTTCGCGGGCGGCAACCCGCCGGACGTCATCGACAACTCCGGCGCCGACCACTTGGACATGAACAAGCTCTCCACCCAGGGGCAGCTCCAGGACCTGAACGCGCTGCTCGACGCGCCCTCCATGGACGACGCGGCCAAGAAGATCCGCGACACCATCCACCCGAGCACCGTCGAGAAGGGCATGCACGGCGACAAGTTCGACGTGCTCTACTACGCCTTCACCATTTACGGCACCTGGTACTCGCAGAAGCTGATGGAGTCCAAGGGCTGGGCGTACCCCAAGACCCTGGACGAGATGGTCACCCTCTGCGGCACCATCAAGAAGGCCGGAATCGCGCCCTGGACGTACCCGGGCAAATATCCGTACTACGTGCACTTCAATCTCTTCGCCCAGATCGCCAAGATCGGCGGCATGGAGAAGTGGATCGAGATCGACAACCTGGAGCCCAACGCCTGGACCAGCAACGACGCGGTCAGGGAGGTCGTGGAGCACTACGAGGAGCTCGCGGCGAAGGGGTACTTCCTGGAGGGCAGCCAGGGCCTGACGCATATTCAGTCGCAGACCTCCTGGACCAAGGGCAAGGCGGTCTTCATCCCGAACGGTTCCTGGGTGGAGAACGAGGCCGCGCCCACCACGCCGGCCGACTTCGGCATGGCGGTCGGCGCGCTCATGGCCGGCACCGGCGACAAGCTGCCGCAGGGCACCCTGCGCGCCGAGCCCAGCGAGCCGTACATCGTCTCCGCCAAGGGCAAGAACCCGGCGGGCGGCATGGAGCTGCTGCGCATCATGCTCTCCAAGAAGCACGCGCAGAACTTCGCCACCAAGGTCAAGTCGCTGACATGTGTGCTGGACGCGACCGCGGGCATGACGCTCTCGCCGGGTCTGGCATCCGCCTCCAAGGTGTTCAAGGAGGCGGGCGACAACCTGATCAGTCTTCAGCTTCAGGAGTGGTACCCCGCGCTCACCGACGAGAAGCTGGGCGGCCTGACCGGCCAGCTGCTCACCGGTGAGCTGAAGGCGGCCGACTGGATCAAGAAGGCCCAGGCGGAGGCCGACAAGGTGGCCAAGGACGACGCCGTAACGAAGTTCAAGCGCACCGCCTGACCTGGTAGTCCAGCAGGCCAGTAGTCCGGCAGACGAAGGGAAGGGCCGGGGAGCACCATGCAACACGGCAAATACGGATTCATTGTGGGCTTCCTGGCCCTGCCTCTGGCCATTTATGGCCTGTTTGTGATCTCACCCTTTGTCCAGGCGTTCCAGATCTCGATGACGGACTGGTCCGGATTGGTCGGAACCTCCGAATTCGTGGGTCTGGACAATTTCCGGAAGCTCTGGGACAGCGAGGAGTTCTGGAACGCGCTGCGCCACAACGTCTACATGCTGGCGCTCGTCCCGATCGTCACGCTCGGCCTCGGACTCTTCTTCGCCTTCATGCTCAATGTGGGTGGCCGCAGCAGAAAGAACGAAGTCATCGCCGGCGTCGGCGGCTCGAAGGTGTACAAATTCATCTTCTTCTTCCCGCAGGTCATCTCGATCACGATCGTCGCGGTCATCTGGTTCAACATCTACAACCCCGACCCGGACGACGGCATGCTCAACTCCCTGCTCGGCGCGGTGGGTCTGGACAGCCTGCAGAACTCCTGGCTGGGCGAGAAGAGCCTCGCGCTCTGGTGCATCAGCGCGGTCATGGTCTGGGGCCACGTCGGCTTCTTCGTGGTGCTCTTCTCCGCGGCGATGGCCTCCATCCCGCGTGACGTCTACGAGGCGGCGCTGCTCGACGGCGCCAACCGCTTCCACACGTTCTTCAGGATCACCCTCCCGCTGCTGTGGGACACGGTCCAGACCGGCTGGGTGTACATGGGCATCATCGCCCTGGACGCCTTCGCCCTGGTCCAGATCATGTCGGTGAGCATGGGAGGACCGGACGGCGCCACCGATGTCATGCCGCTCAGGCTCTATCTGACGGCCTTCAGGGACAGTCAGTTCGGATATGCCTCCGCCATGGGCGTCGCGATGCTCATTGTCACGATGACGTTCGCAGTCCTCACCATGCGCTTGGCGCGGCGTGAGCGGATCGAGTACTAGGGGTACGGCGGATGACGACCGAAGAGATCAAAGTGGTGGCGAAGCAGGAGACCCCTGCCGAGGCCACCGGCACGCCCGGATCAAAGAAGGACGGGCGCTCGTCCGACGGCAGCGTGCTCAATGTCTTCTCCCACACCATCCTCATCGTGTGGGGCCTGATGGTCGGCGTGCCACTGGCGTGGGTGCTCTGGAGTGCCTTCAAGGACAGCAACGGCATTCTGACCGACCCGTGGGGGCTGCCCACCGACCTGCACTGGGAGAACTGGTCCAACGCGTGGAACGACGCGAACATGGGCCAGTACTTCATCAACACCGCCATTGTGGTGGGCGGTTCGGTCATCGGCACGATGGTGCTCGGCTCCATGGCCGCGTACGTGCTGGCGCGCTTCACCTTCCCCGGGAACCGGTTCATCTACTACCTGTTCGTGGCCGGTATGTCCTTCCCGGTCTTCATGCTGGTCATCCCGCTCTTCTTCGTACTGCGGGACTTCCCGGGCTCCTCGCTCCTCGCGACGTACCACGGACTGATCCTGGTCTACATCGCCTACTCGCTGCCGTTCACCGTCTTCTTCATGACGTCGTTCTTCCGCACACTGCCGGCGTCGGTCGCCGAGGCGGCGATGATCGACGGGGCCTCGCACACCCGGACGTTCTTCCAGGTGATGCTGCCGATGGCGAAGCCGGGACTGATCAGCATCGGCATCTTCAACTTCCTGGGGCAGTGGAATCAGTACCTGCTGCCGATGGTGCTCAACCAGGAGGAGGACAAGTACGTACTGACGCAGGGCCTGGCGACGCTCGCGTTGCAGCAGGGCTATGAGAACGACTGGGGCGCGCTGATGGCGGGCATGATGATCGCCATGCTTCCGGTGCTGATCGTTTACGCCATTTTCCAGCGGCAGGTCCAGTCGGGCCTCACCGCCGGCGCGCTGAAGTAGCGCTGTCGGCGAAGCAGCGCCGCCACCGCTCCTGTCTCCACCTCTTCTCCACCTCTTCTCCAGCCCTCCTCCGGCCTTCCTCCACTTTCTCCCCCCAGGGCCGCCCGCGCCGACGTGTGTGCGAGCGGTCCCCTTCAGGGTGCTCATCCGAGGTTGTGGACGCTCAAGGTCTTGACGGGATAAGCCCGTGCCGTTGAGCTTAGGGTTCACAAGTTGGAGAAATGCTGGGGTCCCATCGCGGTGGCCCCGGCCGGGGGCGGCCGTCGTGCCGCCCACCGGGGGCAGGAGTGGATGAGTCACATGGAGACTCCGGGATCGCAGACTTCTCTGCACCGGGCCAACCTTGAGCGGGTCGTGCGTGCCGTACGCATGGCGGGCTCGCTCACCCAGGCGGAGATCGCGAGGAGTACCGGTCTCTCCGCGGCCACGGTCTCCAATATCGTCCGTGAGCTGAAGGATGGCGGAACAGTCGATGTCACCCCCACGTCCGCGGGTGGCCGGCGGGCCCGCAGCGTCTCGCTCAGCGGTGACGCGGGCATCGTCATCGGCGTCGATTTCGGGCACACCCACCTGCGGGTCGCGGTGGGCAATCTGGCCCACCAGGTGCTCGCCGAGGAGTCCGAGCCGCTCGATGTGGACGCCTCGTCCGCGCAGGGCTTCGGCCGGGCGGAACAGCTGGTCAACCGGCTGATCAAGGCCACCGGAATCAGCCAGGACAAGGTGGTCGGCGTCGGTCTGGGCGTGCCCGGGCCGATCGACATGGAGTCGGGCACCCTCGGCTCCACCTCGATCCTGCCGGGCTGGAGCGGCATCAACCCCAGCAAGGAACTCGCCGGGCGGCTCGGCGTGCCCGTGTACGTCGACAACGACGCCAATCTCGGAGCGCTCGGCGAGCTCGTCTGGGGCAGCGGCCGGGGCGTCCGGGACCTCGCCTACATCAAGGTCGCCGGCGGCGTGGGCGCGGGCCTGGTGATCGACGGCCAGATCTACCGCGGACCCGGTGGCACGGCGGGCGAGATCGGGCACATCACGCTGGACGAGTCGGGCCCGGTCTGCCGCTGCGGCAACCGCGGCTGTCTGGAGACCTTCACCGCCGCCCGCTACGTACTGCCGCTGCTCCAGTCCAGCCATGAGGCGGATCTGACGATGGAGCGCGTGGTCCAGCTGGCGCGCGAGGGCGACCCGGGGTGCCGCCGGGTGATCGGGGACGTCGGGCGCCATATCGGCAGCGGTGTGGCCAACCTCTGCAACCTCTTGAACCCGAGCAGGGTGGTGCTGGGCGGTAACCTCGCCGAGGCGGGAGAATTGGTCCTCGGCCCCATCAGGGATTCGGTCTCCCGTTACGCGATTCCCAGTGCGGCGCGGCAGTTGTCCGTCCTTCCGGGGGCGCTCGGCGGACGCGCCGAGGTGCTGGGCGCGCTGGCCCTGGTTCAGAGCGAAATGGGCGATTCATCCCTGCTGGACAGCTCACTCCCCGCTGGGGCTCCTGCCTTCACTTAGATAACGAATGGCACCGTTGTCATCTCGTTAAGGATTTACTCCTTGACGCTGGCAGCGAGGCCGAGTTGACTTCCAGCCACCTCGGCCGCAACGTCGCGGCCTCGTCAGGGAGGTTTCGAAGGATGAACATGCGCATGCGTCGTGCCGCTGTAGCCGTGGCCGCTACCACCATGGCCGTTTCTCTCGCCGCTTGTGGCAGCGCCAAGGAGTCCGGCGGCGAGAAGAAGAAGGAAACCGGTGCCGCCGCCAAGGGTGACGCCATCACGGTCGGTCTGCTCCTTCCGGAGAACGAGACCGCGCGGTACGAGAAGTTCGACAAGCCGCTGATCGAGAAGCGCGTCAGCGAGCTGACGAACGGCAAGGGCAAGGTCGTCTACGCGAACGCCAAGCAGGACGCCACCTTGCAGACGCAGCAGGTCGACACCATGATCACGAACAAGGTCGACGTCCTGATCGTGGACGCGGTGGACTACAAGGCCATCGCCGGCGGCGTCAAGAAGGCCAAGGACGCGGGCATCCCGATCGTCGCCTTCGACCGCCTCGCCGAGGGCCCGATCGACGCGTACACCTCCTTCGACAACGAAGAGGTCGGCCGTGTCCAGGGCAAGGCGCTCCTCGAAGCCCTTGGCGCGAACCCCAAGAGCGGCCAGATCGTCATGATGAACGGCGCGGCCACCGACCCGAACGCCGCTCTCTTCAAGAAGGGCGCGCACTCCGTTCTCGACGGCAAGGTGAACATCGGCAAGGAGTACGACACCAAGGAGTGGAAGGCGACCAACGCCAACGCCAACATGGAGGCGGCGATCTCCGCGCTGGGCAAGGACAAGATCACCGGCGTCTACTCCGCCAACGACGGCATGGCGGGCGGCATCATCACCGCCCTCAAGGCCGGCGGCTTCGCCAAGCTCCCGCCGGTCACCGGCCAGGACGCCGAGCTCGCCGGTGTGCAGAACATCATCGCGGGTGAGCAGTTCATGAGCGTCTACAAGCCGTACCCGCAGGAAGCCACCATCGCCGCCGACTTCGCTGTGGCGCTGGCCAAGGGCGAGAAGCTGGACGCCATCGCCAAGACGAAGGTGGACAGCGGTTCCGCCAAGGGCATCCCCACGGTGCTCGTCCCGGTCGTCTCGCTGACCAAGGACAACATCAAGGACACCGTCCTCAAGGACGGCATCTACACGGTGGCCGAGATCTGCACCCCGAAGTACAAGGCCGCCTGCGACGCGCTCGGCCTGAAGTAAGCCGCAAGCGCGCGCCGCACGGCACGCCGCCAGGCACGCTTGAGCGAGCCGGAAAGCCGGCCGCACGGCACGCTTGAGCAAGCCGCACCACCAGAAGCCTGTCCGGTGTCCCGTCCCTCTTCAGTCCCCGCTACCGGGGCGGGGCGCCGGACAGAAACGCTTCTGCCTTTGATCTGTTCGCTTCTGCTCAACCGCCGCGTCCGTTCCCACGGCGCGGCAACTCCGCCGGTCAGGCGGCGAAGGAGATGGTTAACGTGTCCGCTACGCCCGTGCTGGCGTTGCGCGGGGTCTCCAAGCGATTCGGTGCCGTCCAGGCGCTCACCGACGTAGAGCTTGAGGTCCACGGCGGCGAGGTGATCGCCCTTGTAGGCGATAACGGCGCCGGAAAGTCCACGCTGGTCAAGACGATCGCCGGCGTGCATCCCATCGATGAGGGCGTCATCGAATGGGAGGGAAAGGCCGTATCGATCAACAGGCCGCACGACGCTCAGAACCTCGGCATCGCGACCGTCTACCAGGACCTCGCGCTGTGCGACAACATCGACGTCGTCGGCAATCTCTACCTCGGCCGGGAGATCCGCAAGCGGTTCGTCCTGAACGAGGTGGAGATGGAGCGCCGCGCGCGTGAGCTGCTCGACACGCTCTCGATCCGGATCCCCAGTGTGCGCATCCCGATCGCCTCGCTCTCCGGCGGTCAGCGCCAGACCGTGGCCATCGCCCGTTCGATGCTCGGCGAGCCCAAGCTCGTCATCCTCGACGAGCCCACCGCGGCCCTCGGTGTCGAGCAGACCGCCCAGGTCCTCGACCTCGTCGAGCGGCTCCGTGAGCGCGGCCACGCCGTGATCCTGATCAGCCACAACATGGCGGACGTCAAGGCCGTCGCGGACAAGGTGCTGGTGCTCAGGCTCGGCCGCAACAACGGCGTGTTCGACGTCAAGTCCACCTCGCAGGAAGAGATCATCTCCGCCATCACCGGTGCCACGGACAACGCCGTGACCCGCCGTGCGGCGCGCACCACGGAGGTTCAGAAGTGACCACCGACAAGACCTCCACGCCCCCGCCCGCCGACGCGCCCGTGGTGAACCCGGAGGCGGCCCAGGCGGCGGTCACCGCGGTCGACCCTCGGCTGCTGGTGCGCGAGCAGGGCCTCGGCGGGTACGTCACCGAGTTCAAGCGCAAGATACGCGCCGGCGACCTGGGCTCGATCCCCGTGGTCATCGGCCTGATCCTCATCTGCGTGATTTTCCAGAGCATGAACTCGAACTTCCTCACCGCCGGGAACCTCAGCAACATCTCCGTCACGATGGTCGCCACCGGCATGATGGCCGTCGGCATCATCTTCGTGCTGCTGCTCGGCGAGATCGACCTGTCGGTCGGCGCGGTCAGCGGTGTCTCCGGCGCCATCATCGCGGTACTGAGCGTCACGCACGGCATGAACGAGTGGCTCTCGATAGTCGTCGCGCTCGTGAGCGGCGCGGCCATCGGCGCCCTCCACGGCTTCTTCTTCGCCAAGATCGGCGCGCCCGCGTTCGCCGTCACGCTGGCCGGCCTGCTGTTCTGGCAGGGCTTCATGCTCCAGCTGCTCGGCGACTCGGGCACCATCAACCTGGACAGCGACAGCATGGTCGCCAAGCTGACCACGTACTACTTCACGGATGTGGCGGCTGCCTACGGCCTGGCGGCGGTGGCGGTCATCGGGTTCTTCCTCTCGGCCTTCTTCGACAGCCGTCGCCGTGAGGCCGCCGGGATCCCGTCCCGGCCGCTCGCTGACATCATTATGCGTACGGTTGTGCTGGCCGTGGGGGCCTTCGCCGCCGCGGTCATGTTCAACCAGTACAAGGGACTGCCGCTGGCGCTGCTGCTCTTCGTGGTCGTCCTGGTGGCGTCGGACTTCGTGCTCCGCCGCACCACGTACGGCCGGAAGATCTTCGCCCTCGGCGGCAGCGTCGAGGCCTCCCGCCGTGCGGGCATCAACGTCACCGCGATCCGTGTCTCGGTCTTCGCGATCGCGGGCACCTTCGCCGCCGTCGGCGGCCTGTTCTGGGCGTCCAAGATCGCCGCCGCCAACCAGAGCGCCGGTACCGGCGACCTGCTGATGAACGTCATCGCGGCGGCCGTCATCGGTGGCACCAGCCTCTTCGGCGGCCGTGGCCGGACCTGGAACGCGCTGCTCGGCGTCATGGTGATCGTCTCCATCCAGTACGGTCTCGCGCTGGAAGGCATCCGTACCCCGGTCGTGTACATGATCACCGGTGGTGTGCTGCTGGCGACCGTGGTCATCGACTCGATCACCCGCAAGACCCAGAAGACCGCGGGCCGCGCCTGACCGCGTGACCGCGTGACCGCAGTACTGTGCCAGTGCCCGGCCCCGTTCACGGTGCCGGGCACTGGCATGTGTGCCGTTCATCTGTTGTGCTGTTGATCAGTCTCTCCGCCCGTATGGGTGTTGTAGATCGCACGGGACGGTGACTGGTGCCGCGGGGGGAACACTTAGACTCGGCGGACCGGCAAGCTCGACCAGTTCAATCGCTTAGGAGGCACGGGTGGCGCTGCTGACCCGCATCACGGGACCACGCGATCTGGATCGGCTCAGCCCCGAGCAGCTGGACGAGCTGGCCGCGGAGATCCGGACCTTCCTCGTCGACGCCGTCTCCAAGACGGGCGGACACCTCGGTCCCAACCTCGGCGTGGTCGAGCTGACCATCGCGCTGCACCGTGTCTTCGAGTCGCCGAAGGACAAGGTCCTCTTCGACACCGGCCACCAGAGCTATGTGCACAAGCTGCTCACCGGCCGCCAGGACTTCTCCCGGCTCAAGATGAAGGGCGGCCTCTCCGGCTACCCGGCCCGGGCCGAGTCCGAGCACGACATCATCGAGAACTCCCACGCCTCGACGGTGCTGGGCTGGGCCGACGGCCTCGCCAAGGCCAATGAGGTGCTGAAGAAGGACGACCACGTCGTCGCCGTCATCGGCGACGGAGCCCTCACGGGCGGCATGGCCTGGGAGGCGCTGAACAACATCGCCGCCGCCAAGGACCGCCCGCTGGTGATCGTCGTCAACGACAACGAGCGCTCGTACGCGCCCACCATCGGCGGCCTCGCCAACCACCTGGCGACCCTGCGCACCACCGACGGCTACGAGCGCTTCCTGGCCCGCGGCAAGGACATCCTGGAGCGCACACCCGTCGTCGGGAAGCCCCTCTACGAGACCCTGCACGGCGCCAAGAAGGGCCTCAAGGACTTCATCGCCCCGCAGGGCATGTTCGAGGACCTCGGCCTGAAGTACGTCGGCCCGATCGACGGCCACGACATCGAGGCCCTGGAGTCCGCCCTCGCCCGCGCCAAGCGGTTCGGCGGCCCCGTCATCGTCCACTGCCTCACCGAGAAGGGCCGCGGCTACCAGCCCGCCCTCCAGGACGAGGCCGACCGCTTCCACGCCGTCGGCAAGATCCACCCCGACACCGGCCTGCCGATCGCCTCCTCCGGCGTCGACTGGACCTCGGTCTTCGGCGAGGAGATGGTCAAGCTCGGCAAGGAGCGCCCTGACATCGTCGCGATCACCGCCGCGATGCTCCAGCCCGTCGGCCTGGACAAATTCGCCAAGGCCTTCCCCGACCGGGTCTACGACGTCGGCATCGCCGAGCAGCACGCCGCGGTCTCCGCCGCCGGGCTCGCGACCGGCGGACTGCACCCCGTCTTCGCCGTGTACGCCACCTTCCTCAACCGCGCCTTCGACCAGGTCCTGATGGACGTGGCCCTGCACAAGTGCGGAGTGACGTTCGTACTCGACCGGGCGGGCGTCACCGGCACGGACGGCGCCTCGCACAACGGCATGTGGGACATGTCGATCCTCCAGTGCGTGCCGACCCTGCGGATCGCCGCGCCGCGCGACGCCGACCAGGTCCGCGCCCAGCTGCGCGAGGCCGTCGCGGTCGAGGACGCGCCCACCGTGGTCCGCTTCTCCAAGGGCGCGGTCGGCCCGGCCGTACAGTCCCTCGGCAGGGTCGGCGGGATGGACGTACTGCGCCACGCGGGCACGGACGTGGGCGTGCAGCCCGATGTGCTCCTCGTCTCCGTCGGCGCGCTCGCCCCCATGTGCCTGGAGATCGCCGAACTGCTCAACAAACAGGGCATCACCACCACTGTCGTGGACCCCCGCTGGGTCAAGCCGGTCGACGAGGCCCTCGCGCCGCTCGCCGAGCAGCACCGCATGGTCGTCACCGTCGAGGACAACAGCCGGGCGGGCGGCGTCGGATCGGCGATCGCCCAGGCGCTGCGCGACGCCGGCGTCGACATCCCGCTGCGCGACTTCGGCATCCCGCCGCGCTTCCTCGACCACGCCTCCCGCAAGGAGGTCATG
Organism: Streptomyces sp. NPDC052236; assembly: GCF_044548015.1. NCBI lineage: Bacteria > Bacillati > Actinomycetota > Actinomycetes > Kitasatosporales > Streptomycetaceae > Streptomyces > Streptomyces sp. NPDC052236. Next base: position 132,633 of record NZ_JBIUBL010000020.1, on the reverse strand, counting down.
GCGGAGATCGGCCTGACGGCCCCGGACATCGCCCGCCAGGTCACGGGGATCGTCGCCAGGATGGACGGCCGGTACGAGAGCGAAGCGGTGGAGCCCGCCCGCGACTGACGCGACTGACGGGCGGTCAGGTGCGTCGTTCACGCACCCCTGCATAAACCCGGGCCGGTGGGTCACCCAGTAAGGGTGGTCCTACCGGCCCATTCGCGTGAACTCCGCTCAACTCCATCCGAACAGCCGCCGGTGGGCCCCGCTTCGTCACGATCATGTCGAGGACGACAAGCGTGGAGGTGCCCCCGTGAGCACAGAGACAGACCCCACAGGCCGATGGGGCGTCTTTCGTACAAAAACTGTCGAGCAGTCGATCCTCGACACGGAAGAGCCGGAACACGCGCTCAAGAAGTCCCTCTCCGCGCTGGATCTGACGGTCTTCGGCGTCGGCGTCATCATCGGCACCGGCATCTTCGTTCTCACGGGCAAGGTCGCCAAGGAGACGGCGGGCCCCGCCACCGCCTTCGCCTTCGTCGCCGCCGGTATCGTCTGCGCGCTGGCGGCGATCTGCTACGCGGAGTTCGCCTCCACGGTCCCGGTGGCCGGGTCGGCGTACACCTTCTCGTACGCGTCGCTGGGCGAGCTGCCCGCCTGGATCATCGGCTGGGACCTGGTCCTCGAATTCGCGCTCGGCACGGCGGTGGTGGCCGTCGGCTGGTCCGGCTATGTCAGGTCGCTGATGGACAACGTCGGCTGGCATCTGCCCCAGGGCCTGGCGGGGACGAGCGAGACCGAGGGCTTCGGCTTCGATCTGCTGGCCTTCCTGCTGGTGCTGCTGCTCACCGGGATTCTCGTCCTCGGCATGAAGCTCTCCGCCCGGGTCACCGCGGTCGTTGTCCTGATCAAGGTGACCGTGGTCCTGGTCGTCATCGTGGCCGGTGCCTTCTTCATCAACGGCGCGAACTACGAGCCCTTCATCCCCGAGCCCGTGAACCAGCCCCCCGGCTCGGGTCTTGACGCCCCGCTCGTCCAGCTGATCTTCGACTACCAGCCCACGAACTTCGGCGTCATGGGCATCTTCACGGCGGCGTCCGTGGTGTTCTTCGCCTTCATCGGCTTCGACATCGTGGCCACGGCGGCCGAGGAGACGAGGCTGCCGCAGCGGGACATGCCGCGAGGGATCCTCGGCTCCCTCATCATCTGCACCGTGCTGTACGTCCTCGTGTCCGTCGTCGTCACCGGCATGCAGCACTACACCCGGCTGTCGGTGGACGCGCCGCTCGCGGACGCCTTCAAAGCCACCGGCCACCCCTGGTACGCGGGGTTCATCAGCTTCGGCGCCGCCGTCGGGCTGACCACGGTGTGCATGATTCTGCTGCTCGGCCAGACGCGGGTGTTCTTCGCGATGAGCAGGGACGGCCTGCTGCCCCGGTTCTTCTCCCGGGTGCACTGGAAGTTCGGCACGCCGTACCGGGCGACGGTGCTGCTCGGTGTGCTCATCGCCGTCATCGCGGGGTTCACCAGCATCGCCGAACTCGCGACGCTGGTGAACATCGGCACGCTCTTCGCGTTCGTCGTCGTCGCGATCGGCGTCGTCATCCTCCGCCGCACCCGCCCCGACCTGCCGCGCTCGTTCCGCACGCCGCTGATGCCGTGGCTGCCGGTGGCGTCCGTGGCCGCGTCGCTGTGGCTGATGCTCAATCTGCCCGCGGAGACGTGGCTGCGGTTCGCCATCTGGATGGCGCTGGGTGTCGTCGTGTACGCGGCGTACGGCCGCCGGCACAGCCGACTCCACGCCGAGCCGCGGTCCGGGGCGCCCCGGTCAACCCGCTAGGTTTGAGCGCCGTCCGCGCGTGCCCCGCTGGACTGCCTGTACCGCCCTTCGGGTGGGGGTCCCCCCACGCCCCTTGGGGCGTAGGGGGAGTGTCCTCAATCTTCCCCATAGCCTTCGGCATGGGTGGTGCCCCCAGACGGGCTTGAGTTGCCGCGAACCGTTCGCGGGCCCACGCACTCCGCTCCGTACGCCTCCACCCGCCGTCGCAGCTCCCGGTCGGCCGTCACCACGACGCACGGCCTCCCCGCCGCGCGGCCGGACGACGCCAGCTCCACGATCCGGTCGTCGCCGCTGCCGGACGCGGACTCCACCCGTACGCCCGGGACCGGCTCCACGCCGCGCGCCGCGCCCTCCACGACCAGTACGAGTTCGATGGGGCCGGGATGCCCCGCCACCCCGCTCGCGGCCGAGCCGGCCAGTCGGTCCCGCAGTCGCTCGGCTGCTCCGCGGCGGTCGCGCCACCACCCGTCAGGCACAGAACCGACCACATTCGCCGCATCGACGATCACCAGCGTACGCATCAGAAATCCCCAAAATTTCGCCGCCCGGCTGGGTGTTATTGTCGCAGCACCTTCATGGAGTCTTGTATATGGCCGCTCAGTGCGGTTCTCGGTTCTCATCATCAGGAAAGGTGGCCGGTAAGCCATGGCGTTGGGGTCTGCGCGGACTTCGAGACGGCAGGCGGGCCGGACTCGCGAGGAGACCGCGGCACCGCGGCGTACCGCTCCGGTCAGCACAACGGAGGACGGCCGTCCGACTGCCACCGGCTGGCTGCTGCGCGGCAAGGACGGCCGGCTCACGGCGTACGCGCCCACGGACGAAGGCGTGCTCCGCTGGACGGAGACGCGGCCCGCCGGGCCCGAGTGGACCGGTCCCGAGCTGATCGTCGAGAGCGCCGGTCTTGATCCGCATCTCGCCATCGCCCAGGGCGCCGACGGCTATGTGCATCTGTTCGCCATCCGGCGCACCGAGGGAGACGACGGCCAGGTCCGGACAGAAATTGTCATGGCGGTCCAGTACCAGTCGGGCCGCCCGGTCAGGGACTGGCACTCGCTCGGTACGCCCTATGCGCAGGACTGGGTCCACGCCGCGCAGATAGGCCGTCCTACGGCGGTCGTGGACGCCAAGGGCAACGCCCATGTCTTCATCCGCAACGCAGGCGGCGGCGTGTGCGTGCGCAGCCAGATCCCGTCCGGCCTGTTCAGCAAGTGGGCCGACCTCAAGGGCAGTGCGGCCCAGGGCCTGCTGGCCGCGGGGGTGGCCGAGAGCGGCCGGATCGAGATCCTCGCCCCCACGGCCAAGAGCATCATGCGCTGGGTGCAGGACGACGGCGACAAGCCCAAGTTCAACCGGGAGGCGGACATCCCCTCGCAGGTCATCAACGGTTCCGTCGCCGCCGTACGGACCGGTGAGGACCGGCTCACGTTCTACTGGCGCGACGACAAGTCCGGCGAGGTCTACGCCTGGCGGCCGGACAGCGCGCCGGAGCCGCTGGGCGGTGCCACCGGCACCGGTCCGGTGGCCCTGCTCCGGGCCGCTGTGGACGGCCACGACTGCACCCTCATGGCACACCGCGACGGCGACGGGCGGCCCGCCCTGGCCGCCTACCCGACGGAGAACGAGTCGGTCGGCGCGGTCTGGACCGGCACCGGAGAGGTGTGCGTGGGCGCCCCGGCGCTGGCCCTCGACGCCCACGGACGCGTCGTACTGGCCGCCTTCGCGCCGGACGGCAGCCTGCGGATCACCCGCCAGAAGACGAACGAACCCGGACTGGCCATGGAGGCCTGGACCAGCGTGTAGAGCAGAGAAAGCAGCGGCCCCGGCACCGTTCCTCGGTGCCGGGGCCGCTGCTTTCAGGCGGGTTCTTACGGGTTACGCCGGGACGCTCGCCACACCCCGCGCCAGGAACGGCTTCCCGTTCACGCGCTCCGAGACACCCTCGCGGTCCAGGTACGGCGTGATGCCGCCCAGGTGGAAGGGCCAGCCCGCGCCCGTGAGCAGGCAGAGGTCGATGTCCTGGGCCTCGGCCACGACACCCTCCTCCAGCATCAGGCCGATCTCCTGCGCCACCGCCTCCAGGACGCGGGCGCGGGTCTGCTCCTCGGTCAGGACCGTGTCGCCCTGCTTGAGGAGCGCCGCGACCTCCGGGTCCAGCTCCGGCCGCCCGGAATCGTAGACGTAGAAGCCGCGCTTGCCGGCCTTGACGACCGCCGCCAGGTTCTCGGAGACCGTGAAGCGGTCCGGGAAGGCACTGTGGAGGGTCTCGGACACATGCAGCCCGATCGCGGGGCCCACCAGCTCCAGAAGCACCAGCGGCGACATCGGCAGCCCCAGCGGCTCGACGGCCTTCTCGGCCACCTCGACCGGAGTGCCCTCGTCGATGACGTTCTGGATCTCGCCCATGAAGCGGGTCAGGATGCGGTTGACCACGAAGGCGGGCGCGTCCTTGACCAGCACGGCGGTCTTCTTCAGCTTCTTCGCGACGCCGAAGGCGGTGGCGAGCGCGGCGTCGTCCGTGCGCTCACCGCGGACGATCTCCAGCAGCGGAAGGATCGCGACCGGGTTGAAGAAGTGGAAGCCGACCACGCGCTCCGGGTGCTGGAGCTTGGACGCCATCTCCGTCACCGACAGCGAGGAGGTGTTGGTGGCGAGGATCGCGTGCGCCGGAGCGACCGCCTCGACCTCCGCGAACACCTGCTGCTTGACGCCGATCTCCTCGAACACGGCCTCGATGATGAAGTCCGCGTCGGCGAAGCCCTCGGCCTTGTCCAGCACACCGCTGACCAGGCCCTTGTAACGGTTGGCCTTGTCCTGGTTGATGCGGCCCTTGGCGAGCAGCTTCTCGATCTCGCCGTGGACGTAGCCCACACCCTTGTCGACGCGCTCCTGGTCGATGTCGGTCAGCACGACCGGCACCTCCAGGCGGCGCAGGAAGAGCAGCGCCAGCTGCGAGGCCATCAGACCCGCGCCCACGACGCCGACCTTGGTGACCGGGCGGGCCAGCTGCTTGTCCGGCGCGCCGGCCGGGCGCTTGGCGCGCTTCTGGACGAGGTTGAAGGCGTAGATGCCGCTGCGCAGCTCGTCGCCCATGATCAGGTCCGCGAGGGCGACGTCCTCGGCGTCGAAGCCGGCCTGGAGGTCGCCGCTCTTCGCGGTCTCGATGATGTCCAGGGCGCGGTACGCGGCCGGGGCCGCGCCGTGCACCTTGGAGTCGGCGATGGACCGGCCGCGCGCCACAGCCTGGTCCCAGGCCTCGCCGCGGTCGGGCTCGGGACGCTCGACGGTCAGGTCGCCCTTGAGGACCGACGCCGTCCAGATCAGCGACTGCTCCAGGAAGTCCGCGCCCTCGAAGAGCGCGTCGGCGATGCCGAGCTCAAAGACCTGCGCGCCCTTGAGCTGCCTGTTCTGGTTGAGCGAGTTCTCGATGATCACCGTGACCGCGCGGTCGGCGCCGATCAGGTTCGGCAGCAGCGCGCAGCCGCCCCAGCCCGGGACCAGACCGAGGAAGACCTCGGGGAGAGAGAAGGCCGGCAGCGCGGCGGACACCGTGCGGTACGTGCAGTGCAGACCGACCTCGACACCGCCGCCCATGGCCGCGCCGTTGTAGTACGCGAAGGTCGGGACCGCGAGGCCGGACAGCCGCTTGAAGACGTCGTGACCGCCTTTGCCGATCGCGAGAGCGTCCTCGTGCCGCTTCAGCAGCTCGACGCCCTTGAGGTCGGCGCCGACCGCGAAGATGAACGGCTTGCCGGTGATGCCGACGCCGATGATCGCGCCCTCGGCCGCCTCCCGCTCGACCTGGTCGACGGCGGTGTTCAGATTCGCCAGCGACTGAGGGCCGAAGGTGGTCGGCTTGGTGTGGTCCAGGCCGTTGTCCAGCGTGATCAGCGCGAAGCGCCCCGCCCCGGAGGGGAGGTCGAGGTGGCGTACGTGCGCCTGCGTGACGACCTCGTCCGGGAACAGCTCGGCCGCGCCCTTCAGGAGCTCAGTGGTCGTGCTCATGCCACTCCCTCGCTTCGCTCGGTCGGGCATGCGCACGTGGTGCACCTTCCATTTGTTCGCTCGCTGCGCTCGCTCACTTGGTGCCTCCATCGAAGTGCGGGTTCTCCCAGACGACCGTCGCGCCCATGCCGAAGCCGACGCACATGGTCGTCAGGCCGTAGCGGACGTGCGGCTGCTCCTCGAACTGCCGGGCCAGCTGTGTCATCAGCCGGACTCCGGAGGAGGCCAGCGGGTGGCCGTACGCGATCGCGCCGCCGTACTGGTTGACGCGCGGGTCGTCGTCGGCGATGCCGTAGTGGTCGAGGAAGGCGATCACCTGGACGGCGAAGGCCTCGTTGATCTCGAACAGGCCGATGTCGCTGATGGACAGACCGGCCTTGGCGAGCGCCTTGTCGGTCGAGGGGATCGGGCCGTAGCCCATGACCTCGGGCTCGACGCCGACGTACGCGTACGAGATGAGCCGCATCTTGACCGGCAGGCCGTTGGCGCGGGCGAAGTCCTCGGAGGCGATGAGGGAGGCGGTGGCGCCGTCGTTGAGGCCGGCGGCGTTGCCCGCGGTGACGCGGCCGTGCGGGCGGAAGGGGGTCTTCAGCCCGGCGAGCGATTCGAGGCTCGTGCCGGGTCGCATCGGCTCGTCGGCGGTGACCAGGCCCCAGCCGGTCTCGCCCGCCTCCGCGTTCGTACGGCGTACGGAGACGGGGACCAGGTCCTGCTGGATCTTGCCGTTGGCGTAGGCCTTGGCGGCCTTCTCCTGGGAGCGCACGGCGTACTCGTCGGCGCGTCGCTTGGTGATGTGCGGGAAGCGGTCGTGCAGGTTCTCGGCCGTCATGCCCATGAAGAGAGCGGACTCGTCGACGAGCTTCTCGGAGACGAAGCGGGGGTTGGGGTCCACGCCCTCGCCCATGGGGTGGCGGCCCATGTGCTCGACGCCGCCGGCGACGACGATGTCGTACGCGCCGAAAGCGATCGACCCGGCGGTCGTTGTCACGGCGGTCATCGCGCCCGCGCACATGCGGTCGATGGAGTAGCCCGGGACGGACTGCGGCAGACCCGCGAGGATGCCCGCGGTGCGGCCGATGGTGAGGCCCTGGTCGCCGATCTGGGTGGTCGCGGCGATGGCGACCTCGTCGATCTTGGCGGGGTCGAGGTCCGGGTTGCGGCGCAGGAGCTCGCGGATGGCCTTCACGACGAGATCGTCGGCCCGGGTCTCGTGGTAAATGCCCTTCGGGCCCGCCTTGCCGAACGGGGTGCGGACGCCGTCGACGAAGACGACATCCCTGACGGTACGAGGCACGTTGGCTCTCCTCCAGGGTGCGGGTGCGGCACGCCTGCGGCGCGCTTCCACGGTCATGCTACTTGCGGGTAACCGGGGGGAACAGTACCTATGGGGGGAGCGGCGAAGGTCACAGGGGGGTGGGGGGTGGGGCGGTGCGGTGCGCGTACGGGTTGCGGTGGCGCGGGTTGCGCCTGCGGCGGGCTTGTCCCCTACCCGCCCTCCCCCTACTCCCCCTACGCCCTGGCGGGCATGGGGGGACCCCCAGCTCCTCAAACGCCGGACGGGCTTGAATTGCCGGGCCACCGGCAACCCAAGCCCCGCCGGCGATTGAGGCGCGGGGTTCGGGGCGGAGCCCCGACAAGGGCCCGAGGCAAAACCAGCCCCGCAGCGCCCCCGACCAGGGTCCGCGCCCCGCGCTCGTCAGGACGTGGCCGTCAGCGCGTGCGTCAGCAGCGGCGTCACCTGGGCGATTTGCCAGGCGCGGGCGCCGTGGGACGACAGCGCCCCCGCCACCGCCTCCTCCGTCGGCTCCAGCGGCGGCTCCCAGCAGACCCGGCGGACCGTGTCCGGAGTGATCAGGTTCTCCTGGGGCAGGCCCAGCTCCTCCGCCAGCGCCGAGACCGCCGCGCGCGCCGCGGAGAGGCGGGCCGCGGCCTCGGGGTCCTTGTCCACCCAGGAGCGCGGCGGCGGCGGGCCGTTCAGCTGCTGGCCGGGCTGGGGCAGCTCCACGTCGGTCAGGGCCTTGGCCCGCTCCACCGCCGCCTGCCACTGCTCCAGCTGGCGCCGCCCCATCCGGTGGCCGAACCCGGGCAGCTCGGTCAGGGCGTGCAGGTTCGCCGGTACCGCCAGTGCCGCCTCCACGATCGCGGCGTCGCTCAGCACCTTGCCCGGTGACACGTCACGCCGCTGCGCGATCTTGTCGCGGGCCGTCCACAGCTCCCGTACGACCGCCAGCTGACGCCGGCGACGCACCTTGTGCATCCCGGACGTACGACGCCAGGGGTCCTTGCGCGGCGGCGCCGGCGGGGCCGAGGCGATCGCCTCGAACTCCTGGCGCGCCCACTCCAGCTTGCCCTGGCGGTCCAGTTCCTTCTCCAGCGCGTCGCGCAGGTCCACCAGCAGTTCCACATCGAGCGCGGCGTACCGCAGCCACGGCTCGGGCAGTGGGCGGGTGGACCAGTCGACGGCCGAGTGGCCCTTCTCCAGCGCGTAGCCGAGCACGCTCTCGACCATCGCGCCGAGCCCGACCCGGGGGAAGCCCGCGAGCCGTCCGGCCAGCTCGGTGTCGAAGAGCCGGGTGGGGACCATGCCTATTTCGCGCAGGCACGGCAGGTCCTGGGTGGCGGCGTGCAGGATCCACTCCGTACCGGAGAGGGCTTCGCCGAGCCCGGAGAGGTCCGGGCAGCCGACCGGGTCGATCAGTGCGGTGCCCGCGCCTTCGCGGCGCAGTTGTACGAGATAGGCGCGCTGGCCGTACCGGTAGCCGGACGCGCGCTCGGCGTCGACGGCCACCGGGCCGGTGCCACGGGTGAAGGCGGCGATCACTTCGGCGAGGGCGTCGTCGGTGGCCACCACGGGTGGAATGCCTTCCCGGGGCTCCAGCAAGGGAATCGGCAGCCCATCGACCGATCCATCGTCGTCCGGGGGAGCGCCCCCGGTGGTTCGCAGTGCTGTCTCTGCTGCGGTCTCTTGGGCGTCGGTCACCTGTCAAGGGTATCTGTGAACGGACAGCGCCCGCCGACGGAACGTTCCGTCGGCGGGCGCGAAGAAATACGGAAAGGATGTGTAAAGGGATTAAAAGGTAGTGGAAGGGGTCAGTGGATGATTCCGGTTCGCAGCGCTACCGCCACCATTCCGGCCCGGTCGCCCGTGCCGAGTTTGCGTGCGATACGGGCGAGGTGACTCTTCACGGTCAATGCGGACAAGCCCATCGAGACGCCGATCGCCTTGTTGGACTGGCCTTCGGCGACCAGGCGGAGTACTTCCACTTCGCGGCCGGAGAGCTCGCGGTAGCCGCCCGGGTGGCTCGGGGCGCCCGGGGGGCGGCGGTGCATCCGGCTCGCCGCGGCGCCGATGGGGGGCGCGCCGGGGCGGCTCGGGTGTCCGATGTTCGTACGCGTACCGGTGACGACGTAGCCCTTGACGCCGCCCGCGAGGGCGTTGCGCACGGCGCCGATGTCGTCGGCTGCGGACAGGGCCAGGCCATTGGGCCAGCCGGCGGCTCTGGTCTCGGACAGCAGGGTCAGCCCGGAGCCATCGGGCAGGTGGACGTCGGCCACGCAGATGTCGCGCGGGTTGCCGACGCGGGGGCGGGCCTCCGCGATGGACGACGCCTCGATCACATCACGTACTCCGAGGGCCCACAGGTGGCGGGTGACGGTGGAGCGGACGCGCGGGTCGGCCACGACGACCATGGCCGTCGGCTTGTTCGGGCGGTAGGCGACCAGGCTTGCGGGCTGCTCGAGTAGAACGGACACCAGGCCTCCTGGGAAGGTGCGGGACGGGGCCCGGCTCGGGGAAGAAGCCGGGTGAACTGTGCTTGACGGGTCACGAACCTCTTCGGCAGCAAAGCCGTCCGGCTTTAGGGAATGATCACGATTTAGTGAGTAACAATTGGTGCAATTCGGACGCGCGATCGATCATCCTACGATCGAGCCCGTACGCCTGTATGCCAGGCCGTAGGCCAACCCGTATGCCTGAATGCCCGTACGCCCGAACGCCTTACGGCTGCTGTGGACCGCGCCGTTGCGGCAGCGACACCACGCCCGTCGCGGTCTCCGCCACACCGGACGGTGACGGCGGCAGCCCCGCGATCTGACAGAGCAGATCACACCAGGCCGCGAAGTGAGCCCCCGCGTCCGGGACCCCGCCGGCGCCCTCCCGCGGCGTCCACGAGGCCCGGATCTCGATCTGCGTCACCGGACGGCGGTCGGAGAGTCCACCGAAATAGTGAGACCCCGCACGGGTGACGGTGCCGCTCGCCTCCCCGTACGAGAGACCGCGCGCCTCCAGCGCGCCCGTCAGCCACGACCAGCAGACCTCGGGCAGCAGCGGGTCGGCCGCCATCTCCGGCTCCAGTTCGGCGCGTACCAGCGTCACCAGCCGGAACGTGCCCTGCCAGGCGTCATGGCCCGCCGGATCGTGCAGCAGGACGAGCCGGCCGTCCGCCAGATCCTCGTCGCCCTCGACGACCGCGGCCTCCAGGGCGTACGCGAACGGCGCGAGGCGTTTGGGCGGGGGCGTCGGGTCCGCCTCGATCTCGGGGCGCAGCCGGGCCGCCCGCAGTGCCTCGACCGCCTGCCGGAACGCGCGCGGGACGGCATTCCCCTCCGCGCTGTCCGGTTCGCCGGCGCTGTTGGATTGATCGGAGTGACCTGAATGATCCGGATGATCCGTCGGATGATCGGAAAACTGTCCCTGAGCCGCAGCCATGCGGGGAAGAGTAGGCGGAACGGGGGCTTCGCGCAGGGAGAGACACCCGGCCCGGGGCAGCCACTTCCTGTGTACGTGCGAAGATTCTGGCGTGAGCGCCAATGACCTTCCCCAAGTTCTCGGCTCCGCTCGAACAGGGGAGACCCCTGTCACGGGCCGGCAGACCACGACGCAGCAGACCGCGACCCACGACTCCACGTTTCTGAAGGCGTGCAGGCGTGAACCCGTGTCGCACACGCCGGTCTGGTTCATGCGGCAGGCGGGCCGTTCGCTGCCCGAGTACCTCAAGCTGCGCGAGGGCATCCCGATGCTCGAATCGTGCATGCGGCCCGAGCTGGTCACCGAGATCACCCTCCAGCCCGTGCGCCGCCACAAGGTCGACGCGGCGATCTACTTCAGCGACATCGTCGTACCGCTCAAGGCGATCGGCATCGACCTCGACATCAAGCCGGGTATCGGCCCGGTCGTCGCCGAGCCGATCCGCACCCGCGCGGACCTGGCGCGGCTGCGCGACCTCACACCCGAGGACGTCTGGTACGTCACCGAGGCGATGGGCCTGCTCACCGCCGAGCTGGGGTCCACGCCGCTCATCGGTTTCGCCGGCGCGCCCTTCACCCTCGCGAGCTATCTGGTCGAGGGCGGCCCCTCGCGCAACCACGAGCACACCAAGGCGCTGATGTACGGCGACCCGGAGCTGTGGGCGGATCTGCTGGACCGGCTCGCGGAGATCACCTCCGCCTTCCTCAAGGTCCAGATCGAGGCCGGGGCGTCGGCCGTGCAGCTCTTCGACTCCTGGGTGGGCGCGCTGGCCCCCGCGGACTACCGGCGCTCGGTGATGCCCGCCTCGGCCAAGGTCTTCGAGGCGGTGGCCTCGTACGGCGTCCCGCGCATCCACTTCGGTGTCGGCACCGGCGAACTGCTGGGTCTGATGGGCGAGGCCGGCGCGGATGTCGTCGGCGTCGACTGGCGGGTCCCGATGGACGAGGCCGCGCGTCGGGTCGGTCCGGGCAAGGCGCTGCAGGGGAACCTGGACCCGGCCGTGCTCTTCGCCCCGACGGAAGCGGTCGAGACGAAGACCCGCGAGGTGCTGGAGGCGGCGGCCGGTCTTGAGGGCCATGTGTTCAACCTGGGCCACGGGGTGCTGCCGACGACGGACCCGGACGCGCTGACGCGGCTGGTGGAGTACGTCCACACGCAGACCGCGCGTTGACCCGTTGACCCATTGAGCCGTTGACCTGTGCGGGTGCCCGCCGGTGGGTCGGGGCCCGTGGTGAGCACCCGCGCCGGTCAGAAGGAGGACTCGCAGTTGATCGGCGGGTTGCCGGCGTTGAGCTGGCAGGAGTCCCAGTTGGGGCCGCCGTCGACGAGGCCCCCGTTGAAGTTGACCCGGATGACGTCCGCTCGGAATCGCCCGATTGCCTCCGGATCGGACCGGTCACCCTGCCGGGCGCACTGCTTCCCCCGCGTCCACGCACGGTTCAGCCCGCCGCCCGTACCGCCCGGACCGCTTTCCGAGCCGCCACCAGGACCGGGTCCCAGACCGGCGAGAACGGCGGGGCGTAGCCCAGGTCCAGGGCCGTCAGCTGTTCCACCGTCATTCCCGACGTCAGAGCGACCGCGGCGATGTCCACCCGCTTGGCCGCGCCCTCGCGGCCCACGATCTGGACGCCGAGCAGGCGGCCCGTACGGCGCTCCGCGAGCATCTTCACCGTCATCAGCGTGGCGCCGGGGTAGTAGCCCGCGCTGTTCGTCGACTCGATGGTGGCCGTGACGTACTGGAGCCCCACCTCGCGGGCGTCCTTCTCGCGCAGCCCGGTACGGGCGATCTCCAGGTCGCACACCTTGCTGACCGCCGTGCCGACGACCCCCGGGAACGTGGCGTAGCCGCCGCCCGCGTTCGTTCCGATGACCTGGCCGTGCTTGTTGGCGTGCGTGCCCAGCGCGATATGGCGGTCGCGGCCCGAGACCAGGTGGAGGACCTCCACACAGTCGCCGCCCGCCCAGATGTTCTCGTGGCCGCGGACCCGCATCGCCGGATCGGTGAGCAGACCGCCGTACGCGCCCAGCGGCAGACCCGCGGCGCGCGCGAGCGTCGTCTCCGGCTCGACGCCCATGCCGAGGACCACGACATCCGCCGGGTACGACGCGGACTCGGTGGCGACCGCCGACACCCGGCCGTCCTCGCCCGTGAGGATCTTGGCGACCTCGGCGCCGGCCACCGTGGTGATGCCCATGCCCTCCATCGCTTCGCGGACCAGGCGGCCCATGTCCGGGTCGAGGGTGGCCATGGGCTGCTCGCCTCGGTTGAGGACGGTCACCTCGTAGCCGCGCTTGAGCATCGCCTCCGCCATCTCGACGCCGATATAGCCCGCGCCCACGACGACCGCGCGCCCGCCGGGGGTGGTGAGGCCGTCCAGCAGCGCCTGGCCGTCGTCCAGCGTCTGTACGCCGTGGACGCCGGGGGCGTCGATGCCCGGCAGCGGCGGGCGCGTCGGCCGCGCCCCCGTCGCGACGACCAGTTTGTCGAAGCCGGTCCAGGACTCGGTGCCCGCTTCGAGGTCGCGGGCGCGGACGCGCTGGCCGGCGACGTCGATCTCCGTCACCTCCGTACGCATCCGCAGATCGATCCCGCGCTCGCGGTGCGCGGCCGGCGTACGGGCGATCAGCGCGTCGCGCTCGGCCACGTCACCGCTGATCCAGTACGGGATCCCGCAGGCCGAGTACGAGCTGAAGTGACCGCGCTCGAAGGCCACGATCTCCAGCTCGTCCGGGCCCTTCAGCCGACGTGCCTGCGATGCGGCGGACATGCCCGCCGCATCGCCCCCGATGACTACCAGCCGCTCCGTTGCCATGGGGAACACGCTACGGCGAAGCGGCCGTTCAGTCCTGGCCGGGGTCGGTACCGCTGCCGGGAGCCGGAGCCGGAGCCGGAGCGGGAACAGGCCACTGGGCAGGAGCCGCCGCCGTGCGCCTCGCCAGCCGCGGCCGGATCACCCACCACCACAGCGCGAACAGCAGCCCGAACGCCGCGACCCACGGAGCGATCGCCGCGATCACGATCCCAATCCACTTCACCGCCGTCACCAGCGCGTCCCAGCCGCCGTTGAGCGCGTCCAGGAAGCCCGGGTCCTCGTCTTCGTCCTTCTTCGGCTCCGGGCCCTCCTTCTCGGTGAGGTCCACCGTGATCGTCGCCAGCGTCGTACGGTCCTTGAGCGAGGCCTGCTGAGCCAGCAGCGACTCCAGCTCGGCCTGACGGCTGCTCAGCTGCCCCTCCAGGGTGACCACATCGCTGAGCTGCGTGGCCCGGTCCATCAGTGCCCGTACGCGGGCGACGCTCGCCCGTTGCGTGGCGATGCGGCTGTCCACATCGACCACCTGCCCGGTGACGTCCTTGGCGTCCGCCTTGCGGGAGAGCAGTTTCCCGGCGCCTGCCAGCTCGGTCAGCACCGCGTCGTACTTCTCCTGCGGGACGCGCAGCACGACGTGCGAGGTCACATGCGTGTCGTCGAGCCGCTCGGTGGACTCGTTGGAGACATGCCCGCCGGCGTCCTCGGCCGCCGTGCGCGCCTTCGCCAGGGCCTTCGGGGCGTCCTCGACCTCCACGCTGATCGTGGCGGTGCGGATGATGTGGGTCGTCGGCAGCGCGACCGGGTTCTTCGGCTCCGCCTGCTGTCGGCCGGAAGGAGCGGAAGGGGCTCCGGCGTCCGCGAGCGACCCGCTCCCTTCGGCCCGTGCCGCGTCCTCCGCCGCGGGTTGCGCTCCGCTCTGCGCTGCCTTCTCGTCTGCGGTGGACCCACTGTCGTTGGCTCCGCTGCACCCGGCGACGCCGAGTGAGACGGTGAGCAACAGTGCCGCGCATGTACGCCGAGCACGCATATCGGCCCCCCCAGGGACAGGTAGTTGAGTGTCGCCGGTTCGACGTGGGAGGCAGGGGCCCGGGTTGCCCTTTCCCGGTTCCGAAGCGGTCACGGTCGGGACTCGTTACGGGTCTGAGAGAGTGGCCCCATGCTGTCCAGCCCAGAAGATGTGAACGCACGTACGAGTCATATCGTCGTCATCGGAGGAGGCATCGCCGGTCTCGCCGCCGCGCACCGGCTGCTCGGCTCCGGGGCCCGCGTCACCCTCATCGAGGCCTCCGACCGCCTCGGCGGCAAGCTGCGCGCGGGCGAGATCGCGGGCGTCTCCGTCGACCTGGGCGCCGAGTCGATGCTCGCCCGCCGTCCCGAAGCGGTCGAACTGGCCCGCGCCGTCGGCCTCGCCGACCGGCTCCAGCCGCCCGCCACCGCCTCCGCGACGGTCTGGACCCGCGACGCGCTGCGCCCGATGCCCAAGGGCCATGTGATGGGCGTGCCGGGCGACCCGGCGGCGCTCTCCGGGCTGCTCTCCCCGGAAGGCATCGCCCGCATCGAGCGGGAGCGGGATCTGCCGCCCGCCGAGCTCGGCGACGATGTCGCGGTCGGCGCGTACGTCGCCGAGCGCCTCGGCCGCGAGGTCGTGGACCGGCTGGTGGAGCCGCTGCTGGGCGGGGTGTACGCGGGCGACGCGTACAAGATCTCGATGCGTGCCGCCGTGCCGCAGCTGTTCGAGGCCGTGAAGACCCAGGGTTCGCTGCTCGCGGCCGTACGGGACCTCCAGGCGCGGACCGCCGCTGCTGCCGTGCAGCAGGACCAACCCGTCTTCATGGGCATCGCGGGCGGCATCGGAACCCTGCCGGGCGCGGTGGCCGAGGCCGTACGCGCGGGGGGCGGCGAGATCCTCACCGAGACGCCGGTCCACGAGCTCACCCGTACCGACCGGGGCTGGCAGATCCGCGCCGGCCGGCGCGTCATCGCCGCCGACGGCGTGGTGCTCGCCACGCCCGCCTGGTCCGCCTCCGCGCTGCTCGCCGACGAGTCACCGGCAGCGGCCGCCGAGCTCGGCAGGATCGAGTACGCCTCCATGGCCCTGGTGACCATGGCTTTCCGCCGCGCCGACCTGGGCCGGATGCCGGAAGGCAGCGGCTTTCTGGTGCCGCCGGTGGACGGCCGCACCATCAAGGCGTCCACCTTCTCGACCCGGAAGTGGGGATGGGTGGACGAGGGTTCCTCCGAGCTCTTCCTGCTGCGGACCTCGATCGGCCGGTACGGCGAGGAGGAGCAGCTGGACCGCGAGGACGGCGAGCTGGTCGACGTATCCCTGCGGGATCTCGGCGAGGCGGTCGGGCTCGGCGCCGGATTCGGGTCCGGGTCCGGGGCCGGCGCCGGACCCGCGGCCAAGCCTGTGGCCACCGAAGTGACCCGCTGGATCGGCGGACTGCCCCAGTACCCCGTCGGGCACCTCACGCGCGTCGCCCGCATCCGCGACGAGGTCGCCAAACTGCCCGGCCTGCGGGTCTGCGGCGCGGCGTACGACGGCGTCGGCATCCCCGCCTGCATCGCGAGCGCGCGCCGCGCGGCCGACGAGATCATCGCCACGTCGACCCTGGTGCGGGTCACTGGGGACGACGCGGGAGAATAGCCTCATGACTGCACCGGAAAAGGCTCCCAACGCGGGGAAGAAGGCGAAGGACCTCAACGAGGTCATCCGCTACACCCTGTGGTCCGTCTTCAAGCTGCGCGATGTGCTGCCCGACGCCACCGACCGCACCGGCTACGCCGACGAGGTCCAGGAGCTGTTCGACCAGCTCGCCGCCAAGGACATCACCGTCCGCGGCACGTACGACGTCTCCGGGCTGCGCGCCGACGCGGACGTGCTGAT
Source organism: Streptomyces sp. NPDC052236 (assembly GCF_044548015.1). Classification (NCBI taxonomy): domain Bacteria; kingdom Bacillati; phylum Actinomycetota; class Actinomycetes; order Kitasatosporales; family Streptomycetaceae; genus Streptomyces; species Streptomyces sp. NPDC052236. The sequence continues at coordinate 116,365 of NZ_JBIUBL010000020.1, read as the reverse complement.
CTGGTGGCACGCGGAGACCGCGGACGAGCTCCAGGAGGCGTACAACCTCTTCCGGCGTACGAAGCTGGGCCGCGCCCTCGTGCCGGTCTGGTCGAACATGGCGCTGCACCGGCCCGCCGAGTTCAACAAGTCGCACGTCCCGGCCTTCCTGGCCGACGAGACGCCGCGCAACTATGTCAGCGTCTACCCCTTCGTACGCTCCTACGACTGGTACCTGCTGCCGGACGAGGACCGCCGCCGGATGCTCGCCGACCACGGCAAGATGGCGCGCGGCTTCCCCGATGTGCGCGCCAACACGGTCGCGTCGTTCTCGCTCGGCGACTACGAGTGGCTGCTGGCCTTCGAGGCCGACGAGCTGTACCGGATCGTCGATCTGATGCGTCACCTGCGCGCGTCCGAGGCCCGGATGCACGTACGCGAAGAGGTCCCGTTCTACACGGGCCGCCGCAAGTCCGTCGCCGAACTGGTGGCGGGGCTCGCGTAGCGGATCCCCTGAAACCCGGTAGCCGGGCCGCCTCGTGGCGGCCCCGGCTATCCCGACCCGGAAGATCAGGCCGCGCGCGGCAGCCTCTTGGCAGTGGCGCGCCGGTCCAGCGACACCGGGTCCGGCTCCTGGTGCGGCGCGCATTCAGCGCGCCGCACCGGCGTCTGTCCGGTCAGCAGATAGTCCGCCAGGTATCCGTTGACGCAGGCGTTCTTGCCGCCGCCGATGCCGTGCGAACCGGAGTCCCGCTCGGTGATCAGCACCGCGCCCTTCAGCCGCCGCGCCAGCTCGCGAGCCCCCTCGTACGGCGTCGCCGCGTCCCGCTCGGCGGCCAGGATCAGCGTCGGGGGCAGTTCGCCGCGCTTCGTACGGACCCTCAGCGGCTCCTGCCGGTGCGCGGACCAGAAGGCGCACGGCAGGTTCATCCAGGCGTTGTCCCAGGTCTCGAACGGGGCGCTGCGCGCGAGGCGGCTGTTGTCGCGGTCCCACTCCTCCCAGTCCGTCGGCCACGGGGCGTCGTTGCACTCGACGGCGGTGTACACGGCCTTGCCGTTCTCCGCCTCCCGCGCCCCCGCCGGGTCCGGTGCGGCCTGGTCGATCAGCGGCTGCGCGTTGCCCTTCAGATACTCGGACAGGGCGGTGGCGCGCGGCTGCCAGAAGTCGTCGTAGTAGGCCGCGCCCAGGAACGCCGCGTGCAGCTGGCCGGGGCCGACCTTGCCGCCCGCGGGCTCGCGCGCGAGGCGCGTGCGGATCTTCTCGTAGCTGTGTGCCACCGCCTCGGGTGTCGCGCCCAGCTGGAACGTCTTGTCGTGCCTGGCGACCCAGGCACGGAAGTCCGCCCAGCGGCTCTCGAAGGCGAACGACTGCTCAAGGTTGCTGCGGTACCAGATCTTGTGCCGGTCCGGATCGACCGCCGAGTCGAAGACCATACGGCGCACATGCGAGGGGAAGAGGGTCGCGTACAGCGCTCCGAGGTACGTGCCGTACGAGGCGCCCATGAAGGTCAGCTTCTCCTGGCGGAGCGCCGCCCGCAGCACATCCAGGTCGCGGGCGTTGTTGAGCGAGGTGTAGTGGCGCAGCGCGGGCCCCGCCCTGCGCGCACAGCCGTCCGCGTACGCCTTCGCCTCGGCGATCCGCTCCTGCTTGTACGACTCGGAGGGGTGGACCGGGGCGAGGGTCGGGGCCTTGCCGAAGTCGGCCGGTTCCTGGCAGGAGAGCGGGGCGGAGCGGCCGACGCCGCGCGGGGAGTAGCCGACGATGTCGTACGCCCGGGAGATCCGCTGCCACTCGGGGAGCTGGGCGGCCAGCGGGAAGATCATGCTGGAGCTGCCGGGGCCGCCGGGGTTGTAGACGAACGCGCCCTGGTGCTCGGCCGGTGCGCCGCTCGCCTTGATCCGGCTGACGGTGAGTTCGATCAGCGGGCCCGAGGGCCTGGCGTAGTCGAGCGGGACGGTGACCGTGCCGCACTGGACCGGCGCGGGCAGTCTCTCGGACTCGGGGCAGCTGCCGAAGGCGATGCCCGTGGCGGCGGCGCGCTCGGCGGCGATGGCTGTGCCGTAGGACTCGACGGTGGTGGTCGTCGCGCCGTCGGCCGGGGCGACGACGAGCGCGGACAGGGCCAGGGAGACCAAGGAACTGACGCCTGCCACGGCCCGGTATCTCGCAGCTGCTCTCATCCGGGACAGGGTCAACAGATCGTCGGGCGGTGTAAAGCACCGACGGGCCGTGTCGGGCTCAATCACTCCGATGCGCGGTACGGCTGTGGGTACGGCTGTGGCTCAGCGCCGCTCGCAGGTCCGGGTCGTCGATGGCCCAGACCCCGCTCAGGGCGACGGCGGTGAGCGAGTCGTCGGGGGAGAACGAACTGAGCAGGCGCTGACCGTCGGGCGAGGCCCAGCGGGCGGACGGATGGACCTCGATCCGCGCGACGACGAGAGAGCCGCCGGTCAGCATGAGAGGAAGCGCGAACCAGGCGAGGACCAGCCCGCTGCCCGCTCCCTGCTCCTGGGGGAGCGTCAGCACGGCGGCGGTCGCCAGCACCAGGATGAGCACGGTGGCTCCCTGTACGCCGCGCACGGCCGATGCGACGTGCGACCTGGCGGTCTCGGGTACGGCGAGACCGGCGGCGACGAGACGCTCGGCCAGGGCCCGCACCGCGTCGGTGGCGGCCGCGGTGGCCCGTACGGCCGCGATCCTGGCCTGTCCCGCGGGCCCTATCGCGCTGATGACGGAGCGCTCCAGGTCGTCCTCGCCCTCCGGGTCGACGACGGTGGCCCAGCCGGTGTGCGCGAGCAGCAGTGTGCGGCGCCGGTGCATCGAGACGAGGGTGAGCTCGGTGACCCGCTGCGGGCCGCCCGCGAGGAACGCGGCCTCGTACAGGCTCAGTTCCGGGGGCCCTTCTTGGGGCGTGAGGTTCGTGCGGGCGGCTTCGACGGCGGCGAGGCAGAGCCGGGCGCAGCTGATGCCCGCGAGGGCCCAGGCGACCAGCAGAAAGAGCGTCCAGAACATGACTGAGTTCTACGTGAGTTGACGGTGGTGATGCCATGGGGAGTCCGCCCTGTGGACCGGGCGGACTGAGCGGACTGAGCGGACCGGTCGGACTGGGCGGAGTCGGCGGCGATGGCGTCGAAGTCGATGAGCCCGGTCGCCTCCAGGACCTTGATGTGGTCCAGGACGGTGGTGTTGGCGTCGTCGGCCAGCGCCCGCACGAGTGTGTTGCGGGTGCTGTTGCGGATGTCGGCGACGAGGGAGAAGACCTTGCCGTGGGCCCGGCGCAGGATATTGGCGAACTTGGTCTCGTACTCCAGGCCGCGCGCCGCGGTGAATTCCTCCAACCAGCCGCGCTGTTGGCCGGTCGGCTGGTTTGGCAGCTCCATGGAGAGCCGTTTCGCGACCTCGCGGACGCGGGCGTCGAGGTAGGTGTGGCCGTGGACGAGATGCTCGCCCGCTGTCCTGACCGCGACGGAGGGGGCGCGGTCGATGGCCTGTTGCCCGGCGGGAAGCTCCAACAGTCCGGCGAGTCGGACGCGTACGACGAAGTCCCGGTCGGCGGCGGAGAGCGGGCCCCAGGCGGTGGGGACGGAACCGGCGCGGAGATTGGCGAGGCCGGTGCCGGAGCGGTCCTCGTAGGTCCAGATCGGGAAGAGAATCGCGGCGACGGTCGCCGTCAGGGCGACGACGACCATGCCGGTGCCGGTGAGGGAACGCATGCTGCCTCCTGCGCGTGCGGTCCAGCACGCTAGTCGGCCTGGGCGTGATCCCGTGGCGTGTTCGGGGGATTGACCGCGCATCGCTGTACGCGTCGGCGTACGTATGTCGGCGTACGGCCGCGTACGTTCTTGTACGTTCTCGTACGTCAGGAACCGCCGCCGCCTCCGCAGCTCGATCCGCCGCCGGAGGAGCTGCCACAGCTGGAGCCGGACGAGCTCCCGCAGCTGCTGCCGCCGCCCCCGGAGGAACTGCCGCAACCGGACCCGGGGCTCGACCCGGCGCACCATACGGCCGCGGGGTCGCCGCTGTCCGCTGTGTCCGGCGGCGAGTGGCCGCCGCCTCCGCGCACGGGGCCCCGTGCCGCCGCCGTCAACTGCGCCCGGAGCGCCGGATCCGGCACGGCGGGCAGGCCCCGGAGCGCGACCAGCAGGGCCGGCGCGTAGGCAGTGGTGTTCTCGGCCCGGTACGAGCGGAGGGCGTCCTGGCCCGCCGTACTGATCCGCCGCTTGGCACGGCCCGCCATGAGAAAGCCGATCAAGATGCCCGCGATCAGAACCGGCAGAACCATGACGATGAGCGGCGGGCCGGACTCGAACGGTCCCGCGCCGACGAGGGTGAGGACGGTGACGATGAAGGAGGCGGGTATGGCCAGCAGACACACCACCCCCTGGGTGATGCCCCAGGCGGCCAGTGCGCTGTTCTGCCCGGGTACCGCCACCAGCCCGCGGGCGGCGAGGCCGTCGCCGATCTCCTGTACGGCGGGGTCGCGCATCGCGCCGAGGCGCATGTGACGCAGAGCCCCCGTCGGCGCGGCGGCCAGCCGCGCGAGCACCGCACGCTCGACGAGGTCATGGGCGACAGGATTCCGTACGGCGACGATGCCGGGTCCGCCGATGACGAGCCGTCCGTCGGCGTGCAGGGCGGCGAGCGCGGCGTCCACGACGCGGGCGGGGCCGCCGCTGAGGAAGGCGGCCTCGTAGACGTCGTGGATACGGGCCCCGGCGGCGGGGTGGCGGCGCTGGGAGGCGGACACTCGCGCGATCAGTGCCGCGGAGGAGGCCCCGATGGCGAGATAGATGAGCACGGCGAGCGCGATCATCCCGCGCCTCCTCTGACGAGGACGGCACGGGCGGCGCGTACGAACCGGGTGGCACGGCGCGGCGGGCTCTGGGTGGCACGCTCTTCCCACCAGCGGGTGAGCCGGCGTCGGGCGTCGGCGTCGGCGGGACGGCCGGCGATGAGCAGCTGCTCGGCGAAGTCGAGCGCGTCACGCCGGTAGCCGGCGCGCATGGGGCGGTCCTTGGCGTACGAGAGGAACGCGGCGCGGTAGCCGTCCCCGAGGATCTCGGGCAGCTCCGGCGCGACCTTGGCGACGACATCGGCACGCTTGGCGGCGAGGGCGCGGCTCTGTACGCGCAGGCGCCGGGAGTCGAAGCCTTCGGGGGCAGGGGTACCGGCGACGAGGGCGGAAAGCAGGGAGGCCTGCGCAAGGGCGACGTGAGCGCGGGCTGCGGGGTCGGTGGCGTCCCCCGGAGCGGGTGCCGGGGCCGGATCCTCAGCACTCGGCGCGCGGACCGCCGTCCGCGTACCGGTGGGTGCGCCCTCGTGGGCGCGGGCCGCACCCCGCACGCGGTACGACGGCCGGGCTACCGACCGCGGGGTCGCATGCCCTGCCCGGCCCGCCGCCGCGGTCAGTGTCGTGCGGATCGTCGTCAGTTCCGCCGACAGCTCCGCCTCCGGCGGGAAGTCGTCGTCCCGCTCCAGCAGGACCCCCGGCGGCGCCACTCTCGCCCGGAGTTCCGTCAGAATGTCCAGGACCGGCCGGGTCACCGGGTGCGCGTGCGTGTCGTGCCAGACGCCGTCGCGTTCGATGCCGCCCGCCACATGGACGTACGCGATCGCCTCGACCGGCAGTTCATCCAGCGCCGCCGACGGGTCCTCGCCCCGGTTGACGTGGTTCGTGTGGAGGTTCGCCACGTCGATCAGCAGGCGTACGCCCGTGCGCTCGACCAGTTCCGCCAGGAACTGCCCCTCAGTGAGCTCCTCGCCCGGCCACGAGATCAGCGCCGCGATGTTCTCCAGCGCCAGCGGCACCGGCAGCGAGTCCTGCGCCATGCGGACGTTCTCGCAGAGCACCCTCAGCGCGTCCCAGGTGCGCGGCACCGGCAGCAGGTGGCCCGCTTCCAGCAGCGGGGACGCGGTGAGCACGCCTCCGGCCCGTACGAACGCGATGTGCTCCGTCACCAGCGGCGCGTCCAGCGCCGTCGCGCGCTCCGCCAGGTCGGCCAGCCGCTGCTCGGACGGGCGGTCCGCGCCGCCCAGGCCCAGCGAGACGCCGTGCGGGACGATCCGGGTGCCGCGCGAGCGCAGGCGGGTCAGGGCCGCGGGCAGATGGCCCGGGCAGATGTTCTCCGCGACGACCTCGACCCAGTCGACGCCGGGCAGCCGTTCCACCGCGTCGGCGATCTCGGGCCGCCAGCCGATACCGATACCGAGTTCGGTTTGCATGAGTTGTCCCCCTCCATCAGCGCCGTGTGGCGCTGCGTGCAGGGCCTATGGCCCCGACGGACGGCCACGAACCCGGAGGAGGGGACGTTCAGAGGTTGATTTGAGGTTCCGGATCGTCCCGGCGGGGCCTGGCACGGCCCCGCCGGGACGTGATCACGGCGAGGGCGCCGGCCGGTTCGTGTTGATCGCCGTCGGCGCTCCCGGCTGTGGCGACGGCGACGACGTAACGGTCTGGTTCCCGGTCGGAGCCGCCACCGACGGCGACGGCGGCAGGGCCCCGTTCGGCGGCGGCGGACCGGTGGGGCTGGCTGTCGCACCCCCGGCCGCCTCGTTCGCGATGGCGTCGAAGTTGACCCTTCCGGTGGCCTCAAGCATGGTCATGTGGTCCAGGACCGTGATGCTGGAGTCGCTCGCCAACTGCCGTATCAGCATGTTCCGGGTGCTGTGCCGGACCTGGGCGATCAGAATGAAGGTCTTGCCGTGCGCGACGCGCAGCAGGTCCGCGAACTTCTGCTCGTATTCCAGACCGCTCGCCGCCGACAGCTCCCGCAGCCAGCCCTGCTGGATGTCGGAAGGCTGGTTCGGCAGCTGCACTCCGAGCTTCGCCGCCACATTGCGCGACCGCTTGTCGAGGTCGGTGTGACCGACGATCAGGTGGTCGCCGACGTCCTTGATCGCCTGGGTCGGAGCGCGTTCGAGTGCTTGCTGTCCTGCGGGCAGCTCCCAGAGCCCGGCCAGCCGGACCTTCACCAGCAAGTCACGGTCGGCCGCCGACAGCGGCCCCCACTGCGTCGCCACGGTCGACGCGTTGAGATTGTCCTGTCCAGTTCCGGAACGATCCGCATACGACCACACGGGGAACGCGAGCGCGCCTACCGTGGCGACCAGGGCCGCGATGATCAGAGCTGTCCCGTTGATACGCCGCAACAAATGTGCCTCCAGAGCCGATGCGTTACACGGCAACCAATCCAACCGCCAACTGATAATCGTTCAAACTACTTGGCGGTACCGAGGAGTACGTAACGCGGTGCCCCAGCGTTCAGCCGCGCAGCGACGGATGGTCAGCGACCACCGTGCACGAGCCTGCCGCAATCTCCGTGAAACCGGCATCACGGACAACCGGCAGGCCGCTGACCGTGAGTTGGTGCCAGTGCGCCGGATCCGGAGTGCGTACGGACAGGAGGAAGCCTGACTCGCGCCACGCCGCGCGGTCCGCCTCCGACAGCTCCCACCAAGCGAGTTGCGCGCCGTGCCCGGCCTGCGCCATCGCCTTGCCCGCCGACATGTCCAGCTTCGGGCTCAGCCACAGCACCGGAGCGGCGAGGTCGGGCGCCGCGGGCGGCTCGGGGTCGTCCAGGTCCGTGCCGGAGACCTGGAGCTTGGCCAGCTCCTTGGGCCAGCCGTCCAGCGGGACGGGTGGGAAGACGCGCACCTCGGCGGCCCTGCCCGTGACCGTGATGCCGGGCAGCGCCGAGGCCTTGCGCCACTCCGCGCCGCGCGCCCGCCGCACCACCTTGCGGATCCGGGCGTCCTGCCAGTCCCGCATCGCCTGTGCCCACTCTCCCTCGCCGTGCGACCGTTCGTCGCTGAGGAAGGAGAGCACGGCGCGGGCCGTGGTCTCCAGCGCGTCGGTACGGGCCGGGGGATCGGCCTTCTCGATGTGCACCACCAGCGGCAGGACGAACTGCGGAGCCTCGTCGCGCGCGGTGCTCTCATGCCGGAAAGGACTGTCGACAGGACTGACAGGACTGACAGGACTGACAGGACTGAGAGGACTGCTGGGACTGCCGGGAGGACTGTCGGGCTGGATCTCTTCGCTGCTCACCTCGAACAGTTTGCCAGTCCTTGTCGTCCGCTCTGTTGGCGGAACGGGTACGTCCGGGACACTATGCACCCCATGAAAAGTGATCTTTTTTCCTCGGAGAACATGGCGCAGCAAGCCACCATGCCCGGAATGAGCCTGCAGAACGCCAAGTCGGTCAAGTACGCCGTCAACGGCGAGATGCACGCGCGGCAGGGGGCGATGATCGCCTACCGCGGCAATCTCCAGTTCGAACGCAAGGGCCAGGGCATCGGCGGCATGCTCAAAAGAGCCGTCACAGGCGAGGGCCTGGCCCTGATGGCCGTGCGCGGGCAGGGCGAGGCCTGGTTCGCCCACGAGGCCGCCAACTGCTTCATCGTCGACATCGAGCAGGGCGACTCGCTCACCATCAACGGCCGCAACGTCCTCTGCTTCGACGCCACACTCTCGTACGAGATCAAGACCGTGAAGGGCGCCGGAATGACCGGCGGCGGTCTCTTCAACAGCGTCTTCTCCGGGTACGGCAAGCTCGCCGTCATCTGCGAGGGCAGCCCCATCGTGATCCCCGTCACCGCGGCTCAGCCGGTCTACGTCGACACCGACGCGATCGTGGGGTGGAGCACCCACCTCCAGACGTCGCTGCACCGCTCACAGTCCGTCGGCTCGATGATCCGCGGCGGCTCCGGAGAGGCCGTCCAGCTGATGCTTCAGGGCGACGGGTTCGTGATCGTACGGCCCAGCGAGCTCAAGCCCGAGAAGGCGTCGGCGAGCTGAAACTCCAAGGAGTCGGCCGCCGCTACGGCCTCGGCGGACCGTGGGTGCTGCGCGGCATCGATCTCGACCTGCCCGCGCGCGCCCTGGTCCGCGTCGAGGGGACCAACGGCAGCGGCAAATCGACACTGCTGCGGCTGCTCGCCGGGATCGACGCACCCACCGAGGGACGCATCAGCGACCGGCCGCGTACGGCGTACGTCCCCGAACGCTTCCCGGCCGCGCTGCCGTTCACGGCGGCCGGGTATCTGACGCACCTCGGACGGATCCACGGTCTCGGGCGGTCCGCCGCCCGGGCGCGGGCGGCCGAGTGGCTCGCGCGTTTCGGGGCCGCCGGCCATGCCCGTACCCCGCTCGCCGAGCTCTCCAAGGGCACCAGCCAGAAGGTGGCGGTGGCTCAGGCGCTGCTCGCGGAGCCCGGATTGCTGGTGCTGGACGAGGCGTGGACGGGCCTGGACACGGGCGCCCGCGAGGAGCTCGACCGGGCGGTCGTGGAACGGGTCGCGGCCGGGGCCACGGTCGTGTACGTCGACCACGACCCGCGCAGGCTCGCGGGCGCCGCGGACGCGGTGTACGTGGTGGGCGGGGGCGGTGCGCTGGTACGGCAGCAGCCCGAGCCGGGCGCGGCCGAACGGGACCCGACCGGCCGCCCGGTCCCTCGGGTACGGATCGTGGTGTCGGGGCCGCCCGGCGCGCCGGTGCCCGACGCCCTGCCGGGCGCGCCCACGTACGAGCCGGGACCGGACGACGGCAGCACGGTCCTGACGGTCGCGGCGGTCCACTCCGACGCACTGCTCAGGGCACTGCTCACAGCCCGGCCGCCCTGGCACATCCAGCAGCTGAGCGAAACCGAATCGGCCGCGAAGACGACGAGGCACAGCACCACATGACCGCACTGTTCGGCTACCAGACCGCCCTGCTGCTGCGCTCGCAGCGCTGGCTGCCGCCCGTACTGCTGTACGCGATCTTCCTGGCCATCGGCGTGCAGTCGGGGCAGCCCGTGCTGGACTCGCTGGGTTACGCGGCAGCCGCGCTGCTGCCCGTCACCGCGTGGCTGGTCCGGGTCTGCGCCACGCAGGAGCCGCCCGCCGCCCGCAATATCGTGGCCGCCGCGACCACCCCGCCGCGCGTGCATCTGGCGTCCCTGCTCGCCGCCGTGGCGTGTGCGGGGGCGCTGGGCGGGGCGGGAACCACCGTGGTCGTCCTGATCAGCAAGGCCACGAGCGCCGACGGCCAGGTGGCGATCCCGCTGCTCCCCGCTGCCGCGGCCGGGTTCCTCGCCGCGGCGGTCTGCCTGCTGACGGGCGCGGCGGTCGGGGCGCTGTGCACCAGGCCGCTGCTGTACGGGCGGGGCTGGTCGCTGGGGGCCACCGCGCTGGCCGCGCTGCTGGCGCTGGTGACCAGCGGCTCGCCCGCGAAGTACGCCTTGACGGGGCTGATCACGGGTTCCCGGACGGGGACGGTGCACCAGCCCGTACTGCCACTGGTCGCGGCGGTGCTGGTGGCGGCGGTGGCGGGCACGGTGGCCTGCGCCCTCAGCTCGCTCAGGGGCGAGGGCGGGGCGGGCGTGGCCGGTCACGCATGAGGTCGGACACCTTGACGAAGCGGTAGCCGCGCCCGCGCAGTTCGGGGACGATCGTCCGGATCGCCTGCTCGGTGACCGGCGCGGCGCTGCGCGTGCAGTGCAGCACGACCACGGAACCCGGACGTACGCCCGCGAGGACCTGTTCGGCGACGGCGTCCGCGTCCGTCGCGAAGGCGTCGCCGCTGACGACGTCCCACTGGACGGCGGTCACCTTCGCCGGGGCGATGGCGCGCAGCGCGGCGTCGTTGTAGCAGCCGCCGGGGAAACGGAAGTACGGCACGACATTGCGCGCACCGGCCTTCCGGAACGCGGCGAAGGCCCGGTCCACATCGGCGCGCATGGCCTCCTGCCCGACGACCGGCAGGCCGTAGCAGGAGGAGGTGAAGGCGTAGTGGCTGTAGGAGTGGTTGGCGATCTCGAAGAGCGGGTCGTTGCCGATCGCCTTCGCCTGGTCCGGGTACTCCTCGGCCCAGCGGCCCGTCATGAAGACCGTCGAGGGGACGTTCAGCTGCCGCAGCGCGGCGATCAGGGCGGGGTTGTCGAAACGCTCGCCGTCGGTCGCGCGGGGGCCCTGGTCGGCGGTCATGTCGGCGTCGAAGGTGAGCGCCACGATCTTCTCGGCCGACCGGGTTGCGTGCGCGAAGACGGGCGTCAGTCCGCCGGGCGCGGGTCCGGGCCCGGGCCCGGACGCGACGGCCGGGGCTTCCTTTGCCTTCTCTGCGGACTTGCCGACACCGCTGACACTCCTGACGTCGCTGCCGCAGCCAACCAGCAGGACGCCGATAACAGCAAATGACGCCAATCTTCGTACAAAAATGATCATTAACGGAAGCTATACGATCAATCAGATATTCACTGTCAGCATCGCCGTTGAACGCGGCGGTCACGTCGCGCGTACTTCTCGGGCGTCCCGGCCCGATCGAGCCCAGGAGGAAAAACATGGCCGTGCCCCCCACGGCCGGCGTACTCGCCGGACTCACCGACCTGCTCCAGGACCTGCCCGCAAACCGCGGCGGAGCCCTGTGGCGGCTCTCCGAGCGAGGGAGGCAGCTGGACGCGAACGTGATCCGGATGCTCCCCGGAGCACGGGTCGCCGGTCATGTCGACCCGGATCTGGATGTGCTGCTGTGCGTACTGGGCGGCAGCGGGCGGCTGGAGACGGAGGCCGGTGGACAGCAGCGGCTGGAGGCGGGGTGTGTGGCGTGGCTGCCGCACGGCGTCCACCGCTCGCTCTTGGCCGACGAGGACGGACTCGTCTATGTGACGGCGCACTGCCGCCGTCCGGGCCTCATGATCCGCGGTACCGCCGCTTCTGCCGTAGTCGAAGCGGAGGGAGCGGAGGGAGGCGAAGCCGCCTGTCTGCTGAACCGCGTCTGTCCTGGCTGCGACCGCCCGACGGAGGACGTCAGCGCACGTTACTGCAGCCGGTGCGGCACACAACTGCCGTCGTGAGATGGGGCTGACAGCCCATCAATAAACCTTTTCCACTGCCGAGATGAGTGCAACTCCCGCCCCGTCCGTATTCATGGTCGGACGCGTCCCCCCGGTGGCCACCACCGGCTACCGGACTCCGTATCCCCCACAGGAGGCGACGAGTTGAGTCACAGGCGAGTATCCAAGCGGAATGCCATTCTCGCGGGAGCGGGGGCGGCAGGCATCGCCGCCGCCGCCATCCTGCTGCCCAATGCCAACGCTTCCCAGTCCGGATCCGAGTCTGGAGCCGAGGCGCGGTCGACCCCCAAGACGATGAGCGCCTTGTCGGCGGGAGATCTCGTCGCACAGCTGGGTGAGCAACTCGGCGAGGCATACGCCGGCGCGTACTACGACGCCGAGAAGCAGCAGGTCATCGTCAATGTCGTGGGCAACGACAACAACGTGATCGTCCAGGTCAACAAGGCCGGTGCGGTGGCGAAGACCGTCGAGAACAGCATGGGCGAGCTGAAGGCCGCCACCAGCACCCTCACCAAAGAGGCCACCATCCCGGGAACGGCGTGGGCCATCGACCCGAAGACCAACCAGGTCCTGGTCACGGCCGACCGCACGGTCGCCGGTGAGCGCTGGGACAAACTGGAGTCGGCGGTGCAGACCCTGGGTTCGGGCATGGCCCGGATCCAGAAGTCCGCGGGTGAGTTCAAGCCCCTCGTCTCCGGCGGCGACGCCATCTTCGGCGGCGGCGCGCGCTGTTCGCTCGGCTTCAACGTGACCACCGGGGACGGCCAGCCCGGCTTCCTCACCGCGGGACACTGTGGTGTCGCCGCCGAGCAGTGGTCCGAATCCGCGGACGGCGCGCCGATCGGCACCGTAGAAGCGGCTACGTTCCCGGGCGACGGCGACTTCGCGCTGGTCACGTACGACGACCCGGCGACCGAGGCCCCGAGCGACGTCAACACGGGCAACGAAGTCGTTCCGATCGCGCAGGCCGCGGAGGCTGCGGTCGGCCAGGACGTCATCCGTATGGGGAGCACCACTGGGCTGAACGACGGGCAGGTCACCGGTCTTGACGCCACGGTGAACTATCCGGAGGGCACGGTCACCGGGCTCATCCAGACCAACGTCTGCGCGGAGCCGGGCGACAGTGGAGGCCCGCTCTTCACCCAGGACGGCGGCGCGATAGGTCTGACCTCGGGCGGCAGCGGAGACTGCACGGTGGGCGGCGAGACGTTCTTCCAGCCGGTGACGACGGCGCTGGCCGCGGTCGGCGCGGAGATCGGCGCGGGTGGCGCCGCCGGCGGTGCGGGTGACGCGGGCGCCGGTGACGGCGCGGGCGAAGCCGGTGACGCGGGTGCCGGTGACGCGGGTGCCGGCGATGCGGGTGCTGGTGACGCGGGTGCCGGTGACGCGGGCGACGCCGGTGCCGGTGAGGCAGGCGCAGAGGACAACGGCGGTGGCGCGGCGGACCAGGGCGATGCTCAGGGCGATGCCCAGGACGGCGGCGCGGCCCAGGACGGCGGCGCGGCCCAGGACGGTGTAGGCCAGACCGGCTGACGCACACCACGGAATCCCCCCACAGAACCCCCCACACCCCCCACAGGACTCCCCCACGGGGAGGAGCTCCGCGCCCCGGGCATCGGCGAATGCCCGGGGCCGGATCTGCGTTCCGCAGCTGCGGGCGCAAGATCGAGATGACAGGTAGGGAATCTCCTACCTATAGTCGGGGCATGAACATCGCCGACACGGCCGTCGTAGAGGCATCCGACGACCAGATTTTCGCGGCTCTGGCCAGCGCGGTACGCCGTGAGGTGCTGCGGCTGCTGCGCGAGGAGGGGCCGCAGCCGGTGGCGCAGCTCGCCGCCCGGTTCGGCATGGCCCGGCCCAGTTTCTCGGAGCATCTGCGGGTTCTGAGAGAGGCTGGGCTGGTCAGCGAGCGCAAGGTGGGCCGGCAGCGGCTGTACCGGCTGGAGGCCGGCCCGCTGAACGAGGTGCAGGAGTGGCTGAGCCCGTTCGAGCAGTTCTGGCGCGAGAAGCTGGCCGGGCTGCGTGATCTGCTCGACTCCATGGATGACGATGAGTCATGAGCGACGACGATCTGACCACCGTCCATGTTGATCAGTTCCTGGCGCATCCGCCCGCCAAGGTGTGGCGGGCGCTGACCGAACCCGAGCTGATCGCGCAGTGGCTGATGCCCGGCGACTTCCGGCTCGTCGTCGGCCACCGCTATACGTTGCAGGCCAGAGCGATGCCCGGGACCGGTTTCTCCGGCACGGTCGCGGCCGAGGTGCTGGCGTTCGAGACGCAGAAGATGCTCCGCGTCGGCTGGCGGGACGCCAACCCCCAGGACGGCAGTGACGCCGACTGGACGATCACTTGGACGCTGCGGCCGGAAGGCACCGGCACCCGTCTGTTCCTGCTGCATGAGGGCTTCGACCCGGACAACCCGCTCCAGCAGCGCGCACGCGCGATCATGGACGGCGGCTGGCGCTCGGGCGTGATCCGTGGCCTGGAAGCCGTACTCGACCGGATGTAGCCACCGCCGTCGGCACCCCGACCCCATCAGCTGACCGGATCCGCCGGCGATCTCCTGCGATCTCCTGCGATCTCCTGCGATCCCCTCCCCTTTCACCGAGCTCCGCCCTGCCATGGGCCGAGCCTTGCTTCGCCATGCCCACCCACCCCGAAGGAAGACAACGCATGCCCCCCGTCATAGAGGCCCGCGGCCTCACCAAACGCTTTGGGCGCACCACCGCGCTCGACGGACTCGACCTGACCGCCGAGGCGGGCCGGATCACCGCCGTGCTCGGCCCCAACGGAGCAGGCAAGACCACCTTCGTACGCGCCGTTGCCACACTGCTCCGCCCCGACGCGGGCACCCTGCGCATCGACGGACTCGACGCTGTCGCCCACCCCGCGCGAGTACGCCGGATCATCGGTCTGGCAGGGCAGTACGCCGCGGTCGAGGAAGCCATGACCGGGCGCGAGAACCTGGTCATGGTGGCCCGCCTGTTCGGCCACGACCGGCGCACCGCGCGACGCAGCGCCGATGCCGTACTGGAGCAGCTCGGGCTCACGGACGCCGGCGGCAGGCTGGTGCGCACCTACTCCGGTGGCATGCGCCGCCGCCTGGATCTGGGCGCCAGCCTGGTCGGCGCCCCGCGGCTGCTCCTGCTGGACGAGCCGACCACGGGCCTGGACCCGCGCAGCCGCATCGAGCTGTGGGAGGCCATCCGCGCCCTGGTCGCAGCCGGCACGGACGTACTGCTGACCACCCAGCACCTGGAAGAAGCCGACCAGCTCGCTCACCGGATCGTCATCATCGACCAGGGGCGCGCGATCGCCGCAGGCACAGCGGCCGAGCTCAAGTCCCGCGCCGGACACGACATGGTCGACATACGGCTGCGCAGCCACGCCGACGTCGAGGTCGCCGCCTCGGCCCTGGCCCACCTCGGCGAGCTGGAGACCGACGCCCCCACGCGCGTACTCCGGCTGACCGCTGTCAACGGCTCCGAAGAGCTCATGGCGGCAACCCAGGCCCTGCTCAACGCCCGGGTGGGGGTGGAGAACATCGCTCTGCGCCGCCCGACGCTGGACGAGGTCTTCCTGCACCTGACAGGCCAACCGACAGCCGCGCCAACTGCGAATTCGACCGAGACCTCCGCCGCCCCCAGGAGCACCGCATGACCGCCGCCGCCCCCCTCGCCCCGCCCGCCAGGGCCGGCGGCTCGCTGTTCGCGAGCGTCACCGCCGTCACCGGCCGCAATCTGCGCAAAATCCAGCGCACTCCGCAGATCGTCATCATGGCGACCGTCCAGTCGATCGCCTTCCTGCTGATCTTCCGCTACGTCTTCGGCGGCGCCATCCCCACCGGCGGCCTCTCCTACGTGGACTACATGGTCCCCGGCCTGCTCACGGTCGCTCTGCTCTTCTCCGGCATGGGCGCCGCCGTCGCCGTCGCGGACGATCTCACCCACGGGGTCTTTGACCGGCTCCGGTCCCTGCCCATACCCCGTAGCGCGGTGGTCATCGCACGCGTCCTGGCCGACACCGCGCTGATCACCTGGTGTCTGATCCTGACCACCGCCGTGGCCTTCGCCATCGGTTTCCGTATCCATGGCGGAGCGGGCGACGCCCTCGCGGCGTTCGGCCTGTGCGTCTTGTTCGGCTTCGCGTTCATATGGGTTTTCGTCACGCTGGGCCTGTACGCAGGCAACGCCCAGGCAGCGCAGGGCCTGGGGTTCCTCGTGCTGCCCCTGAGCTTCGCCTCCAGCGCGTACGTGCCCGTCGCGACGATGCCGGGATGGCTGCAGGGCTTCGCCGCACACCAGCCCGTCACTGTGATGATCAACACGATCCGGTGCCTCACCCAGGGGTCCCAGGCCGAAGCGCTGCTCGGCCACAGCACCGGCTACTACCTGCTGCGTGCCCTGCTCTGGAGCGCCGGGATCATCGCAGTCTTCGCGCCCCTGGCCTTCGCCCGCTACCGGCGGCGCTGACCGGGACCACCGGTACGGGGTCGAGGAGTTCGCGCGCATGCCGGCGTCCGAAGCGGCTAAACCGGCAAACCCGTAAATCGGTAAACCGCAGCCATGCTTTCGCCGTCAATCAACACGTACATACGTACGACATGCGCCCCCACCTGGAGAGCGAACACCATGAACCGACAGACAGCCGGCGTCGTCGCGACTCGGAGCCACTGAGCCGTGGGCCGAATAGGCGGACGCCGCGCGGCGGCGCTGCAACGGCAGCGGAAGGCGCGTATACGCACCCTCACCACCGTGGCCATCGCGGCCGCGGTGGTCGGCGGGGCGGCCTTCACGGCCCTCCGGGACAACAGCACAGGCACCGACGCCGGCAGCGACAAGGCCGCCGGCGCCGATGCCACTGACAGCCAGGAACAGAGAGTGCCCGTCGCGCCCGCTTCCCCTACGGCTTCCCCCTCATCGGCCGGCTCACCGTCAACGCCCCCGGCCCGGCCGCGCACCACCCCCGCGCCGGGCAGCTTCAGCACCGCCCGAGCCGACAGCAAGGTGCACGGCAAGGGCACCATCCACCGCTACAAGGTGCAGGTGGAGACCGCCACCGGACTGTCCGTGAACAGTGCCGCCGACGAGATCTCCGCCGTACTCGGCGACAGCCGCGGCTGGACCGCCACCGGCCGCGACGGCTTCCGGCGGGTCTCCTCGGACGAAAACGCCGATCTCACGGTGAAGATCGCCACCCCTGACACGGTCGACGACATCTGCGGCGCGGCCGGTCTGCGTACGAGAGGCGAGGTGAACTGCAGCATCGGCCCGACCGTCGTCGTCAACCTCAAGCGGTGGTTACAGGGTTCACCCCAGTTCGACGGGCCGATCGGGGAGTACCGGGCGCTGATCATCAACCATGAGGTCGGCCACAGCCTCGGCCGTGGCCACGAGACCTGCCCCGGCGCCGGTAAGCCCGCCCCCGCGATGATGCAGCAGATCGACGGCCTCAAGGGGTGCGTCGCCAACGCCTGGCCGTACGACAAGGAGGGCCGCTATCTGTCCGGTCCCGCCGTCCCCTGAGCCGCCGGCGTGGCAGCACGGCACCACGGGCACGGCACGGCACGGCCCGGGGCCTCAGCCGAGGCGCTCGGGCCGGAGCGCGGCCGTGTCCAGCGTCGTGGTGAGGGTCTCGAGGGCCGTGCGCAGCTCGCGGATCTGATCCAGCGACAGGCCGGTGGCCTCCGCGATCCCGCGCGGTACGCCCAGTGCTTTCGCGCGGAGCGCCGCGCCCGCGGCGGTGGGGCGGGCGGTGACGGAGCGCTCGTCCTCCCGGCTGCGCGTGCGCTCCACGTAACCCGCCGCCTCCAGCCGCTTGAGCAGCGGTGACAGGGTGCCGGAGTCCAGGCGCAGATGCTCGCCGATCCGCTTGACCGGCAGCTCGCCGTGCTCCCAGAGGACCAGCATCACCAGGTACTGCGGGTAGGTGAGGCCCAGGTCCCTGAGCGCGGTCCGGTAGACGTTGTTGAAGGCGCGGGACGCGGCGTGCAGTGAGAAGCAGATCTGGTTGTCGAGGCGGAGGAGCTCCTCGTCCGGCACGTTCGTCAGCGTCGGCGTCGTCGTCTTCTCCATGGAGTCAGGGTATACCTATGCGCCATTCGATTGTGCACAACTAAATTGTGTGTCACCATCATGCCTGTCGGTTCCACTCCACGTACGAAGAAGAAGGACGCGACTCATGGATGCGATCTACACCGCCGCCGCCACCGCCAACGGCCGTGAAGGCCGTGCCGTCAGCTCCGACGGGCGCCTCGACCTGCCGCTCGCCTTCCCGGCGGCGCTGGGCGGCAACGGCGAAGGCACCAACCCCGAGCAGCTCTTCGCCGCCGGTTACGCCGCCTGCTTCGCCAGTGCGCTGGGCGCCATCGGCCGTCAGGAGAAGATCGACGTCAAGGACGCCTCGGTGACCGCCGAGGTCTCCATCGGCAAGGACCCCGCCGACGGCGGCTTCGCCCTCTCCGTTGTCATGCGGGTCGAGCTGCCCGAGCACCTCCAGGGCGAGGCGGGCCGCGACCTTCTGGAGAAGACCCACGCCTACTGCCCGTACTCCAAGGCCACCCGCGGCAACCTCCCGGTCGAGCTCGTCATCGAGTAGTGCTGGCTGGCGCCGCCTCGCCTTCGGGCGCCTTCGCGAGGGTGTGGGTGTGGTGGAAGAGCAGATTCAGTACGAACGCGGTGACCGCGGCGCTGGTGATGCCGCTGCCCGTGATGATCTGCGCCCAGGACGGGAAGCCGTCGTAGATCCCGTCGGCCGCCTCCGGCAGCAGTCCCACGCCCAGCGCCACCGCCGCGATCGTCAGGTTCTGGCCCTGGTCGAGGTCCACCCGGCGCAGCGTATTGATGCCGACCATGGTGACGGTCGCGAACAGGACCAGGCCCGCCGAGCCGACGACCGGTCCGGGCAGCGCGGCCACCACCTCGCCGAGCTTGGGGACCAGACCGAGCGCGACCAGAATGGCGCCCGCCACGGCCGTGACGTACCGGCTGACGACCTTCGTCATGCCGATCAGACCGACGTTCTGGCTGAAGACGGTGTCCATGAAGGAGTTCATCACTCCGCCGAGTACGCCGGAGAGCCCGTCAGCCGCCAGGCCCCGCGCCAGGTCCTTGTCGCTGACGGGCCGTCCGGTGGACTCGCCCACCGCCAGCATCGACGCGGTCGACTCCGTGAAGATCACCAGCATCACCACGCACATCGCGATGACCGCGGTCGGCGGGAACTGCGGCGCCCCGAAGTGGAACGGCGCGGCCAGCCCCAGCCAGTTCGCGCCCGAGACCCCGGAGAAGTCCGTCAGATCCATCGGCACGGCCACCAGCGTGCCGCCGACGAGCGCGAGCAGTACGCCGATCTGGCCCAGATAACCGCGCGCGAACCGTGCGAAGAGCACGATGAAGACCAGCACCCCGGCCGCCAGGGCGAGCCGCGAGCCGGAGGCGTAGTCCGCGGCCTTCGGGTCGTTGCCGGTGATCAGCCCGGCGGCGACGCCGATGAGCGAGAGGCCGATGACCGTGATCACCGTGCCGCTCACCAGCGGCGGGAAGAAACGCACCAGCCGCGCGAACGGTACGGCGATGAGCAGCCCGAAGAAGCCTGCGGCGAGCATGGACCCGTACACCGCCTGCATGCCGTATTCCTGCTCGATCAGGATCATCGGGGTCACCCCGGCGAAGGTCGCCCCGGTGACGATGGGGAGCCTGATGCCCAGGATCTTGCCGACGCCCAGACTCTGAATCAGCGTGACGATTCCCGCCACCAGCAGATCCGCGTTGATGAGCAGCGCGATGGCGGAGGAGTCGAGCCCGGCCGCCGCGCCGAAGATCAGCGGCACGGTGACACAGCCGGTGTACATGATCAGCACATGCTGGATGCCGAGTGCGGCCAGCCGCGTCAGCGGGGGCCGTTGGTCTACGGGGTGGCGGGAAGCGGCAGCGGCGTCCATGGCAGGGCCTTTCGGGAGACTGACCTGACCGACCAGCATTGACGCAGGCGATCTTTGAGGACGTGGGGCGGACGCGTTACGCGCACGTTGCGCCGCACCCGCCCCCGTCCTTCTCCGCTGTCGGGTCAGCCTGTCAGCGCCACGGCCCGGTGATCGCGAAGGTCGTGCCCGGCGTGTAGCAGTTGAGGTACATCGTGTCGCCGTCCGGCGAGAAGGCCGCCCCGGCGAACTCGCCCCACGAGGGCTCCTCCGGCGTGCCTATGTTCTGGGCGTTGCGTGCCATGGGGTAGACCTCCCCGCGCTTGGTCAGCCCGTACACATGCTGGACGCCGTCGCCGTCCTCGGACACCATCAGGCCGCCGCTGGGCGTGACGCAGATGTTGTCCGGGGACTCGCCGGGCAACTGGATGTCCGTACTCGGACCGAAGACGATCACGAGCGTGAGGCGGCGCCGCCGCGGCTCGTACTTCCACACCTGCCCGAAGTGGTCGCCCGCCGAGCCCTGCGTACTGCGCGCGTAGCTGGAGACGAAGTACACCGAACTCCCTCCCCAGTAGCAGCCCTCCAGCTTCTGGGCGTGCGTGATGCCCTTCGGGCCGAAGTCCTGCAGTCGTATCGGGGTTTCTTTCGCCTGGCTGTCCGGTACGGGGACCCACTCGATCCCCTCGAAACTCGCGCCCGTCTCCTGGATCGCGGAGAGGTCGGGCACGCCCGGCACCCGCATCGCCTCCAGCACCCCGCCCGCGCGCAGCGAGCCGGTGCCGCCGAGTGGCTTGTTGGGGAGGAAGCGGTAGAAGAGCCCGAACGGCCGCTCGAAGGCGTCCTCCGTCTCGTACACGATGCCGCTCCTCGGATCGACGGCGATGGCCTCGTGCGCGTAGCGGCCCATCGCGGTCAGCGGTACGGCTCCGGTGCGGCGCGGATCCGCGCCGTCGACCTCGAAGATGAAGCCGTGGTCCTTGGTGTAGCCGTTGACGCCGGCTCTGTCCTCGGTCTCCTCGCAGGTCAGCCAGGTGCCCCAGGGGGTGGCTCCGCCCGCGCAGTTGACGGCGGTGCCCGCTATGGCGACGCGCTCGGACAGGACGTTGCCCCGGCCGTCCAGCTCCAGGGCCGTACAGCCGCCCTTGGCGACCGGATCGTAGGTGAGGCCGTCGACGGTCGGCACGCCTATCCTGCCGGTGACGCGGTTCTCGTGGTTACGGACCAGATGTACGCGCCCGCGGCGGCCGGCGAAGGCCTCCATGCCGTCGTGGTTGCTGGGCACCATGCCCTCGCCCGAACTCATGGGCTCGCCCTCGCGGGACAGGACCCGGTAGCGGAAGCCTTTCGGCAGATCGAGCAGCCCGGCGGGGTCGGAGATGAGCGGGCCGTAACCGCTGTGGCCTCGGGCGGCGGCGGTACCGGCGAAGAGTTCGGAGAAAGCACCGGTAAAAGCGATACCGGCGCTCAAGGCACCGGTACGGGCGAGGACTTGACGTCGTGTTGCGGACATGAGGCAACTACTCCCTGTGGGGGCACCCCCATGCCGAAGGCTATGGGGGAGGAACAGGATGACGTGACCCGCATGTGTGTACCACCGAATGGGTGGCGCGTGAACCATGCGGGTCACTGTGCCTCGTTGTGCCTCGTGTGACGAACCTGGTCAGCTCAGCTTCGCGGTGAGCGTGATGGTCGTACCGGAGAGTGCCTGGCTCACCGGGCAGTTGGCCTTGGCGTCCTCGGTCGCGGCCGCGAAGCCCGCCTCGTCCAGTCCCTCGACCTCGCCCTCCACCGTGAGGTGGATGCCGGTGATGCCGGTGCCCGGCTGGAAGGTGACCTCGGCCCGCGTATTCAGCCGGGTCGGCGGGGTGCCGGCGTTGGAGAGGCCGTGCGAGAGGGCCATGTTGAAGCAGCTGGAGTGAGCCGCCGCGATGAGCTCCTCCGGGCTGGTCTTGCCGTTGGCCTGCTCGGCGCGCGCGGGCCAGGAGACCGGGTACTCGCCGATACCGGAGGAGTCGAAGGTCACGACACCCGTGCCCTCCAGCAGGTTGCCTTCCCAGATGTTGTGCGCCTGACGAGTGGTGGCCATGGTGGTACCCCTTCAGATGGATTGATCCCAACCGGCCCCAACCTACTGGGCGACCAAGTCTTTCGCGTCACGGGCCAGTGCGGTGAGCCGGGAGATTGCCCGGAAGTACTTCTTGCGGTAGCCGCCGTTCAGCATTTCTTCGCTGAACAGCTGGTCGAAGGGCAGACCCGAGGCCAGTACGGGCACCTCACGGTCGTACAGCCGGTCGGCGAGCACGACCAGCCGCAGCGCCGTCGACTGGTCGGGGACGGGCTGGACATCGGTCAGGCAGACCGCGCGCAGTCCGCTGGTGAGCGCCCCGTACCGGCTCGGATGCACCTTCGCCAGGTGGTCGAGGAGCCGCGGGAAGTCATCGAGGGACGCGCCCTCCGTGGCGTACGCGGCCTTGGTGACCTGCTCGTCCGAGTACGGGGGAGGAGCCTCGGGCAACCCGCGGTGGCGGTAGTCCTCGCCGTCGATCCGCAGCGGGCGGAAGCGCGCGGAGAGCCCCTGGATCTCCCGGAGGAAGTCGGCGGAGGCGAACCGGCCCTCGCCCAGCTTGCCCGGCAGCGTGTTGGAGGTGGCCGCCAGCGCGACGCCCGCGTCGACGAGCTTGCCGAGGAGCGTCGACACGAGGACGGTGTCGCCCGGGTCGTCCAGTTCGAATTCGTCGATGCAGAGCAGCCGGTGTCCGCTCAGGGTCTGTACGGCCTGCTGGAAACCGAGGGCGCCCACGAGATTTGTCAGCTCCACGAAGGTGCCGAAGGCCTTGAGCGAGGGCTCCGCCGGGGTGGCGTGCCAGAGGGAGGCCAGCAGGTGGGTCTTGCCGACGCCGTAGCCGCCGTCGAGGTACACGCCGCGCGGCCCGGTCGGTGCGGCGGGTTTCTTGGCGAACCACGTGCGCCTGCCGCTGCCGCCGCCGCTCGCGTGCGCGCCACCGCCCAGGCCCGCGGCGAAGGAGCTCAGCACCGTGACGGCCTCGCGCTGGCTGGGCTGATGCGGATCGGGGACGTACGTGTCGAAGCGCACCGAGTCGAAACGCGGCGGCGGCACCATCTCGGCGACCAGGTGTTCGGCGCGTACGTGCGGCTCGCGGGCGCACAACGACAGCGGGATCGGGCTGGGGATGGCGCCGGTGGTGGCGCTGGAGCTGGTCGACACAATTCTCAACTGTAAGCGCCGTGCCAGACTGCACGATATGCGATGCCTGTTCCCCGCGACCGACCACAGTGACCAGAGGGCGGCTGCCCACGACCGGGATTGGTCGCTGGACGAGCTGGCCGAGGCCTACGCGTACCCCGAACAGGACCAGCCCTGGCTGCGCGCCAACATGGTCTCCACGCTGGACGGGGCGGCCCAGCACGACGGCCGCTCGGAGCCGATCTCCTCCGCCACCGATATGCGGATCTTCGGCACCCTGCGCGGACTGGCCGATGTGATCGTGGTGGGCGCGCAGACCGTACGCATGGAGGGGTACCGCCCGGCCCGCGCCCGTGACGCCTTCGCGGAGCGCCGGGAGGCGGCCGGACAGGGCCCCGCCGCCGTGATCGCCGTGGTCAGCGCCTCGCTGGACCTGGACTTCTCGCTTCCGCTGTTCACCGGGCCGCTCGTACCCACGCTGGTGCTGACGGGGGCGGCGGCGCCGCACGACCGGATCCGTACGGCCGAGAAGGCGGGCGCGGAGGTGATCGTCGCCGGGGACGGGCCCGGGGTGGAGCCCGGCAGGGCCGTACGGGCACTGGCGGCACGCGGCCTGGTGCGGATACTGACCGAGGGCGGGCCCCGGCTGCTGGGTCAGTTCGTCGCGGCGGGGGTACTGGACGAACTGTGTCTGACCGTGTCGCCGATGCTGACGGCGGGGGACGCGCAGCGGATCGCGGGCGGACCGGCGCTGGACCTTCCGGAGAGATTCGCCCTGGCGTCGGTGCTGGAGGAGGCGGGCTTCCTCTTCACCCGTTACCGTCGCGTCTGAGAATCGGGTGAAAAATGGTTGTACGCGTAGTTTCCGTTTCCGCGTTTCCGCGGATAGGGCTGCAGAAGGGCTACTGACGTGTTCACAAGCGTATTGATGATCGAGAAGCCCCTGTCGTCCCTGGACGTGGAGTTCGTCACCACGCTGCACGGGGACGAGCCGGTGTCCTTCATCGTGCTGATGCAGCCGCGCGGCGACCAGGCTGACGTACTGCTGCGCGCCATCGACGATGTCGCGCTCGGCGACCTCAAGGAAGCCGTCCACGAACCGGACGAGCCCGAGGGCCCGGCGGCCAGGGGCCCCGCGGTGAAGGGCCTGGAGCGCACGCTCACGGACCTGCGCGCGGCGGGCTGCGAGGCCGTGGGGCAGGTCGTCGAGAGCCATCCGCTGGACAAGCTGACGGCCGTGGTGGAGCGGTGGGACGTGGACGAGGTGATCGTGCTGACCGCTCCGCACTATGTGGAGGAGTTCTTCCACCGGGACTGGGCATCCAGGGCACGCCACCGGGTCGGCGTCCCCGTGCTCAAGCTCTTCGCGCACAGCGAATAGGCTGGGGCCCCGCCCGTACGTCACACCCGTACGTCACACCCGACACCCTGGGAGACACCCGCATGGCACCCGCCGTCCCTAGCGCCATGGAGCGCCCGCACTTCATCGGCATCGGCGGCGCCGGAATGTCGGGCATCGCGAAGATCCTGGCCCAGCGAGGCGCGAAGGTCGCGGGCAGCGACGCGAAGGACTCGGCGACGGCACAGTCCCTGCGCGCGCTCGGCGTCACCGTCCACATCGGCCACGCGGCGGCGCACCTCGCGGACGACGCCAGCTGCGTCGTCGTCTCCAGCGCGATCCGCGCCGACAACCCGGAGCTGGCGCGCGCCACCGAGCTGTCCATCCCGGTCGTGCACCGCTCCGACGCGCTGGCCTCGCTGATGACCGGCCTGCGCGCGATCGCGGTCGCGGGCACCCACGGCAAGACCACCACGACGTCCATGCTGGCCGTGGCCCTGACCGAGCTGGGTCTCGACCCTTCGTACGCGATCGGCGGCGACCTGGAGGGACCGGGGACGAACGCCCGGCACGGCGCGGGCGAGATCTTCGTCGCAGAGGCCGACGAAAGTGACCGCAGCTTCCAGAAGTACGACCCCGAGGTCGCGATCGTCCTCAATGTGGAGCTCGACCACCACGCCAACTACGCCTCGATGGACGAGATCTACGACTCGTTCGAGACGTTCGTGGGCAAGGTGGTCCCGGGCGGCACACTGGTGATCTCCGCGGACCAGCCCGGCGCGGTCGAGCTCACCTCCCGTATCCGCGACCTGTCCACGCTGAAGGTGGTGACGTACGGCGCGTCCGAGTCCGCGGACGTACGGGTCCACAAGGTCACGCCGCGCGGCCTCACCAGCGAGGTCACGGTCCTGCTCGGCGGCCGTTTCCTGACCTTCACGGTCTCGGTCCCCGGCAGCCACTACGCGCACAACGCCGTGGCGGCGCTCGCGGCGGGCGTCGCGCTCGGCCTCCCGGCGCACAACCTGGCGTCGGCGATCGGCACGTACACCGGTGTCAAGCGCCGCCTCCAGCTCAAGGGCGAGGCCGCGGGCGTCCAGGTCATCGACTCGTACGCGCACCACCCGACGGAGATGACCGCGGACCTGGAGGCCATGCGCGGCGCGTCGGCGTCCGACGCACGGCTGCTGGTGGTCTTCCAGCCGCACCTGTTCTCCCGCACCCAGGAGCTCTCCACGGAGATGGGCCAGGCCCTGGCGCTGGCCGATGCCTCGGTGGTCCTGGACATCTATCCGGCCCGCGAGGACCCCATTCCGGGGGTCACCAGCGCCCTGATCATCGACGCGGCGCGCGCGGCGGGCGCGGAGGTCACGGCCGTGCACGACAAGGCGGCCGTGCCGGACGTGGTGGCGGGAATGGCGAAGCCGGGCGATCTGGTTCTCACGATGGGCGCGGGGGATGTCACGGACCTGGGCCCGTTGATCCTGGACCGCCTGGCCGGTTCGTAGAACCGCCACCCTGCAAACCGAGGGAGCCGTATTCATGTCGTACGACGTCGAAAAGCCGGACGAGCAGTGGCGCGCGGAGCTGTCGCCCGCGGAGTACCAGGTCCTGCGGCAGGCCGGAACGGAGCCGGCCTTCGTCGGTGAGTACACGGACACCAAGACGGAGGGTGTCTACTCCTGCCGGGCGTGCGGCGCCGAGCTGTTCCGCTCGGACACGAAATTCGAGTCGCACTGCGGCTGGCCGTCCTTCTTTGATGCACGCAACTCAGACGCGGTGGAACTTGTGTCCGACCGTTCCCACGGGATGGTCCGCACCGAGGTCCGCTGCGCGAAGTGTGGCTCCCACCTGGGGCATCTCTTCGAAGGTGAGGGGTATGCGACCCCGACGGATCAGCGGTACTGCATCAACTCGATCTCGCTGCGACTGACGCCGGACGAGGCCTGACCGTAATCGGCTGACGATGGGCCGACTGATGCCCGCACAGGGAGTTCTGTGCGGTCATCTTCTCGTTTTATCAAGCCGTGTGTCAGGAGGTGTGGAGAAAGGGCGCCAGCGTCGCGGCCACCGCAGCGGACCTCAGATAGGGAGATACGCGGTGGAAGTCGAACGGGGCGATGCTGTCTGTCAGATCGAGATCCACCGACGGGAAGCGCTGCTTGAGGGGGCGCGGGACGGCGACGATGTCCCCGTGATCGCACAGGTTGACCCACCGGCGTACGCCTGGCGGACGCTCTCCGGTGCCGTTGGCCGGGGCTGGTGACAGACGGTCGAAGACCCCGTGGCGGAGTGCGAGTGGGGAGCCGAGTGTCAGGAGCAGGTCAACTTCGAGTTCCGGGTGGGCGTGGAGGGCCTCGTAGGCCACGACGCTTCCGAGGGAGTGGGCGATGACCACGCGGGCGCCCGTCGAGGAGATGACGCCTGCGATCTCCTCGCGGGCCGCTGCGCGGGCAGTGTCGTCCGGTCCGCCGAGATAGCGCGTGACGTCGCGGAAGAGCGTGGCGATGAAAGCGCGGGTCAGGCGGCCGTCGAGACTCAGGTGCTCGGAGACCGCGGAGACGAGCTGCCGGAGTGGAACGGCCAGGCGTCCCTGAGCCGTTGCGGGTGGCGGAAGCCTCAGGCCCAGGGACTCGTCCAGCGATTCCGCCCAGTGGGCGACGTCCTCGGCCAGGTGCGGGTGCTCGTGCTCCAGCTGATCAAGGTCCTCGGAGCCTTGGGCGACGGGCCTGCCGCGGTGGAGATGGTGGGCGTAATAGGCATAAGTGACAGGGACGTGCTCGGCGGCCGTGCCCAGCCCGGCGGCTAGGTCTTTGGCCCAGACAGCTGAGCGGGCGGTGACGATATCTGCCAGTGGGACGGCGGACAGATAGTGGCCTACGCCATGTACGGCCACGAAGGCGGTCATCGGATGCTTGTCCCTTGGTCGTGGGTCGGGTACGGGCGTACGGGAAGCCGGTCCTGCGGTGCCATGTGGATGACGTCCGGGCCCACCCCGATGTAGAGGGCGCCGTTGGGGGCGATGGCGATGGCGCACACGGTGTCCGGGAACCAGAAGACGTCGACCTGGCTGCCGCTTTTCAGGTCCCATAGCCGCAGGGAGCGGTCGAGTCCGCCGGTGAATAGGTATGGGTCTCCGTTGAGCAGGACCGGAATCGTGGCGAAGACCGCACGGGTGTGTCCGGCCAGTGTGAATGTCCGGGTTGCGTCGAGTGCGGTCATGCGTACCTCGCCCCGGTCGTCACCACTGACGGCGTACGTCTGTCCGTCGATGTCGACGGTGGCGACGGTGTGGACGGCGACGGGGTGCTGGGCGACGAGTTGCGGCAGGGGCGGGCCCAGCAGACGTGCGGCCCGAACATGGCCGGAGCGGTACCCGGCCAGAACGTGGGTGGTGGAGGCTGCCAGGCAAGTTGCGGGTGCTGTCACAGGGACCGTCACTCCCCATTCGTCGACGGTCCGTGCCTCGGAGGGCGCGAGCAGGACGCGCTCGGGCTCTCCTGCCCACGCAGGGTCCGTCACGTCGACGTCGGGCCAGTGGGTCATTCGGTCCAGGTGATCGGCGCTGGCTATGTTGACCCCGTCTCTGTCGGAGGCGTAGATGACGTGCTGGGTTCCACGAAGGGTGAGGGTGACGACGGCGGAGGCACCTGGGCCTTCACCCAGGTCGCGCCGTTCCAGCTGCTTCTCCGTCGTGTTCGTGTTCCACACGGCGACCCCGTTGTGAGCGCACGAGGCGACAATCCGTGGATGCTTGCCGGCCTCCAGGACCGCGATGCCGGTGGCTCGGTCCGGCAGCGGGAAATCTGAGTGGTACAGCAGGTTGATCCGCTGTCCGATCACACCGTCCACGGTCCACAGAGCGAGGCTTCCGTCCTCGCTGCACGAGACCAGACGGCCGTCGGGCAGCACCGTCAGAGCATTGATGGCATGGGCGTGCCCGGGCTGGTGTTGAGGAATCTCGTGCCCGGCCGCGTCCGAGATGCGGACGGTGCCGCCGTTGCTCGCCGTGAGTATTCGAGTCCGGTGCGGTTCGGACACGACCGCGACCCGGGTGATCGGCGTGGTGTGGCTGGCGACCTGCCGTGTGCTGCCATCGCCGTCCAGCGGGTTCAACTGTGCGACACCGTCTGTGCCTGCACTGAGGATGTACATGGATCCGTTCAGCACTACGGCGGCGAGGTCGGTGACTGCGTCGGCATGCAGGCGATCCTCGTTGAGGAGTTCCGGGAACTCGTTGCCGGTCCAGACGGTTCCGTCGCGATCGCCCGCGACGGGCTCGGGGCCGTGTCTCAGGTCGAGGTAGCGGTAGCACGACAGCCGCTCCTGGTTGGTGTGCGGCAGCTCGACCTCCTCGCCATGGACGGTCAGGACTTTGACCCAATCGTCGTAGCAGGCAACGACGCAGTCGCCCTTGCCGTCGACGGTGACGCGGGACAGCTGCCACACGTAGCCGTTGATGGCGGACAACTCAGTGGTGGCGAGCGGAGCGCCGGTGGCGAGGGCCCAGTAGCGGATTACTCGGTCGTCGCCCGCGCTGGCCACCGCGGGTGCCCCCTCGTACTGCACGCCCACCATGGACCAGATCGGTCCCTCATGGGCCGGGGCCCTCCACAGGAGATGCCCTGTTGCCAGGTTCCATCCCAGGAGTTCGCCGCTGTCGCAGCCCGTCACGGCGACGTGCCGATCGTTGACCTTCCCGGCGACCACGCCTCCCACCGGAGCACCGTGGTCTCCGAGTTCGAGCGTCGTCGTCGCCGAGTCGAGGTCCCACAGTCGAGCTGTTCCGTCCTGGCCGGCTGTCAAGGCGTGTGGGCGGCCGTGCATCTCCAGGGTCGTCAGGTCCCAAATCCTGCCGCGGTGCCCGGTCAGTGTCGCCAGGAGGCCGGTGTGCAGTGCCCGGCCAGCGGTCCAGACAATGCGGCGGCCGGTGTCCTGCATGAGGTCTGCAGCCAGCTGCCATTGTTGCTGCCGAGCCGCGTCGACGGCCAGGATGTCGCGCCGCTGGTCGGGCGGTCCGTCGTGGTGGGCTCCGTACGACGTCAGGTAGACCGTTCCGTGCGGGACGCGTTCACCGTGGTAGAGCTCCTCGGCCAGTGGGGCCGGGTCCGCATGGACCAGGTATTCGCTGTCCTTGAGGAGTTCGTCGAGCTTGCCGGCGAGCGCGCTGTGGCGTGCGGCGTACCGCAGCAGATACGGCTCGGCGGTCGCCCATCGCCGACGGCCGGAGCCGCTCACATGCACTGTCGTGAGCAAGCGTTCCCATACGGTGACCGCGTCCAGGACGGGACGTTCGCGGAGGCGGTCGGCCAGTCCCTGGTGGAAGAGCCGGTAGAGCGGGGCGCCTTCACGATCGACGTTGCGGCGTATGTAGAAACGCGCGGCCCGAAGCAGATCGCCGATGCTTGCCCGGTCCTTCTCGGCCTGAACCGGATCGGATTTCATGACTTGGACGAGGAGGTCTTCCGGCATCCCCGCGCCTTCCGCCCAGGCCAGCGCAGCCAGCAGCTCGTGCAGGCCCGGTCGGGGGTCGAGCTGGAGGTGGAGGTCGAGTACCGCGTCGAGCGTGCGGGGCACGTCACCGCCCAGGAGCACGGCCTGTTCGGCCGTCTCCGGCGGTGTCATCTGTTCCTGGAGGAGCCGCAGGTAGAGCCCGGCGACAAGGAACTCGCCCCAATCGCGTAACCCGCTCAACAAGGTGTCGGCCAGCGTGCTGCCCAGGCTCTCGGCTGCCGCGAGTGAGCACCAGGGCGTCACGCCGGGGTGCAGAGGCCGCAGTACGCGCAGCACGAACTGAGCCAAGTCTTTGCGGAGTTGAAGGGGCGACACCCCGTCCAGGTCGATCAGTCCATCGTGTGCACGGGACCCCTCGATGAGCGGCCGCAGTGCCGCTTCCGGGCGCGTCGCGACGAGCATTCTGCACAGAGGTAATCCGTCCGATCGCCGAATCGACGCCAGCGGTAGCAGTACGGCGCTGACCAGATCGGCCGGGTGCTCGGCCTCGTCCACCGCGTCCATGACGAGACAGGGGGGTACGGGCTTGGCCCGCAATGCAGTGACCAACTGGTCCGTTGTCCACATCGTCGCGTGGCCGGGAGAGCCGAGTTCCCACTGGGTGGCGAGCGAGGTGAGTATCTCTGAGACACCGCGCCGCCGGGCATGCACGATCGCAAGCCCGTCGGCGGCCTGGGGAATGTCGCCGCCCGACGGCCGCCACAACTGCTCGGTGGCCTCATGCAGCACTGGATGCGCGGCGCACACGAAGGTACCGATCAGAGCGGACTTGCCGACCCCCGGTACGCCAGTGACCACGCGCAACGAAGCCCCACGGCCCTCCAACCAGCCTGCCAGTTCCCGGAGTTCACTGCTGCGTCCGGTGAAGGACGGAGCGCCGAGGTCACCGAAGGCACTGTCGGCGCCATGCGCCCGAATCACGAAGTGGCGGGCGTCGGCCACTTCGTCGAGAAGGGTGAACACAGCAGGATTCACGCCGGCAAGTCTGCGAGCGCTAGCCGGTACGTATCCGGGGTTGGGAAAAAACTTCAGATGCGACAGGTCCGCGCCGAGCGCGGCCAGCGGCTGCTCGACGGATTGCGGATTCAGGGCTGTGCTCCGCGACTCCACACGGAGGGCCACCTCGCGGCAGAACCGGGCGATCGGGATGTATGGCACCGACGTGTCGAGCTTCAGAGCCCCGGAGGCGAAGCCACGGAGCACCTCATCGACGGCGGTGCTCAGGCGGCCGTCGTAGGCATCTTGCTCCGAGTGGCAGGCGGCGAGCACCCAGACACGGCGGCGCTCCGGCCGGACCAGCGACCGCAGATGCTCGGTCACCACGGCTCCGGAATGGCACAGATCGAGGATCAGCAGAACGGCTGGATCGCCGATGCCGCCCGTGTCCCGGTTCTCTGCCATGTCGATCCAACGGGCCAACGTCTCGGTGAGGCGGCCGTCCCCACCCACCGCCTGGATGCCGTGACCGTTGCGGGTCGGTTCTCCGTGCGCGAGGAGATGAATGACGATGAAGTCAGCCTCGCTGCGGACAGCCTGAGTGAGGGCGTCCCCCAATGCGACGGCTGTAGCCGCAGGGTCGCGACCAGGGTCCAGGAGAACATAGGCATACTGCTTCTCCAGCGCTTCACCCACCCGCTGCGCGCACGGTGCCGCGTAGGTGAGTTGCTGCCACCGTGGGGGCGAGTCGTCGGCAGGGTCCGTGGCAGGTCCTTCGATACCGACCGCCAATGCCTGACGCCGCATCACGCACCACCTGTCCCCGTGAACACCCCTGAGTGTTCGATGCATTGTGCCAGTCGGGGGGCTGGTGTCGAGACGGGACCCAACGGCGACGGATCAGGCCGGTGAGTGCGGCAGGACCATCGGTGCGACTGCGGCGGAGTCGACGGCTGGGGAGGGGAAGTTGGCGGTGATCTTCCCGAGCGACTCGGATGACTTTCAGGCGCACCCTGGAGGTGCTGCAGCCGCCCGACGTTCGCGCGGCCTCGGTGTGAGCGTGGCGGGTGTGAACTCCCGTGGTTCCTGGGGTGGAGCAAGGCACGGATGGCCGTCCTTCTACGACGCACGCGACTCGGACGCCGTGGAACTCGTGTCCGACGATTCACATGGGATGGTGCGCACGGAGGTGCGGTGCGCCCGCTGCGGGTCCCACCTGGGGCACGTCTTCGAGGGGGAGGGCTACCCGACCCCGACCGACCAGCGGTACTGCATCAACTCGATCTCGCTGCGGCTGGCCCCCGACCAGGACTGACGACAAGGCGAGCCCCGGGGTGAAGACCTCCCTCGCGTACTACCGGTGCACCATGTCGGCCGAGCGCGGGGGCGGCGGCCTCCGCTCGCCCTCGGCTGCCGCGGGGGCGGTCAACCGCCGGTCGTGCAAGCCTGTTTCTGGCGCTGGACGTACAGGCGATTGCCCGTGGGGCCGGTCCATTCCAGCCGTACGACGCCGGGCACGGCGGCGTCGGTGATGCGCGAGGGGTCGGCCCAGTAGCCGGCGGCCGGGTTGCGGAAGAACGTCGCCCACAGGTGGCCGCTGTGATCCACGAAGAAGTTGTTGTGGCCCGCGCCGACGCCCGCGGTCCACCGCTTGGAGTACGGGCCCTCGAAGTTGTCCGAGACGGCGACGACCGCGTCGTACTGGTACTGGACGCGGCCGGGGCCGGGCGGGTCGTAGGCACAGCGCGTGCTGCCGTCGGGATTGATGGACGTCCGCGACCACGCGGCGTGGAGGAGGTAGTACTTGCCTTTGTACTTGAGTACGGAGGCACCTTCGAGGTACGGCTCGGGTGCGTAGGGTGTCTGCTGGAATTTCGGAAGGTTGCTTGTCGGGACGATGTCTTCCATGTCGTCGCGGAACTTCGCGTACAGGTCGTTGTGCAGCACGAGCCAGGCGTCGTCGCCCTCGGTGTAGAGGCCGCCGTCGATGTGGTGGTAGGCGCCGGGTTCGATGAACGCCGGGCCCCCGACGAGCGAGCCGCCGAAGGGCTTGTTGAGGTTGCCCTTGACGAGCCGGTAGGGGCCTTCGATCCCGCCCTCGCTCACCAGCATGAAGGAGCCGACCTTTTGGGAGTGGTCTCCCATGCACGCGACGATGTACCACCTGCCCCGGAAGTGGTGCAGCTCCGGGGCCCAGACCTCGCCGCGCTTGCCGAACCGCTCGTCGTGCCAGTACTCCTGCCACGGAGCGACGACCGTGCGTCCGGGGCGGTTCTCGCCGACGAACTCGGGCGACCAGACCTTGCCCCGCTCGGCTTCGGGCCGGATGCCGCTCGTGTCGACCAGACGCCACGGCCCCTTCAGGGACGGGGCCACCCACACGAAGATGCCGTCGTTCCACGGAGCGGCTGTGCTGAGCCCGGGCGCCCGGGAGGTGCCTGTGGCGACGTAGAGAGGACGACCGTCGACAACGAAGCAGTTGACGTAGGTGTCCCGCATCCAGACCTGGCCGCGCTCCTCGTCACGGGGGCGCAGCTCCAGCGGGAGGAGGAAGGAGTTGTCCTTACGCGGCCACAGGTCCAGCCGGGTGTCCGCGAGGCCGTAGGGCTCGGGGGCGGGCCAGTTCGACGGGTGGCGCCGCTGCGACGCGGCCTCCGCCGGCGCCGCCTGCGCAGCGCTCGCGGGCAGTGCCGCCACTCCCAAGGAGCCGGTGACACCGGCCAACAAGGACCGTCGGTCGATGTGCAGCCTGTTCTCGGAGCTGGTCATCAGTCACGTTCTCCTTCGTCGTCGAGGACGCCGGTGCCCTGCTGGCAGGCATGCACAGCATGTGAACGCCCGGCGATTTCATTCACAGCCCGGAAAAATAATCCGGAGCGCCTGACGCTCTGACGAGCTCGGGCGCCGAAGCATTTCCGAAGCGGGCGGCCAGGGTGGCCGTGGTGGTGGCAGCCGGGACCGGGGCACCGGTCCCGTTCCTTGGTGGAGCCGACTCCCTCATCCAGGGCGGTGGTGATGTCCAGGGTCCGCGAACAACGCTTGCCCGGGGCTCCCCGGATCAGGACCGGGGCGGGGAAGGTCAGGACGCCGATGGCGACTGCGACCAGGTGAAGGCGGTCGGATCCGTGCTGGATATCCGTTTCACTGCGGCTCCGTGATCTTCTCGTTGAGACCTGATACGGGGAGCGGTGCGGTGGCTCCTTCCGGTTCGAAGGAGCTCAGGCTCGGGTCGTGGTCGGACGCCCCGATGTCGTACATGGGCGTCATCCAGTGGAAGAAGTTGTCGCCCCGCTCGCGGAGCAGGTCGTACAGACGGCGCATCAGGCGTCGGCGCACGGGCTGCATTTCCGGGTGCGGATACCGGTTGTGGAGCTCGTGCGGGTCCTGGACCAGGTCGTACAGCTCATTGACCGACTCGGGGTTGACGATCAGCTTGTAGCGGTCGTCGCGGATCATCCGCTGCGGGTAGGGGAAGTGATGGCCATGGAACTCGGCGACCAGCTCGCCGGGCCATTCCGGGTGTTCACCGCGGACGAGCGGCACCAGGCTGCGGCTGTCCACCGCGGGCGAGGGATCGCAGCCCGCCAGCTCCAGGATGGTCGCCGTGCAGTCCGTGAGCGTGACCAGCTCGTGGCGCACCTGCGGGGCGGCGCCGGGGATACGCACGATTCCGGGGATGTGGTAGATGTCCTCGTACATCGCCGGGCCCTTGTCATGCAGCCGGTGGGCACCGGTGAATTCGCCGTGGTCGGCGGTGAAGAAGACCGAGGTGTCGTCGCTCAGGCCGAGTTCGTCGAGCCGGGTCAGGATGCGGCCGATCTGCTCGTCGATCAGCGTGACGTAGCCCCAGTAGACGGCGATCAGTTTCCGGGTGACCTCGATCGGGATTGTGTCGAAGGTCCAGTGCTCGCTGTAGTTGCGCTGCACCGGAGGCTTGCCCTCGAAGGTCTCGGCTATCGACGCGGGCAGCTCGACCAGGTCGGGGGCGTAGAGGTCGAAGTACTCGTCGGGTAGCAGATAGGGCAGGTGCGGCCCGAAGAAGTGGGTGGCCAGGAAGAACGGCCGGCCGTCCACGGCGTACTTGTCCAGCTGCTCGATGGCCCGGGTGGCGAGGTAGTACTCAAAGGTCGCCTCCACCGGCTGGTGCAGCCTCGCGGCCAGCAGGTTGCCCGGGTTGCCGTTGGGGGTGGTGCCGCGGATCGGCTCGGATATCCGGTACGGCGGCAGATCCCGCTCGGCCAGGTAGGCCAGGTAGTCGGGGTGGTCGACGGGGTTGTGCCAGCCGGGCAGGTCAGGCCCGTCGAAGCCGTACGACGCGGCGTTGCGGTGCGTGCCGCCATGCCACTTGCCGATCAGGCCCAGCTGATAGTCGCGCTCCCGCAGGGCGCTGGGAAACGTGAACGCGTCCTCGCGCAAATCCTCCAAGTAGCCCACGTTGCGCTCGTAGTTGGCGAGCAGCCGATGCCGGAACGGGGCCTGGCCGGTGAGCAGGCTGGCGCGGGCCGGGGTGCAGATGGCGGTGGGCGTGTAGAACCGGTCGAAGCGTGTGCCGGTCGCGGCCAGCCGGTCGAGGTTGGGGGTCGCCACATGCGGATTGCCGTAACAGCCCAGCGTGTCGACGCGGTGCTGGTCGGTCATGAGGAACAGCAGGTTCACTTGGCAGCTGCCTTCGTGTAGAGGTCGCCCGTGTAGTACGAGGACGGGTCGGGCCTCGACTTGAGCTGGCCGGTGCGGACGAAGAAGTCGCTCAGCCCGTTGAGCCACTTGTCGACGGTGCCGTCCTTGGTCTTGGCGACGAGATCGGCGGTCGTCAGGATCTCCACGTTCGAGGCGTCCGACTTCACCTTGTCCGTGTCGAGCTTGAGCAGCTTGGCCGTCTCGGCGATCGCCTCGTCCGGGTGCGCGGCCCGCCAGTCATTGGCCTCCTGCAGCACCTTGACCACCTTGCTGGAAAACTCGGGCTTCACCTTGTTGCCCGCGACGAAGGCGGTGGGGAAGGAGCTGTCGAGGTCCCGGGTACTGGCGACTTCCCGCAGTTCCGGCACCTTCGCCTTGACGGTGTCGATGAGCGGATACCAGATGCCGGCGCCGTCGATCTGTCCGGAGGCGAACGCGGACACGATCGTGGCCGGGTCCATCTGCACCTTGTCGATGTCCTTGGCCGTCATCCCGGCCTGTTCGAGGGCGTAGTTGAGCACCATGTCGCCCGAAGTGCCCTCGGGCACGCCGACCTTCTTGCCCTTGAGGTCCTTCATCGAGTCGATTCCGGGTTGGGCGATGACCCGGTCGGCGTACGCGAGCGTGTTGATCGCGACGACCTTGGCCTTGCCGGAGGCAGGCAGCCACATGGCGCCCGGGCCGATGTAGCCGAAGTCGAGGTCGCCGGCGCCGAGTGCCTGGATCTGCACCGGGCCGTTGTTGAAGGCCTTGATCTTCGGCGTGAGGCCCGCCTTCTTCCACAGGCCCTGCTTCTCGGCGATCGCCAGCAGGCTCGCGCCGTTGTAGTCGCTGATGTAGCCGAAGTCGACGGTGGTGTCATTGGCGGAGTCGCCGGAGCATGCGTTCACTGAGAGTGTCAGCATGGTCACCGCTGAGGCGGTCGCGAGGGCACGCCGGATTCTGCTGCTGTGCATGGCGGGACAGTCCTCTCGGGAGTAACTCGGTAGAGGGGCAGCGCGCTCAGTCGCCGGGGCTCGGACGGCCGGTGCTTTGAGACGCTGGTGCTCTGGTGCTCTGGTGCTCTGGTGCTCTGGTGCTCTGGTGCCGGTGCTCTGATGCTCAGGCACTCATGCGGTGGGTGCGGCGGCCGTCTGGTGATAGACCGCGTGCCAGACCTCGTTGCGGATCCGGCCGAACTCGGGAGAGAGCCGGATCTCTTCGGTGCGGGGGTAAGGCAGATCCACCTCGATGACCGAGTGGATACGGCCCGGCCTGGCGGCCATCACGACCACCCGGCTGGCCAGATAGACCGCCTCGTCCACATCGTGGGTGATGAACATGACCGTGCGCTGCTCCTGGCTCCAGGTGTCGAGCAGCTGGTCCTGCAACTGCACCCGGGTCAGCGCGTCCAGCGCTCCGAAGGGCTCGTCCATCAGCAGGACCTGCGGGTTCACCGCATAGGCGCGGGCGATGGCGCAGCGCTGCTTCATACCGCCGGACAGCGTCTTGGGCAGTGCGTCGGCGAAGTCGCCGAGCCCGACGAGGTCGATGGCGTGCTCGGTCCGCCGCTTGCGCTCGGCGGCGGGGATCGAGGCCAGTTTCAGCCCGAACTCCACATTGTGGCGGACTGTCAGCCAGGGGAACAGCGCGTACTGCTGGAAGATCACACCGCGGTCCGGTCCCGGTCCGTCGACCGGCTTCCCTTCCACCAGAACCTGGCCGGCGGTGGGTTCGAGCAGACCGGCCGCCATGCTCATCATGGTGCTCTTGCCGCAGCCCGACGGTCCGACGACGGTGACGAACTCCCGGTCGGCGATGTCGAGTGACACATGGTCGAGTGCGGTGAAGGTGGTGTCCTTCATCGGGTAGGTCTTGACCACGTTCTGGAATGAGATCTTGGTTTTCATCGGCGCTCCTGCCAACCGGTGAGTCGTCGTTCGGCGAGCAACAGCAGCCGGTCCATGACCAGCCCGAGCACGCCGATGGTGATCAGCCCCACGAACACCTTGGGGATTTCGTAGTACGTCGAGGCGTACTGCATGCGGTAGCCCAAGCCCTCCTGGGCCGCGATCAGCTCGGCCGCCACCACGGTCGCCCAGGCCGCGCCGAGTCCGATCCGCATCCCTACGAGGATGAAGGGGGTGGACGCCGGGACAACGACCTTGACGAAGATGGTCCGGTCCGATGCTCCGAGCACCCGCGCGGCATTGATCAGCGTCCGGTCCACATCGGTCACACCCTGGAAGGCCGCCACCACGCAGGACATGAACGCCGCCAGGAAGATCACCGCGATCTTCGGTGTCTCGCCGATGCCCATCAACACGATCGCCATCGGGATGAGCGCCAGTGGCGGGATCGTCCGGAAGAACTGGATGAACGGTTCGATCAACCCCCGGGCCGTGGGGTACCAGCCCATCAGGAACCCGACCGGAATGGCCAGTGCCGTACCGAGTGCGAAGCCGAGGAGGACCCGGCGCAGACTGGCCAGCGAGTCATCCAGCAGAGTGCCGTCGGCGATCATTTCGCCGGCTTCCTTCACCACGGGGCGTGGTCCTGGCAGATTGTCGATACCGAGCGACGCCAGGGCCCACACGGCCAGGCCGATGATGAGGGCGATCAGATTGAGTACGAGGGGATGTCGGGAGCGGCGTACGGCCCGCCGTTCCGAGGGTGGCGCGGATTTCTTCTCGGGTGGGGTGATCACGGCCATGGATGCCTCGTCTGGTTCAGCCTCGTCTGGTTCATACGTGCTCCTCAGGGCCCGGCTGTGCGGGGTAGCGGGAGAGAAGGGGGGATTCGTGCAGCACAAGGGCGATACCGCCGAGCGCGCCGCCGACCTCGCCGAGAGTCGCCCGGCGCAGATCGACCCGGTGCCGCGAGAGTGGCAGGATGTGGGTGCCGATGGCTTCTTCGACCGGTTCGATGAGCGCCGCGCCGGCCTCGGCCAGCTCACCGCCGATCACGATCACGCCGGGGCCGATCGCATTGCACACCGCGGCGAGCACGGTGCCGATCCGGGTGCCGACCCGGCGCAGCACGGCATGTGCCACCGAGTCGCCGGCCTGAGACGCTGCCAGAAAGGCGGCGATATCGTCCGCACGCCCGCCCGCGGCGCGATAGGAGTCGAGGACCGCGCCGATCGAGGCCACGGTCTCAAGACACCCGGTTCCGCCGCACTCGCAGCGCTCCCCGGCCGTCTCGGCGGTGATGTGACCGAACTCGCCGGACAGTCCGTCGACACCGCGGTGCAGCGAGCCACCCACCACAAGGCCGCCACCGACACCGTGTGACAGCCGCAGATACAGCACATCCTCGTCGCCGGCCGCGGCACCCCACACCGACTCGGCCAGCGCGGCCAGCCTGGTGTTGTTGTCCAGCAGCACCGGCACCCCGAACCGCTTGCCCAGGAGTCCGGGCAGGCCATTGATGCGGTTGGCGTGTGTGACCTCGGCACCCGGGGGACCGACGGGACCGACCACGCCCACGCCGATCGCGCTGAGTGCGCCGAGCCGCAGCGTCCCCTCGGCCAGTGTGGCGATCAGGCGCTCGGCGATGTCGACCTGCTCCTCCCAGGGCAGATCCGCGGCGTGCGGCTCGCTCGCCGACCCGATGACCTCGTGTGCGACATTGACCGAGGCCACATGCACCGCACGCCGGGCGAAGTCGATGCCGATCGCCTGGCCGGCCTCGGGATTGAGGGCCAGCGTCTCCACCGGTCGGCCACGCTTGCGCAGCGCCGGGTTCGGTGCGGAGACGACAATGGCGCCGCTGGTCACGAGCTCGGCGATGATGTCGTAGAGGGTTGTGCGGGACAGCCCGCTCTGTTTGCCGAGCTGGCCCCGGCTGAGCGGGCCGTGCTTGCGCAGCAGGTCCAGTACGCGGTCCTCGTGCCCCCGCCGAAGCCGTGCCAAGGGGCTGTCGTGATGTTGCATGCAGCACAGCATGCGGACGACTTCATGTTTTCGTCAACAGTCCGGAAAAAAGAATTTTCCAGGCTGCTGAACCCCTCGCCGGGACAGTGTCTGTGCTCGTATAGTCGCCGCCGAGTCCGCCACGTACGCCAGGCAGGGAGACCATGAACGACACAGAAACGGATGCGGACACGGCAGCGGCACCTGAGGTGAAGGCCTGTTGCTCGCCCTCACGCGGCGCCGGCGCCGCATCCGTCGAACTCGCGCCGGGTTTCCGGACCGGCGGCACCGCGGGCATGGGCACCGGGGGCATGGTGCGACTGTCCGGCGGTACGTTCCTGATGGGCACCGAGGACGCGGAAGGCTTCCGCTCCGACGGTGAGGGTCCTGTACGCGAGGTGACTCTCGCGCCCTTCTGGATCGACGTACACGCGGTGACCAACGAGCGGTTCGCCGAGTTCGTGGACGCCACGGGCCATGTCACCGAGGCCGAGCGGTTCGGCTGGTCGTATGTGTTCGCCGGGTTCCTGCCGGCCGCGCTCCGTCGCGGTGCGGCACGGCCGGAGCAGACGCCTTGGTGGTGCGGGGTTCCCGGCGCGTACTGGAAGGCACCGCAGGGGCCGGGCAGCGGGCTCGCCGAACGGTTCGGTCATCCCGTGGTCCATGTGTCCTGGAACGACGCGATCGCCTACTGCCGGTGGGCCGGCACCCGGCTTCCGACGGAGGCCGAATGGGAGTACGCGGCCCGGGGCGGGCTTGAGCAGCGCCGATACCCCTGGGGGGACGAGCTCATGCCCGGAGGCGAGCACCGCTGCAATATCTGGCAGGGGCGATTCCCGAGCAAGAACACAGCCGAGGACGGCTATCGGGCCACTGCCCCGGTGGATGCCTTCGAACCAAACGGGTTCGGCCTGTACAACGTGGCGGGGAACGTGTGGGAATGGTGCGCCGACTGGTGGCACACCGACCACACCGCCACGACACGCACCAACCCCGTCGGCCCGGCCGGCGGCACGGCCAAGGTCACCCGTGGCGGCTCATACATGTGCCATCACTCCTACTGCAACCGCTACCGCGTCGCCGCCCGTAGCTCCAACACTCCCGACAGCACCGCGGGAAACCTCGGCTTCCGCTGCGCGCGTGACGTGTAACCGGATATCCGGGTCCTCGGCACGCTGTGGCCGGAGTACCGGGCCACGCTGATGACAGAGCCGCTCGGGCAGGAGAAGAACCCGCACGCGCAGGCCCGGCTGCTGCTCGCCGGGCGCGAGATCGCAGTGCCCGGGCACTGCGGCGGAGCCGCGTTGCATGTGACCGCGGCCGTGGCGCCGGATCCGCAGAGGATGACGATGTCGTCGTCGGTGCCGCCGACCAAGTTACGGATGATCCGGCGGGCGTCCTCGCGCAACCCGGTCGTCTGCAGCCCGGTGCTGGAGCTCGCGGTGTACGTATGGGCGTAGCGCGGCAGGACATGGTCGCGGATGAAGTCCTCGACGAAGTCGAGCGATTGGCCGGAGGCGGTGCAGTCCGCGTAAACGACGCGCCGAGGGCAGTAGGGCCCGCCCATCACCTCGTCGTGGCCGACGATCCCCCGGTGGATGCGCTCCAGGAGGGGGGAGCGGGGACGGCGCGTCGCCGGTCTCGGGCGGCTGGTGGAAGGTGTTGTGCACGGTGCAGTGCGAGGCGACGGCGAGCAGGGCCGCGCGCTGCTGCTCGGTCAGCCCTGGCGGCGGGGCGATGATGGTCCGGACGGACGCGACGCGGGCCGGGCGGTCGGTGGCCATCGTGAATTCCGTATGGACCCGCAGTCCGAGCCGGCCAAGGACGACCTCGTCGAGCAGGTCCAGGACGTCATCACGGTCGGCGACTTCTACGAGCACGCGGCCGGCGGCCAGATCATCCACAGCGTCGGCGGCCGGCCACATGCGGCCGGGATCGGACCGCCCTCAGCTGTGCTGCCTGATCAGCCAGCCGACGAGCGTCCGTGCGATGCCGGACATCACTCCGCCGACTGCCGCGCAGGCGATCTTGACGCGTTCCTGGCGGGTCAGACGAGTCCTGGACATGGTGCCCTCCTGGGCTGAGTGAGATCGGTCGTGAACAGCCGGCCGGCTTGAGGACCACCGTGCGGGCTCGGAGAAGATC
Source organism: Streptomyces sp. NPDC052236 (assembly GCF_044548015.1). NCBI lineage: Bacteria > Bacillati > Actinomycetota > Actinomycetes > Kitasatosporales > Streptomycetaceae > Streptomyces > Streptomyces sp. NPDC052236. Next base: position 74,921 of record NZ_JBIUBL010000020.1, on the reverse strand, counting down.
CACTCCGAATTGCGACGAGGTACCAATCCCCTGTCGCATCAGGCCTGTTCAGCGCTGCCCGCATGGCAGGCGGTCGCAGGCTGTCGGACGAGCTGAGACGGCGCGCTGACACCCACCGCGGGGCGGGGCCGCGGAATCAGGGCATCTCCTCGGCGAGGTGCCGCCGTAGGATGCCGTTTTCACGTACGCCCTCCTGACGAGCCCAGCAGACTGGCGACGCAGAAGTACGGACGGGCGTGAGGGAAGATGGTGCGGATGAAGGGCGATGGGGTGCGGACCGTCGGCTCGGGGCGCTCGTTGCGCCGTCCGGAGGTGGCTCCGGGACCGCTGCGTGATTTGAAGGAACTTCTCTACGAGCTCTACCTCGCGGCCGGGAACCCGACCCTCGACCAGATGGCCGCAGCCATCGCGGGCGACGACTCCCTCAGCTGCGCACCGTCCCGTGACACCATCCAGCGCATCCTCAGCTCGTCCGACGTGCCGCCGAAGCTGGCGGATGTGTGTGCCCTGGTCTCGGTTCTGAACAGATGGACAGGCGTTCCACCGGAGCAGGCAGGGCAACTCACACACCGCGCCACTCAGTTATGGACGGATGCCAAACTTGAGCGCCCGCTGGGCCGGCCTATTCGTGAGTTGGTCGATCCCTGGGACCTGGAGGTGCATCGCGCCATCGAGGTGCCCGGCCCGGTCGGCGAGCCGCTCCCCCTGCTGCCTGCCTATGTCCGGCGTCCCCACGACGACCTCCTGCGGGATGTGGTCGACGAGGCAGTCGTCGGCAACAGCACGATCGCAATGCTGGTCGGAGGCAGTTCCACCGGCAAAACCCGGGCGTGCTGGGAAGCCGTGCAGACCCTGCCTGACGAATGGCGCCTATGGCATCCCATCGACCCGGAACGGCCCAGGGCGGCGCAGGCCGCACTGCACCGCGTAGGTCCGCACACGGTCGTCTGGCTCAATGAGTCGCAGCACTACCTCCTGACGCCGGGAAATCCGGCGGGCGAAGAGATCGCCGCGGGCCTGCGCGAGTTGCTGCGGGACCGTCGGCGCGGACCCGTCCTCGTCCTCGGCACGATGTGGCCGGAATACCGGGCCACGCTGATGACCGAGCCGCTCGCCCAGGAGAAGAACCCGCACGCGCAGGCCCGACTGCTGCTCACCGGGCGCGAGATCGCGGTGCCCGGGCACTTCGACGGAGCCGCGATGCACGACCTGAAGAGCGCCGCAGCCGCAGACCCGCGCCTGGCCATCGCTGCCGAGCGGGCCGCGGGCGGCGGCATCACGCAGTACCTTGCCGGGGCTCCCACACTCCTCGACCGCTTCGAGGCGGCACCCGCGGGTGCCAAGGCTCTGCTGACGGTGGCCATGGATGCCCGGCGGCTCGAACACGGTCCTGCACTACCCCAGGCCTTCCTCGCGGCTGCGGCCGAGGCCTACTTCGAAGACGAGGAGTGGGACCTGCTGCCTGAGGATTGGCTGGAGCAGGCACTGGCCTACTGCGCCAGACCGGTGCGCGGCGCCCGGGGCGTACTGACCCGGATCCGCCCCCGTGCCGGGCGGGCCGAACCGGGGGACACGCGCTACCGGCTGGCCGACTACTTGGAGCAGCATGCCCGCCGTGCCCGCGGCGCGGCGCCGATTCCCGTGGGTTTCTGGTACGCCGCACTGCATCACACCGGCCCGGCGTCCGCAGCTCAACTCGGCTCGGCCGCGCAGAAGCGAGGTCTGTACCGCACGTCGCTACTCCTTCGTGAACGCGCCGCGGCGGCCGGTGACGTGGAAGCCCTGCGGGGCATCGCCAACATGCTCATCGGACTGGGCAGGACAGAGGAAGCCACCGGTTGGTACGAGCGGGCTGCCGCAGCGGGTGACGCCGAAGCACTCCGATGGGTGGCCACGCATCAGGCCTTCAGCGGTGACGTGTCACGCGTACTCGACTGGTACAGGAGAGCGGGCACGCCGGAGGCACTGCGCTGGGCGGGCAACATGCTGGACCTCGCCGGGTGCACTGACGAGGCGCTCGACTGGTTCGAGCGGGCAGCCGTGGCGGGTGACGACGACGCACTGCGCTGGGCGGCGAACATGCTGGAGCGCGAAGACCGACTGGACGAAGCCCTGCACTGGTACGAGAAGGCGGTACGCACCGGGGATCTGGAGGCGCTGCGGTGGGCGGCGAACATCCAGATCGCGCGGGGACGCCTGGAGGACGCGATCGACTGGCACCAGCGTGCCGCCTCCTCCGGCAAGATCGAGGTACTGCGCAGGACCGCCAGTTTCCTGGCCACTGAGGGACGGGTCGAGGAGGCGATCGCGTGGTACGAGAGGGTTGCCGCGATGGGTGATCGCGCAGCCCTGAGCACTGCGGCCGACCTGCTGTACGCCGAGGGCCGCCTGGCGGACGCGCTCGTCCGGTACGAGCGGGCTGCCGACGCCGGCGATCCTGTCGCGCTCGGCTCAGCTGCTCGCGCACTGCACACCGAAGGCCGCGTGGACGAGGCACTTGTCTGGTACGAACGAGCAGTACAGAGCGGGGACACCGAGGCACTGAGGACGGCCGCGGACATGCTGGCAGCCAGTGACCGGCCCGACGAGGCGCTTGCCTGGTACGAGCGGGCCGCCGCGGCCGGATACCCGGGTGCCCTGTACGCGGCTGCGGACATGCTCGTGAAGTACGGGCGATCCGACGAGGCGGCAGCCCTGAGCCGACGACTTGTCGAGCGGGCCCCCCTCTCTCAGGCGGCGCGCGGTTCGAATGTCCTGAAGGATCGTGACAACGGCCCTGCGGAAGCGCTGCGGCGGGCCGCCTCGGAGCTGGCGGACAAGGGGCGGATCGAGGAGGCCATTGAGGCACACCAGCAGGCCGCCGAAGCAGGCGATGCCCTGGCCCTGTGCGAGGCGGCGTCCCTGTTGGCGCGAGCGGGCCGACTGGAGGAGGCCCTCGACCACTACACGAAAGCCGCTGCCAAAGGCATTGAGTGGGCCCTGACATTTGCTGCGGGGGAACTGGCCGACAGCGGCAGCGTAGACCTGGCCATAGCCTGGTACGAGCGAGCCGCTGCGGGCGGGGATGTTCACGCTCTGACGGCGGCGGCGTACATGCTGCACGCGCAGGGCCGCGTCGACGACGCGCTGACCTGGTACCGCCGTGCGGCGTTCGCGGGCGAAGAACAAGCCCTGGCCGCAGCCGCCGGCATGTTGCGCGAGTGGGGACGCATGGAGGAAGGGAACAGTCTGGAGCGGTACGGCTGGGAGCTGGACGGTTCCATAGCCACCGAATGGGATCCCGTCGCATCGAGCGGAGGCTGATCGGCGGGCCGACGTGAGCACGGCGCCGAGAACGGCTGCATCGGTCAAGGTCAGTGGTGGTCGGTTTCCATGGTGGCCGGCGCCGCCCACCGCCGAAGGACCCGGTGGCTCGCGACAGTCAAGGACGCCCGCACGGAGCACCGTCGGGCACGGTAGGCGCCCCTGAAGCCGACGATGGAGCCCCTGCGTGAACCGCTGGGGGTGTCTCGTCCGATGAGGGTGTGTGAGCGAAATGAACCGGGGGAGTCCGGGCGACGCCGAACTGTTGCGGGCCGTCGCGGACGGGGACCGTCGTGCCTTCGAGGAGCTGTACCGCCGTTACGCACCGTGGCTTGTGCTGCGGCTGCGCGGGCGGTGCGCCGATCCGGCGCTGGTCGACGACGTCGTACAGGAGGCGTTCCTGGACGTGTGGCGGGGAGCTGCCCGCTATCACCGTGACGGTGACGTGGCTGGCTGGCTGTGGCGGATCGGGTCGCGCCGCCTGGTGGACGCGCTGCGTGGCGACGGGGCCCGTGGCCGACTGCGCCAGGCGCTCTCGCGGCTGCGCCATCGCGATGAGGCGTCCGCTGAGGAACATGTGCTGGCCCAGGTGCAGCACGGCGACCTTGCGGGATCGCTGGCCCGGCTCTCGCCGGAGCTGCGGGCGGTGTTGCAGGCCACAGTGATCGACGGCCTGACGACACGTGAGGCGGCCGTCCTGCTCGGTATCCCGCCGGGCACGGTCAAGACCCGGGCCATGCGCGCCCGAAGGCAACTGCGGGAAGGGCTGGTATGAGTTGGCACGCGGATGACGGGGACTTGCGGGAGTACGCCCACGGGGTTCTGGCGCCGGCCCGGCTGTGGTCCGTCGAGACTCACCTCGCCGCCTGCGCCGACTGCCGGGCGGCGCTCTCGGCACATGTCCCGCCCGCCGAAATCAGCGCCGGTTGGGCCCGTCTGGACGCCGAGCTGGATGCCCCGAGGCCCGGTCCGGTCGAGTCGCTGCTGACCCGGGTGGGGGTCGCCGACCACACCGCGCGGCTGCTCGCGGCGACACCGGTGCTGCGCCGCTCGTGGCTCGGGGCCGTGGTACTCACCTTGCTGCTCGCGGTCGTCGTGGGTCTGGCCGCGTCGCCGCTGATGCTGTTGGCCACGGCGCCGCTGCTGCCGCTGGCGGGGGTGGCGGTGTCGTTCGGGCCGGGGCTGGACCCGACGTACGAGATGGCAGTGGTCGCGCCGATGCACACCTTCCGCCTGCTGATGGTACGGACGGTCGCCGTGCTGTCGACGACGACGGCACTGAGCGGGCTGGCGAGCCTGGCGCTGCCGTCGTTCGGCTTGGCGGCGCTCGGCTGGCTGCTGCCGGCCCTCGCGCTGACCTCGACGGGGGTCGCGTTGATGGCCCGGCTGGGGCCGGTACTCGCGCCGACGCTGGTCGGTGGCGGCTGGACCGCCCTCGTGGTGCTGAACCACCTGCTGGCGTCCGGTACACCGGTGCCGTTCACCGCCGCTGGGCAGGGCGCGGCGGCGGTGGTCACGGTGGTGGCGACGGTACTGCTGGTGGCGGCGCGGGACCGCTTCGACAGCGGTCGTGCTCTCGATCCTTCCCTTCGATCCCTTCGATCCCTTCGATTCGCAGCCAGGAGGCTGTCATGACACCACCCACGGTTTCGGCCGCCGGGCTGACCCTGAGTTATCGCGGCACAAGGGCGGTGGACGAGGTGACGCTGCTGCTCACCGAAGGTGTCACCGGCCTGCTCGGGCCGAACGGTGCGGGCAAGACGACGCTGCTGCGGATCCTGGCGACGGCGACGCCGCCGGACAACGGAGCGTTCACCGTACTCGGGCACGATCCGAGCACGGTCCATGGACGGCGGGAAACACGAAGGACGCTGGGCTATCTGCCGCAGAATCCCGGGTTCCATCCGGATTTCACCGCCTTCGAGTTCATCGACTACGTGGCGATCCTCAAGGAACTGACGGACCGGCGGGTCCGGCACGCCGAGGCCCGGCGGGTCCTCGACGCGGTCGGTCTCGCGGATGTGCGCGGCAAGCGGATACGGAAACTCTCCGGTGGCATGCGGCAGCGCGTGGCGCTGGCGGCGGCCATGGTCGGCGATCCGGGATTCCTGGTTCTGGACGAGCCCACGGTCGGGCTGGACCCGGAGCAGCGGATGCGGTTCCGGGAGCTGATCGCGGAGGCCGGCGAGGGCCGGACGGTGCTGCTGTCCACCCACCAGACGGAGGACGTGGCGATGCTGTGCCGCCGGGTGGTGGTGATGGCCGAGGGCCGGGTGCGTTTCGACGGCACACCCGCGGAACTGACCGCGGTGGCCGATGGCCGGGTGTGGAGCAGCGGGGAGCGGCAGCCGGGCGCCCGGGCCGGATGGCGCACCGGGACGGGCGAATTCCGTAACGTCGGGGATCCGCCGGCGGGCGCCCGGCTGGTCGAGCCGACGCTGGAGGACGGCTATCTGCTGACGCTCGGCGGCGACACGGTGTCGGAGGTGGCGGCATGACGGCCGTGACCGAGGCCCCGGTCACGGCGCCGCCCCCGGCGCCGACCGCGGACGGACGGCGGGCGGTGCTCGCGCTGGCCCGGGTGGAGGCACGGCGCCTGCTGTCGCATCCCCTGGTGCTGGCCGCCTCGGTGGCGTACCTGACCTTCCTGCTGTGGCCGGGCAGCGCGCCGGAGGACGACTATCCGGTACTGCAGGACATCGACCGCGAGACACAACTGGGACAGCTGATGCTGGGCCTGGTGGTGATGATCGCCGCGAACCTGGCAGTACTGCGCTCACATCGGCACGGCACGGACGGGTATTTCGGGGTGATGGTACTGGAGCCGTGGCAGCGCACCTGTGCGCATGTGCTGTCGGTGCTGCCGACGGTGCTGGTGGGGGCGCTGATCGTGGCCGGGCAGTTCACGGCAGCGGCACTGAAGCCCGGGGCGGTGGGCCACGGGTCGCTGTTCGAACTGCTGACGGGGCCGCTGCTGATACTTCTGCCCGCGGTCCTGGGGGTGCTGCTCGGCCGGGTGGTCCGGGCGGCTTTCGCGGCTCCGCTGGCCGCGGTCGCCTTCTTGGCGGGCATCTTCATCTTCGCGGCCTCCTCGGGGACCGTGGCGTGGCTGCGCGGGATGGCCCCGGTGGTGTTCGACGAGGGCGCACGGCCGCTTCCGTCCGACCTGCTGGGGCGGCCCGCGGGATGGCACGCGCTGTATCTGCTGGCGCTCTCGGTGCTGGCGGCGGCGGGAGCGGTACGGGCGAGTGGCGGCCGGGGGCGGGTCGTACGAGCCACCGCCCTGGGGGCACTCGGCGCGGTCGTGGCCGCCGTCGTGTTCCAGGGCATGGCGCCGTCGGACGCGGTGCGGGAGGCACGTGAGGTGGCGACTCGTACTCCGGTGGCGGTGCAGGAGTGCGAGCGGCGCGGGGGGACGACGTACTGTGCCTTCCCCGAGTTCACGCCCTGGATCGACGAGTGGGCGCGGGTGGCGGACAAGGTGCGGTCGCTGGCCGGCGGACCGGAGACGACGCGGGCACTGACCGTACGGCAGAAGGTCGCCGCCCTCGACGGACCGTCGGGCATCGCGGAACTCTCCCCCGCCGCGCCCGGGGAGCTGACGGCGAGCACGGCGTGGGGCGGCGAGCGGGAACTGGAGTTCGCGGCGAGCGTGGCCCGGGGCCTGGTGGTGGGGGACGAGCAGTACCGGGGAGCGCACTGTGGCTCGCAGAGCGTGCTGATGGTCTGGCTGGCGATCCGCGCGACCCGGAACGGCGAGGCCATGTTCGCCAGGACCGGGGACAACTTCGGCAGCCCCGGGATGATTCTGGCTCCGGTCGACCCGATCCACCTGCGGGGCCGCGAATACGCCGTGATCCAGCGGCTGCTCGCCGAGCCCCAGGGGGCGGTGGCGCGCCAGGTGAAGGCGTCCTGGGCGGAGCTCTCCGCCCCCGGTACGACCACCGACCGCGCGGCCACTCTGCTGGGCGTCACCGCCCCGGCGGAGACGGCTGACGACCGCGAGTGGAAGTGCGCATGAGGCAGCGGATCATGGTGGCAGCGGCTCTGATGCGCCCCACGGTGCGGTCGCTGCCGTGGACGCTGCTCGCCGCCGGCTGGGGGCTGGGACTGGTCATCGCCGCGGTACCGGTGCTGTTCTCGACGGAGTTTTCGGCGGCGGTGCTGGTCAACGTGGTGCGGGTGGCCGCGTTGTGCGGGGCGGTGGGGATGGCGTTCGTCCTGGACGACCCGGCCCGGCACACCACCGGAGTGCCTCCTGTACCGCGCCCGCTGCGGCAGGCGTTGCGTGCGGCTGTGGTGCTGCTGGTGGGCGCGGCATGGTGGACGGCGGTGCTGGGTGTCGTACGGGCGGGCACCGACGCCGCACGATGGGCCGCACTGCCGTCGGGGGCGGTGACGGTCGAGGCCGGCGCACTGTCCGGGCTGGCGCTCGCGCTGGCCGCGGCGGTGGTGCGGTTCAGCGCGGTGCAGGTACCCGGACCGGCCGTGGCGGGCACCGCGCTGGTGCTGCCGGTCATGGCCGGTGTGCTTCTCCCGCCACCCTTCGCGCTGTTCGTACCGCTGGGCGACCCGCGCTGGGAGGACGCCCACCTGCTGTGGAGCGGCGTTCTGGCCGCCGTGCTCGCCGCCTGGGCGCTGTGCGGTCCGGAGCCACACCGCCGGGTCGGCGGCGCGCGTGGCGGACGCCCCGGGCCGTGGCGGATGAGGTTGACCCGGTCCACTCGTCTGCGACCCGGCGAGTAGCGCCTCCGGCGTCATAGGACGTCGGATGGGATCGAGCAGAGCGGAGCTGGGCGCCCGCTCAGGCGGCTCGATGGCTGTCGACAGCGCCGCAGGCGCCGAGTCATCAGGGGAAGATGCCCACCACGTCGCCGTGCGGGATTATCCGAAAAAGCTTCGAAACTTTCGATGAGGGTATGCCTTGGACTGGCTCTCGTGACACGCGAGAGTTTTAACCATCACCCGATTGGAGTGGTCGGGGATGGTCATTTGACCAGGATGAAGGCTGTTTCAAGGGGCCTTGACTCCGCAAAGGTTTCGCAATCACCGCCGAAACTATTGACAGTTGACAGGGTCAGGCCAACACTGTCGCCGTTGGCGGAGCTCAACCACTGTTGATCCGGGTCGCCACGGTGACCCGGTCCTCCGGTCGCCGAGCGCACGACGACCGGCAAGCCAGGCCGTCGTCTGTTCAGCGACAACCTCGCAGGGTCGTGTCACGCTGCCTGGCCCCGACCGCCCTCACGAGGACGAGGAGGAAGCACACACATGAACGACGCCCCCGCACCCTCGACGAGCCGCAGGCGCGGCCCCTTCGGGACGCTCAGCCGCTTAAGGCTGCTCATCACCAGTGCCTGCGCCACAGTGCTGGTCGCTGTGGCCGCGCTGACCCTGCCCGGCACCGCCAGCGCCGACACGGTCATCACCACAAACCAAACCGGCACCAACAACGGCTACTACTACTCGTTCTGGACCGACAGGGGCGGGTCGGTCTCCATGAACCTGGCCTCCGGTGGCAACTACAGCACCTCGTGGAGCAACACCGGCAACTTTGTTCTCGGCAAGGGCTGGAGCACCGGCGGACGCCGCAGTGTGACCTACTCGGGCACCTTCAACCCGTCCGGCAACGCCTACCTGACTCTCTACGGGTGGACCACCAACCCGCTCGTGGAGTACTACATCGTCGACAACTGGGGCACGTACCGGCCCACGGGAACGTACAAGGGCACCATCACCAGCGACGGCGGCACGTACGACATCTACAAGACGACGCGATACAACGCCCCCTCCATCGAGGGCATTCGCACCTTCGACCAGTACTGGAGTGTGCGGCAGTCGAAGAGGACCGGCGGAACCATCACCACCGGCAACCACTTCGACGCCTGGGCAGGCGCCGGCATGAACCTGGGCACCTTCAACTACATGATTCTCGCGAGCGAGGGATACCAGAGCAGCGGGAACTCCAACATAACTGTCGGCGACGCCGGTTCGGGCGGCGGTGGCGGCGGCGGTGGCGGCGGTGGTGGTAGTGGCTGCTCCGCGACTCTGTCCGCGGGCCAGCAGTGGAGCGACCGGTACAACCTCAACGTCTCGGTTTCCGGTTCCAGTAACTGGACCGTGACGATGAATGTTCCCTCCCCGGCGAAGGTGCTCTCGACCTGGAACATCAGCGCCGGTTATCCCAGTGCCCAAGTGCTGACCGCCAAACCCAACGGCAGCGGCAACAACTTCGGCGTCACCATCCAGTCCAACGGCAACTGGACCTGGCCGGCCGTCTCCTGCAGTACGAGCTGACTCCCGAACACCCGAAACACGACACCAGTGGCGCGGGGGCCCGTGGCCGCCGCGCCACTACCGCCGTTCCCACAGGCTTGGGTAAGCCGCCATCGACGTACCTGACCGCGGTAATTCTCACCGTAGCGAGGCCCGGCCCCTCTACGGTGGGCCGGTGACCGCCTCCCTGCTGCTGTGCGCAGACCCGCTGCGCCCCACCCGTTGTGACCCGCACTTCGCCCCACAGGCCGCGGCTGCCCGGCTCGCCGGGGCGACGGTGGCGTTGATCGACCACGACGCCCTGCTCGCCGGCCGCGCCGACGAAGCCGTGCGCCGCGTGCCGCAGGGCCTCGGGCCGGCGTGGTACCGGGGCTGGATGATCCCCGCGGCGGCCTACGCGGACCTGGACGCGGCGCTGGCCGTTCGCGGCGCCCGCCTGTGCACCGGCCCGCCGATGTACCGGAGGGCGCATGAACTGCCCGGCTGGTACGACGCCTTCGCCGATGTCACCCCGACCAGCGCGTGGACGGCCTGCGCCCCGTACCAGCCGCCCCCACCCACGGTGCTGGCCGCTGTCGCCGCGACCCTTCCGGCCGGGCCCGGAATCGTGAAGGACTACGTCAAGTCCCGCAAGCACGACTGGGACCAGGCCTGCTACCTGCCTGACCTCGCCGACACCGCCGCCGTACACCGGGTAGTGGCACGCTTCGTCGAACTCCAGGAAGACACCCTGGCGGGCGGCATCGTGCTGCGCGCCTTCGAGCCGCTCCGTCGGGCGGCCGGCGAAGCCAGGGTGTGGTGGCTGGACGGCGAACCGGTGCTGAGCACCGCCCACCCCGACACCCCCGGTCTGCGGCCCCGGCCCGCCCTCGACAGCATCCGGCCGGCGGTGCGCGCGCTGGCCTGCCGGTTCGTCACCACCGACCTCGCCCAGCGTACGGACGGCACGTGGCGCGTTATCGAGGTGGGCGACGGCCAGGTCAGCGACCTGCCCGTCGGCACCGACCCCGCCACACTCATCACACCGCTGCTTGCCGGGACACGTTGAGGTCGATGCGACAGACACGGTGACCTCTAGACGTACACCGGGAAGGACGCTTGGAAGGCAAGTCGGCAGTCGGCTCCGTTGCCGACGCGACCGAGCAGTTCGTCGAGGGCGAGATACTCCTCCCACGGCTGTCTGCCTGTCGCTCGGGCCAGTCGTGAGATGACGAGGTCTTCGAGATCTGAGACGCGCTTGTTCTTCCAGACCTTGTCGGCTGTGCTCACCAGCAGGTCTTCGAGGGTCACATCGGGATCGGTCCATGCGGCGTGGGTGCCGGCGAAGCGGGCGAGATCTGGGTCGAATCCGTGGGCCAACAGCAGTTCCCGCCCGGTCTCTTCGTGCGATGAGCCGGGTCCGGACAGTTCGGCGATGTGCACCGTTTTGCCGATGTCGTGTGTCGCTGCTCCGAAAAGAACAGCTTCACGGTCGACAGTGAGGTCCGGATAGCGATGCTCTGCCCAGTCGACCAGTTGAAGTGCTACGTCGTGGACGGCACGCAAATGGGCAGCCAGCCGCGGCGGAGCGTTGAGGGAGCGGAGGAGATCTGCCACAGGAGGCGGGAGCGGCCGCAGTGGCGGGTCGGCGGGGGCGTACAGGGCTCGGGACAGGACGTCTGATGATGCCACCGGGTCAGGCTACTGGGGCGCGCCGCCCGGCCGGAGTCCGTCAGGCGGGCATGACGGCATGGATACGGGAGAGGCTGAAGACTCGTTCGTCCTCGCGCAGGTGGCAGTAGGCGTAGAGAAGAGGCGGGTCGAATCTGAGGGCGCTGAGCGTGCGGATGGTGTGGTTGCCCGACGACGCGACGTACTCGATGGTGAGCGGTTCCTTCTCGTGGATCGCATGCGCGAGCTGCCGGATGTCGGTGAGCGTCAGTGCTTTCGCCCAGCCCGCGAGGATCTCCTCGGTGTCGGTCTGGAAAGGGATGCCCTGCTCCGGATCGGGGTGAGGCGCTCGGTCGGGGGCGGCCAGCAGGCGGACCGCGAGCTCCGGGGGTCGGCGCTGGGGTCGTGTCGCGGTGCGGCGTGGGCGGGGGAGGGGGCGGGGTGTGGCGCGGGGCCGTTCGGGGCGTTCGAGGCGCACCGTGCCGTCGTCCGTTTCGGCCGCCGGGGCGTATCCCGCGGCGCGCAGTGCGTCCAGGGTCTCGGGCAGTGGGAGGCGGCAGAGCAGGACAGTCGGGGCGAGCCTGCGCAGGCCGAGTGCGGACAGCGCGCGGTGTGCGGTGATCTCGCCGAGCAGCGCCGTGTCGTCGCTGTGGAGTACGCATGCCGCCGGGGCCACGCGGACCTGCCCGTGACGGCGCGCCGCGTCGGTGATCAGGTAGCCGAGGGGCTGCGGCAGTGGTCCGTCTGTCACGGCGGACAGATCGGTCCTCATGCCGTCCGCGGTGCGTCCCGCGTCGAGGGCACGGCGCAGTGAGGCCGTACTGAATCGCCACACGGAGGCGGCCGAGCGGGTTTCCCGGTCGGCGAGCGCGTCCAGGAGTGCCGCCAGGCCGGCGGTGGGCTGACCGGTCACCACGGCGGTCAGGTCCGCGCCGAGGCGGACCGTGCCGGTGGCGGTGGGCAGCAGACCTGCGGCCCGGTCGCGCAGCATGGCGGGATCGTCCGAGGTCAGGGCGGCTCCGAGCGAGGACAGGGCGCCGCGCCCGAGCACGCCGAGGAGCTCGGCCTCCCGGATCAGCCCGGCGAACGGTGTCGCGTCCTGCGGGAGTTCGTCCGCGAAAGGACGCTGCCAGGCGATACGGTCACCCAGGTCGGCCGGATCGCGCACGCCGTACCCCTCAGGCAGGTCCGCGAGGGCGGTCAGCAGCCCCTGCCGGGCAGCCAGGCAACCGGCGCAGGGAGGGGTCCGGCCCACCGCCGGCACCGCCTTGTTCTCGTCGTCGCGCGAGCCCGACGGGGTGCAGCCGAGCTCCCACCAGGCCTGGAGCAGTACGGGATACTGGTCGGCGGGCTCCTGCCCGGCCCAGGCGTCGTACGCCGCCGTGACCAGCAGCGCCCTGCCCTCGTACGCCAGGAGCCCGGCCGCGTAGGCGCTCTCCAGCACCATCCGGACCACGGGCTCCTCGCACTGGACGGCCTTGCCCATGCGGGCCAGTTCGCGGGTCCCGATCCCACCCGACTTCAGTGCGGCCGGCGGGTGCGCCGCGCACTCGGCGAGCAGCGCGGCGGCCTGCCCGGCGAAGGCCGTGGCCGCGGCGGCTGCCTCGCGGTCCACCTCGGCCGCCATGAGACGCACCAGCTTGGGCTCCGGCGGCCCAGGGGTGAACGGGGCGTGCCAGCCGGGGCCGCGGAGCGCGCGTGTCACCTCGGCGGGCACCCGGGCAGGCTGGTACGCCCACTCGTGCCCGACCAGCAACGCCCGGTCCAGCAGCCAGCGCCTCGCGGAGTCCGGAGCGGGTGCGCCACTCATCAGGAGTACCGGCGGCTCCTCGCCGGTGTGCTGTTCCAGCAGCTCCCGGGCGCGTGGCGGGGCAGAGGCGATCAGCTTGCCGAGCAGACCGGGGTCGCCGTGGTGCTTCAGTACGGCCTGGAGTCGATCCTGCTTTCTGGTCACGGGCGGGAGCCCCAATGCCGACGCGATCTGGCGCAGTTCTTCGGAGGTCTTGGCGGCGAGCAGCTCCTCGAGTCCGGGCCCGAGGCCGAGCGGCGTCTGCCAGGCCTCGCGCAGTGCCGCCGCCATGTGCAGCTCACCCGACGCGCCGGGCCAGGCCAGGGCGTGCTCGGCGAGCATGCTCAGCGCCACCTCGACTGCGGCGCCGTCCGCCTCGAGCAGCTGCTCGAGGCGGGCCGGGTGAACAGGCGGCCGCAACGCGGCGAGCGCCTCGGCGGCCTGCAGGCACGGCAGCGGCAGCCGGGGAATGACCAAGGCGACGGAACCTGGCCGTTGCAACCGGTCGGCGAGCTCGCCGAGAGTCGCCGGCTCCGGGGCGCGTACGGCGTCGGGGCGGGTTTCCAGGATCCGCCGCAGCCGGTCGGCGTCGAGCGTGCGGAGCCAACGGGTCAGCGCTGAACTGCGGGAGCCGCTGATGGGTATCACCTGTTCTGAGGTACCGAACTGAGATTGACCTCCCCACGGTAGTGTCTGTCTTCCGCCTGGCCCTGCGGGCTTGACAAAACCGGCCGACTCTTCTAGTGATGCCCCGCGTGCCCCGCGATTCCCGTGCCAGGGCATCCGCGGACGGCCCCGGACTGCCGACGGTGCCCGTCGCCGGGATGAGGGTCCGCAAGACGCGTGAATCCGCGAAGAGGAACAGCCTCGCTCTGCTCCACGCGGCGATCCCGGCCGCCGTTACCCGTCTGCCCCTCCCGCACGGGTGAAGCTTCTGCGGCACTGACGTGCTGCCCGACCGGGCGTTATGGAGCGTCAGCCACCCGAAGGGCCCATGGCCTTACTCCCATGCGGACGTTCTCCGGTGGTGAGGAGTCGCGATCCGGTTGAAGGTGATCACGTCGCTGCTGCGATCCGCTTGAGCCGGCACAGGGCCGGCCTTCGCAGTCGTGGCGAAAGGAATGACCCCATGCGCATTACCCGCACCCTGTTCGCCTCGGCCGCCGTCACCGCGGCCCTCGCGATCTCCGCTCCGGCAGCGAACGCTGTGACGGCCGCCGAGCTTGTGTCTTTGGCCAGTGGCACTTCGTACAGCAGTGACGACCACGACAAGGACGACCACGACAAGGGCGACAAGGGCGACCACGACAAGGGCGACAAGGGCGACTACGACAAGGGCGACAAGGACGACTACGACAAGAAGGACGACAACGGCGACAAGGACAAGGACAAGGACAAGGACGAGTACAAGGACAAGGACAAGGACAACGGCAAGAAGGACGAGGACAAGGACGAAGACAAGGACAAGCCCGAGGGCGGTGTCCACGCGGGTGCCGGAGCGCTCGCCATGACCCCGGCCGGCGACGACGACCACGACAAGGGCGACCACGACAAGGGCGACAAGGGCGACTACGACAAGAAGGACGACAACGGCGACAAGGACAAGGACAAGGACAAGGACAAGGACGAGTACAAGGACGAGTACAAGGACAAGGACAACGGCAAGGAGGAGGACAAGGACGAGTACAAGGACAACGGCAAGAAGGACGAGGACAAGGACGAAGACAAGGACAAGCCCGAGGGCGGTGTCCACGCGGGTGCCGGAGCGCTCGCCATGACCCCGGCCGGCGACGACGACCACGACAAGGGCGACCACGACAAGGGCGACAAGGGCGACTACGACAAGAAGGACGACAACGGCGACAAGGACAAGGACAAGGACAAGGACAAGGACGAGTACAAGGACGAGTACAAGGACAAGGACAACGGCAAGGAGGAGGACAAGGACGAGGACAAGGACAACGGCAAGAAGGACGAGGACAAGGACGAGGACAAAGACAAGCCTGAGGGCGGTGTCCACGCCGGCGGCGGCGGCATGACACAGACCGGAGGCAGCCTTGCCGCAGGCTCCGTGCTGCTGCTCGGGGGCCTGAGTGCCGGGACGTACATCCTGCGGCGCCGCACATCGGGTTCCGCCGCGTCCTGATCACGCTCTCCTTGCCAGTCGCTGCGCTGCCGCGGTCGCCTTCATCCCCGGAGGGGCGACCGCGGCGCCGGCCCCTTCGGCCCGCCCCCTCACCACCGCCCTGGTCACGAAAGGCAACCGCGCCATGGCCGCCCGGCAGTCTCCCCAGACGAAGCCACCCAAGCCACCCCGGACCGCACCCCTGTCCCGCACGCGCCGCCGCGCTCTGCTGCTGCCCGTAGCAGCCGTGGTGCTGGGTGCCCTGCTGATCCACAACGACCTGGACACCCCCGCAGGTCTCGAACCGCAGGCCGGTCCGGCAGCGGTCGCCCCCGCCACACCCCACGCCACACATCCCTCCCCGTCGCAGTCGGCTGCCCGCGCCGGTCTGGCGCTGCCGAGGTCTGTGCCGAAGCGGATCTCAATCCCGGAGATCGACGTCGACGCGCCGTTCACCGCGCTGTCGATCGGTGCCTCCGGACGGCTCAACGCACCACCCAAGGACGACAACAACCTCGTCGGCTGGTTCGAGGGCGCGGCGTCGCCCGGCGAGCGCGGTTCGTCGATCGTCGTGGGCCATGTCGACACCATGACCGGTCCGGCCGTGTTCTTGGAGCTCAGGTTGCTCAAGCCAGGCAGCAGGGTCGACATCACCCGTGCGGACGGCATCGTCGCACGGTTCAAGGTCGACACCGTCGATACCTTCAGCAAGGCCGACTTCCCGGACGACCGGGTCTACGCCGACACTCCTTCGCCGCAGCTGCGCCTGATCACCTGCGGTGGCAATTTCGACCAGGAGACCCAGAACTACGAGGACAACGTCGTGGTGTTCGCCCACCTCGACTCGGCCAAGCGCGCCTGACCCGATCTCGAGCCGTAGGAGCAGGGCGAGGGTCAGGGCCGCATGGCGGCGTGGACGCCGGCTGTGTCCACGAACTGCTCGAAGCGTACGATCTGCCCGCCGCGCACCGTGAAGTGGTGGGCGACGCGTACGTTGAGTGCCTTGCCGGCGGCCTTGTTGGTGGCCGTGTAGAGGGCGAGGACAACCACGTTCTGCCCCTCGGTGACGTATGTGTCGTCGTGGGCGGTCCAGTCGTCCCAATCGGCGCCGAGTCTCTCCATTACCTGGGAGGTGACGCCGGTGGGGGTCCGGTAGGTGCCCGCGAGCGGGAAGCCCGCCATCTCGGTCCACTCCACGTCCGGGGCGAGGGTGGCGCGCAGGGCTTCCAGGTCTCCTGCGGCCGAGGCCAGGTACTGGCGGCGTACGACGTCGGCAGGGGCAGGGGCGGGCGAGCCGGTCAGCCCCATGTCATCTCACCCTTGGCCACCTTGGCACCGATCTGCGCGGCGATGAGCATGCCGTGGCCGGGGTGGCGCCGGGTCAGCGCGTCGGTGAGTGCGGCCCCGTCCGCGGCCTTGCTCAGCTCCTCCTCGAAGGCGACCAGGTACTCACGGGTACCGGTGATGGCGCTCAGGTCGGTGGCGGTACCGGGCAGCCGGTGGCCCGGGACGACGAGCCGCGGGTCGAGCGCGGCCATGTCGTCCAGCAGGGCGATCCAGGCGGCACGCTGTTCGGGCCGGGCGGTGTCGGCGACCCAGACGTGCTCGCCCTGGAAGAGCAGCACACCCGCGAGGATCGCACGGTACTCGGCCTGCCAGAGGTAGTGGCGGTCGGGCAGGCCGGCGGGGCCGCCCTTCAGCTCGAAGCGGTGGCCTTCGAGAGCGATGTCGCCGGTGAGCGGGGTGAGGTCGACCAGGCGGGTGGGCAGGTTCGCGCCGAGGGCCGCCCATGCCTTGAGCTTGCCCTCGTAGGAGTGCTGGATGTGCTCGATGACGTGCGGGGTGGCGACGAACGTCGCGTCGGGGAAGGTGTCGGCGACGACCTCGGCGCCGAAGTAGGAGTCCGGGTCGCCGTGGCTGATGAAGACGGTCGTCAGCGTCTTGCCGGCGTCGAGGATCTCGGCGGCCAGGCGGTGGCCGTCGGCGCGGGTGAAGCCGGCGTCGACGAGCAGGGCCTCGTCCTCGCCGGTGACGAGGGTGGCGGTCTTGTTCTTGCTGCCGACGGGGAAGTCGAGGTCGAGGACCTTGAAAGAGAGGGTGCTCATGGAAAAGCTCCTTGATCACATGCTCGGGGCAAGCAATTCACCTGACGCGACAGTAACTGATGCGTCAGGTATTCCTTCGAGCGGATCCTGGATGACCGCTGATCGCTGTGCTATCCAAGGCCAGTGATGACTTCCAAGATCCACAGCAGCCCCTACGGCGCGGTGCTGTGCGACCTCGACAACGTGATCCGTTTCTACGACACGAGCCGGGTGGCGGAGCTGGAGCGTGCCGCGGGGCTGGCGGAGGGCGCGACCGCGAAGGTGGCCTACGCACGGGAGACGGACATGCCGTTGCTCCTCGGCCAGATCGCTCAGCACCAGTGGGTGGAGTCGATCGTGCTGGGCCTTACGGGCGGCGGCCAGGTATCGCAGGCGCAGGCGCGTGAGCTGGCTACGGCACTCGCCACGGCGCCGTTCCGGGCCGACCAGCCGGTGGTGGCTCTCCTGCGCCGGGTACGGGCGCACCTGCCCCTGGTCCTGGTGACGAACGCGACCCCGGAGCTGGAGAACGACCTGGCGTCGCTGGGGCTGGCGGATCTCGCGGACCATGTCGTCAGCAGTGCCCGGGTGGGGGTGGCCAAGCCGGACCCGAGGATCTATGAGATCGCGGCCGAGCGGGCGGGTGTCCCCATGGACCGGTGTCTCTTCGTGGATGACCGGCTGGAGAACATCGAAGCCGCGGTCGCGCTCGGGATGACCGGCGTGCTGTTCCGCGAACCCGCGGATATCCGTGCGTCGTTGAGCTTCCTCGCGTAACGGACTCGCCGCCGAGGATGGCCGCTGAAACCCGCCGGCGGGGCATCACCCGAGCCCGGACCGGGGTTGCCCCCGGCCCCCGTTGTGCTCCGGGCCGTCAGGGACGGCTGGTGAGGTAGCCCCCCATCGAGGTGAAGTAGTCGGCCGCGGGCATTTCCTCGCCGTCCTGGGTGCGTACGCGCGTGATGGCCAGGCCGTGGTTGCGGCCCGTGCGGGCGTCCGCTCCCGCGACGATCACCACGCCGCCGCCCTCGCGGTAGAAGACGCGGCCGGGCGTGCCTCCGTAGCGCCCCTCGGACACGACTGCCGCCAGGATTTCGAGGCGCTTGCCCCTGTGGTACGTGAACGCGCTCGGATACGGGGCGGACTGGGCGCGTACGAGACGTTCGAGGTCTTCCGCCGGCCAGGTCCAGTCGATGCGGATGTCCTCGGCGGACCGCTTGTGGAAGAAACTCGCCAGCGACCGGTCCTGCTTGGTGAAGTCCGTGCGCCCGGCCGCGATGAGGTCGAGCGCGCCCGTGGTGACCGGGGCGATGAGATCGACCGTCTTGTGGAACAGGTCTGTGGCCGTGTCCGTCGGCCCGACCGCCACCGCCTGCTGAACCACGATGTCGCCGGCGTCGAGCTCGTCGTCCATCATGTGCGCGGTGACGCCGACTTCACGCTCTCCGTTGATCAGCGCCCAGATCAGCGGGGAGAAGCCCGCGTACTTGGGCAGCAGCGAGTCGTGGACGTTCAGTGTGCCGTGGCGGGGAAGTCCGAAGATGCGCGGCGGGATCCATGTCCGCCAGTTGTTCGCCACGATGATGTCCGGGGCGGCCTCCTTGAGGGCGGCGAACAGCTCTTCGTCGTCCGGCCGGTTGCGGATCAGTACGGGGACTCCGTGCTCCTCGGCGAGTTCGGCGACGGAGTCGCTCCAGATCTTCTCGTACGCGTGCTCACTCCTGGGGTGCGTCACGACCAGCACCACGTCGTGCTCGGAGTCCAGGAGAGCTTGCAGGGTGCGGTGCCCCCAGGTCTGGTAACCGAACATGACGACCCGCATGGGTTCCTCCTGGAGCAGTAATGGACCGGCGCAAGTAAAGCAAGGCTAACCTAAGGGTGCAACGGGGCGTGATTTGGGTTGTGTTCGCGCCCACGGGCTCCCGGTTTCCGGGGGGTCCCTATCGACAGCTTCACGAGATGAGGTTAGCTTTACCTAAGTTCGGGCTGGGCCGCCGCTCCATCGGTGTGCCCTGCCGCCCCCGATTTTCCCCCCAACGCCTGACAAGCGGCTGCCCCGCACGATGGGAGTGACATGTCACAGGCTCTTCCTGACGACGCCCCACCCACCCACGACCTCATAGGAATCGGCTTCGGACCGTCCAATGTGGCCATGGCGATAGCGCTCAGCGAGCACAACGCAGGCGTCGACAGGCAGGAGGCGGTCACTGCTCACTTCTTCGAGCGGCAACCGCGCTTCGGCTGGCACCGCGGCATGCTGATCGACGACGCGACCATGCAGGTGTCCTTCCTCAAGGACCTGGTGACACTGCGGAATCCGTCGAGTGACTTCAGCTTCCTGTGCTACCTGCAGAGCAAGGGGCGGCTGGTCGACTTCGTCAACGGCAAGAGTCTCTTCCCGCTGCGGGTGGAGTTCCACGACTACTTCGAGTGGGCCGCGGCCCAGGTGGACGACATGGTGTCCTACGGGCACGAGGTCGTCGCCGTACGTCCCGTCGTACGCGACGGAGTCGTGGAGTACGTCGATGTGACGGCCCGTTCCGGATCGGAAGTGGTGGTCCACCGGGCACGCAACCTCGTGATCGGCACCGGCCTGCGGCCCCAGATGCCCGAGGGCATCGACCGTACGGACCGGATCTGGCACAACTCCGACCTGCTGGCACGTGTGGAGGGTCTGGCCGACGCCGACCCGTCTCGCTTCATCGTGGTCGGGGCGGGCCAGAGCGCCGCCGAGAACGTGGCCTTCCTGCACCGCCGCTTCCCCGAGGCCGAGGTCTGCGCCGTCTTCACCCGCTACGGCTACAGCCCCGCCGACGACAGCAGCTTCGCCAACCGGATCTTCGACCCCGAAGCGGTGGACGAGTACTTCGCGGCCCCCGACGAGATCAAGCGCAAGCTGATGGACTACCACGGCAACACCAACTACGCCGTGGTGGACATCGACCTGATCGACGACCTGTACCGCCAGGCGTACCAGGAGAAGGTCCTGGGCACCGAGCGGCTGCGATTCCTCAACGTGTCCCGCCTCACCGACGTCGTAGAGACCCCGGACAAGGTGCGTACCACGGTCGAGTCGCTGGTCACCGGAGAGAAGACTCCGCTGGACGCCGATGTGGTCGTCTATGCCACCGGCTACCGGCCCGCCGACGCCCTCGGGCTCCTCGGCGACATCGGGGAGCACTGCCACCGCGACGACCAGGGCCGGGTCCGCGTCCAGCGTGACTACCGCGTCGCCACGGACGCCGCACTGCAGTGCGGAATCTATCTGCAGGGAGCCACCGAGCACACGCACGGCATCACGTCCTCCCTGCTGTCGAACACGGCGATCAGGGTCGGCGAGATCCTTGAGTCGATCGTGGACCGGCGCCAGGAGTCCGCCGCGGACCCGTCCCGCACCGCCGAGGACGAGATCAGCACGCCCCTCTAGGGACGCCCCTCCAGGGACGAGCGACAACGCCTCTTCGCCTCATCTGCTTCACCTCCCCCACACCCACACGCCTGCCCGGCAGCTGTCTCCCGCCGGGCGGGCGTGGCGCACGCACCGTGAACGTGAAACCTCCGTGAAAGGAAACACCCGTGTCCATTGGTACGCGTCCCGCGCTGACGAGGTTCGCCACACTCGTCCCCCGCGTGGCTGTCGCCGCTGTCGCCGCTGTCGCCGCGCTCGCCCTGACTGCCTGTGGGGGCGGTGACGGGTCCGACGAGACCGAGTCGAAGCAGCCCTCCGGGCAGGCGAACGCCGGGGCCTTCCCCGTCACTGTGGAGCACAAGTACGGCTCTACGACGATCGAGGCGGCGCCGAAGAAGGTCGTCACCCTGGGTCTGTCGGACCAGGACACGGTGCTGGCGCTCGGTGTGAAGCCGGTCGGTTCGATCGACTGGTTCAAGGAGCAGCCGTACGGCAAGTGGCCGTGGGTCAAGGACCTGTGGGGCACCGCGAAGCCGCAGGTCGTCGGTGAGCGCGACGAGTACAACATGGAGAAGATCGCGGCCCTGAAGCCGGACCTGATCGTCGCCTCGTACTCGGGGATGAAGAAGGAGCAGTACGAGACGCTGTCCAAGATCGCCAAGGTGGTCGGGCAGCCCAAGGGCCACGAGGACTACCAGGCGCCGTGGCAGGTCATGACCCAGCAGATCGGCAAGGCGCTGGGCAAGGAGGCCGAGACCGGGAAGCTGATCAGCGGCATCGACGCGCGCTTCAAGGCCGTGCGCGACACACACCCCGAGTGGAAGGGCAAGACGGTCACCGTCGGCGAGCCCTATGAGCCGGGCAAGTTCGCCGCGTTCTCGCCCAAGGACCCGAAGACCGTCTTCCTGACGGAGATGGGGTTCACCACGCCCGCGGCGTTCAGCAAGGCGCTGGGCAAGGAGACCATCGCCGACCTCAGCTCCGAGCGCCTCGACGTCATGGAGGCCGACCGGACGGTGTGGCTGGGCACTCCCGAGACGGAGAAGGCCTTGAAGGCCGACCCGCTCTACAAGAAGACCAAGGTCAACCAGGAGAAGCGGGACCTGTTCCTGCCGTACGACAACCCCGACATCGGCGCCGCGCTGTCCTTCAACACCGTGCTGTCCATTCCGTACGCCATCGACCAGGTCGTACCGATGCTTGAGGCCATCAAGTAGGCACCGAGCAGGACTGACCACTCATCACTGAAGCACAAGCAGGAAAGGGACTCGCGACGTGTTTGACGCCGAGCCGGACCGGACGTCCGCTGCCGGGACAGCCCTCACCGGTGGGCAATCCGGCATCTGGCTTGCCCAGCAGATCGAGCCGGACAGCTCGGCCTACAACGTCTCGTTCATCCTGGAACTGCGTGGCGACGTCGACCTGACCCGCCTGACCGCATCCGTGCGGCAGGCGGCCGAGGAGGCGGAGTGCCTGCATGTGCGGGTCAGTGCCGAGGACGGAGCGCCGCGCCAGACACCCACGCGGTTGCCCGTCGATGTGCCCACCGTCGACCTGCGGGACGAGCCGGATCCCGAAGGCGCCGCCACGCAGTGGATGGAAGCCGACCGGGACCGGCCCGCGGACCTCGCGAACGGTCCGCTGTTCGCTCATGCCCTGCTCCGGCTGCCGGACGGCACCGTCTGGTGGTACCAGCGCTACCACCACATCGTCATCGACGGCGTGAGCATCGAGCTGATCACCCGCAGGGCCGGTGAGATCTACACCTCCGGTGAAGCGTCAGCGGACCTCGACTGGGGACTGTCCCGGCTGGTGCGCTCCGACCGGGCCTACCGCGAGTCCGAGCAGTACCGGACAGACCGCGCGTACTGGCTCGCCCGGCTGGCCGACCGGCCGGAGCCCGTACGTCTCGTCGAGCGCGCGTCCGCGCCGATCAGGCGGCGGGTGAGGCGCACGGCGGAGCTGTCACCCGAGAACACGGCCCGGCTGCGCGCCGCCGCCGAGGGCGCGGGCGTACGCCTGTCCCGCCTGCTGGTGGCGGCCGTGGCCGCGTACCTGCACCGGGTCACCGGCGAACAGGATCTCGTCCTCGGCCTGCCCGTCACCACCCGGCAGGACACCGAGTCCAGGGGCATCCCCGGCATGGTGTCCAACGTCCTCCCCCTGCGCGTCGCCGTCCGCGGGGGCATGACCGGGTCCGAGCTCGTGGACGAGGTACGGCGCGCGATCGCCGAGACGGTCAAGCACGGGCGCTACCGCGCCGAGGACCTGGCAAGGGACCTGGCGCTGGTCGACGGCGTGGCGGAGCTCGTCGGCCCCACCGTCAACATCCTGCCGCGCGGCGAAACACTGCGGTTCGGCGACCACGAGGGCGACCTCCTCCCCGGCTGGCTCGGCCCGGTCAGCGACCTGGCGGTCACCGTCGACGAGTTCCCGGCGGGCGGCGGCATCCGTATCCACTTCGACGCGGACGCCGACGTGTGCGACCAGCGGACGCTGGACAACCACGAGCGCCGCTTCCGCATACTCCTGGACGCCCTTGCCGACGGCATGGACCGCCCCATCGGCCACATCGAACTGACCTCCGGCGCGGAGCGGACCCAGCTGCTCGACACGTTCGGAGCCGCGCCGCGCGAGGTGCCCGAGCTGTCCTGGCCCGCCGCGTTCGAGCGGCAGGCGCGCCGCTCGCCGGACGCCGTCGCGCTCGTGTACGAGGACCAGGAGCTGTCCTACGCCGAACTGAACGCCGCCGCGAACCGGCTGGCCCGCCTGCTGACCGCCCGAGGCGTACGCCCCGAGGACGTCGTCGCGGTGGCCGTGCCCCGCTCACCCGAACTGGTCATCTCGCTGCTGGCGGTGATGAAGGCGGGCGCCGCGTATCTGCCGCTGGACGCCGACCACCCCCAGGACCGGATCGCCTACATGCTGTCCGACGCGGGCGCGCGGACCGTCATCACCACACGCGAGCAGGCCGGCGAACTGCCGAGCGCGCCGGGTGTCGTACTTCTTGACGACCCCTCCGTGGCCGCCGAGTTGGCCGCGCCGGCCCCCTCGGACGCCTCCGACCTGGGCCTGTCGATCGCCCTGGACCAGGCCGCGTACGTCATCTACACCTCAGGATCCACCGGCCGCCCGAAGGGCGTCGTCGTCTCGCACGACGGAGTCGGCAGCCTGATCGCGACCGCCACCGACAGGATCGGCATCGAAGCCGACAGCCGCGTCGTGCAGTTCGCCTCGGTCGGCTTCGATGTGACGGTCTGGGACCTGATTATGTCGCTGTGCGTCGGCGGCCGGACCATCATCGTCCCCACCGAGCGCCGGGTCGCGGGGCCTGCCCTGACGGACTACATCAAGGAGCACCGGGCCACCCACATGATCCTGCCGCCGTCGCTTGTCTCGGCGCTGCCGCAGGACTGCGAACTGCCCGACGGCGCGGTGCTCGTGGTCGGTACGGAGTCGGTGCCCAGCGAGCTGATAGCCCGCTGGGCCGAACGGATGCGCGTCGTCGTCGCGTACGGCCTGACCGAGGCGACGGTCAACTCGACGCTGTGGCGCGCCCAGCCCGGCTGGCAGGGGCCCGCCCCGATCGGCGTACCCGACCCCAACACCCGTGCCTACGTGCTCGACGCGGCGCTGCGCCCCGTGCCGGTGGGCGTCGAGGGCGAGCTGTACGTCGGCGGGCGCGGCCTTGCCCGCGGCTACCTCGGCAGGCACGGGCTGACCTCGGAACGGTTTGTCGCCGACCCGTTCGGGGAGCCGGGCGCGCGGATGTACCGCACCGGTGACCGGGTGCGCTGGAGCACCGACGGCAACCTGGAGTTCCTCGGCCGCGCGGACGGCCAGCTCAAGATCCGTGGCCACCGGATCGAACCGGGCGAGATCGAGAGCGCGTTCATGGCCTGCCCGGGCATCGCCCAGGCCGCCGTCCTCGTACGGGAGGACCACCGGAGTGTGAAGCGTCTGGTCGCCTACCTCGTGGGCGAGGGCGATGCCGCGGTGGCGGCGGCGCGCGTCCAGGTGGCGGAGGCGCTGCCGGACTACATGGTGCCCTCGGCCCTCGTCGTCCTGGCCGGACCGCTGCCGCTGACGCCCAACGGAAAGCTCGACACCCGGGCGCTGCCCGAGCCGCAGTGGACGGCGCTGACCGGTGACGCCACGCCGACGACGCCGGCCGAGGCAGCCCTCGCCGCGCTGTTCGCCGAGGTTCTCGGCCTGCCGTCGGTGGGCGTCCACGACAGCTTCTTCGAACTCGGCGGCGACAGCATCGTCGCCATCCAGCTGGTCGGCCGCGCCCGTGCCGGGGGACTGGCGATCACACCGCGCGACGTGTTCCGCCGCCGTACGGTGGCGGCGCTCGCGCGCGTCGCCGACGACGCGAACGCGGACGTGCCGCCGCGTGAATCCGTGCCGGTGCCCGCGCCCTTCTCCCTGGTCCCGCTGACCGAAGCCGAGCGCGCGGAGCTCGATTCCGCCGTCCCCGGTCTCCTCGACGTCGTACCTGCCACTCCGCTGCAGGAGGGCTTCTTCTTCCACGCCGCCGTCGACCAGGGCGGGTCGGACGGCTATGCCGTACAGGACACCCTCGAACTCGCCGGAGACGTGGACCCCGAGGCGCTGCGGATCGCCGCTCAGCGTCTGCTGGACCGCCATCCGCTGCTGCGCGCCGCCTTCCACCAGCGTACGGACGGCCAGATCGTGCAGCTCATCGGCGCGCGCGCCGAGCTGCCGTGGCGCTTCGCCGACCTGTCGGAACTCGACGCGGCAGAGCGGTCCGAGGCCGTCGACAAGGTCACGGCGGCGGAGCGGGCGGACGGCTTCGACCTCGGAGCCCCGCCGCTGATGCGCGGAGCGCTGATCCGCCTCGGCGCCGAGCGGTCCCTGCTGGTGCTGACCATGCATCACATCGTCGTGGACGGCTGGTCCGTCTCGCTCGTCATGCGTGAACTGCTGGACGGCTACCGGCCGGGTGCCGCAGCCCAGCCCCCCGCGCCGACGGCGACGGCGACGGTGACCTACCGGGCGTACGCGGGATGGCTCGCCGGCCGCGACCGGGAACAGGCGCGCAGCGCGTGGCGCGACGCGATGGCGGGCCTCGACGCCCCGGCCAGGCTTCCCGTACGCGTGCGGGACGGGCAGCAGCCCGGCACGGTCGGCCGGGTCACCGTGGAGCTGTCCGCACGGGACACGGCGGCGCTCGCCGCCCGGGCCCGGCAACTCGGACTGACCCTGAGCACCGTCGTGCAGGGCGGCTTCGGCCTGCTGCTCGGCGATGTGACCGGCACCCACGACCTGGTCTTCGGAACCACGGTCTCCGGCAGGCAAGCGGCCGTCGACGGCGTCGAAACGCTGGTCGGTCTGCTGATCAACACCGTGCCCGCCCGGCTGCGCTGGCGTCCCGAGCAGCTGCTCGCCGAAGTCCTGGCAGCGTTCCAGGACGAGCAGGCCGACCTGCTGGACCACCAGCACCTCGGACTCGCCGACATCCAGCGGGCCGTCGGCCGGGGCGAACTGTTCGACGCCCTGGTCGTCGTGGAGAACTTGCCCGACGCGGGCGAGCCCACCGATCCGGCGGGCCGGATCCGTATCGTCGGCTCACACATACGCGACGCGGTGCACTACCCGCTGGCGCTCACCGTGCTCCCCGGCGAACGGCTTGAGCTACGGCTCGAACACGACCCCACCCGCCTGGACGCCACGGCCGCCGAGCGGTTCGGCGCCCGGCTGCGCGCGCTGCTCGACCAGGTGATCGCCGACCCCGGGCTCCCGGTCGCGCGGCTGACCACACAGACCGCCGACGAGCGGCAGAGCACACTCGACCACCTCGCCGGAGCGGACCATGCCCAGCCGCCTTCCGGCACGCTGCACGGAGCCTTCGCCGAGCAGGTACGCCGGACCCCGGACGCGACCGCTCTGATCCACGACGGCGAGCGGACAACCTACGCCGAGCTGGACCAGCGGGCGGAGGCGCTGGCGCACCGGCTGTCCGCCCATGGCGTGGGTCCCGAGTCCATCGTGGCCGTCGCCGTTCCCCGCTCGGCCGAGACGCTGGTCGCCCTGCTCGGCGTGGTCAAGGCGGGCGCGGCCTATCTGCCGGTCGACGTCGACTACCCGGCCGAGCGGGTCCGGCACATGCTCGCCGACTCCGGGGCCCGGACGGTCGTCGCCACCGAGGAGTCCCGGGCACGCCTGCCCGAACTGGACGGCGTGACCTGGCTGCTCTTCGGCGATGCCCGGAGCCTGGTGGCTGTACGCGCCCCCGTACGCGTGCATCCGGACAGTGCCGCGTATCTGATGTACACCTCCGGGTCGACCGGTCGGCCCAAGGGTGTTGTGGTGACGCACCGCGCGGTCGTCGGCCAACTCACCTGGACAGCCGAGCAGTTCGGGTTCGGCCCCGGCGAGCGGGTGCTGCACCAGTACTCGACCAGCTTCGACCCGTCGGTGCAGGAGATCTTCGCGCCGCTGCTGACCGGTGGGACCGTCGTGATCGCCAGGCCGGACGGCCACCGCGATCCGGCCTATCTCACCGAGCTGATCCGCCGCGAGCGCGTCACCAACGTCGACCTCGTGCCCTCGCTGTACGCGGCGCTGCTGGCCGAGGAGGAGACCGGCCACTGGTGGGCGAGCCTGCGCCGGGCCTTCAGCGGGGGAGAGGCGCTGCCGGTACCGCTCGCGCGGCGCTGGCGGGAGCGCACCGGAGTGCCCCTCTTCAACGTCTACGGGCCGACCGAGGCCGTCATCCAGGTCACCAGCTGGCAGGCGGGCTCGCAGCCGGGTGAGGAAGGCACCGTACCCATCGGGCGTCCGGTGTGGAACACCCGGCTGTACGTCCTCGACCGGTACCTCCGCCCTGTTGCCGAAGGCGAGCCAGGAGAGCTCTACATCGCGGGCGCGCAGCTCGCCCGCGGCTACCACGGACGCGCCGCGCTGACCGCGGAGCGCTTCGTCGCCGATCCGTTCAGCGGCGGCGATCCGGGTGCGCGGATGTACCGCACCGGAGACATGGTCCAGTTCAGTGGAGACGGCGTGCTCAGCTACCTCGGGCGCACCGACCACCAGGTCAAGATCAGGGGAAACCGGGTGGAACTCGGTGAAATAGAAGCACGGCTGCGCGAAGAGCCGTCCGTCGGCGATGCGGTGGTCGTGGCCCGCGACGACGATCGTGGAGTCACGCAGCTGGTGGCCTACCTGGTCCCCGCCACGGGAGCGGATGTCGGAGCGGATGTCCTGGATGTCGCGGCCGTACGGAGCGCCTTGAGCGGTTCGCTGCCCGCGACCATGGTCCCCAGCCACTTCGTGGAGCTGGACGCGCTGCCGCTGACACCGGGCGGGAAGACCGACCACAAGGCCCTGCCCGCCCCCGAGGTCCGGAGCAGGCGGCCGGGACGTACCGCGCGCGAGGGCCGCGAGCGGCAGCTCTGCGCGATCTTCGCCGCCGTGCTCGGCCTGGACGACGTCGACGCGGACGAGGACTTCTTCGTACTGGGCGGGGACAGCATCCTGTCCATGTCCGTCTCCAGCCGCGCCCGCAAGGCCGGTCTGGCGATCAGCCCCCGCGATGTGTTCGAACACCGCACGCCGGCGGCACTGGCGGCCACCGTCGCCGAAGAGGCCCGGGAGGTCGCACCCGCCTCCGCCGACGGTGTGGGCGACGTACCGCTGCTGCCCATCGTCCACCAGCTCCGCGAAGACGGCGGAACGGTCAGCCGCTTCAACCTGTCGATGCTGCTCCAGGCGCCCGCCGCAGCGGGCACGGACACGCTGACGCGGGTCCTGCAAGCGGTCCTGGACCACCACGACGGTCTGCGGCTCACGCTCTCCCGCATGGATCTGGGCCCGGCGATTCCCGCGCTGTGGTCGGCCCAGACGCTCGCTGCCGGTTCGGTGGACGCCGGGGCGCTGCTGCGGCGCGTGGACGTATGCGGCCTCGACGCCGCCGGGTTCCGTACGGTGATCGCCGAGGAGTCCGACAGCGCGGCCTCCCGGCTCGACCCCGACAGCGGCACCATGCTCCAGGCCGTCTGGTTCGACGCGGGCGTGGAACACCCCGGCCGACTGCTGCTCGTCGTCCACCATGTGGCGATCGACGGCGTGTCCTGGCGTGTGCTGCTCGAAGACCTCGCCGCCGCCTGGGACGCCGTTACGCGGGGCGAGCAGCCGGGTCTGGAACCGGTGCCCACCTCCCTGCGGCGGTACGCACGGGACGTCGCCGAGCAGGCGACCTCACCCAGGCGCCAGGCCGAACTGCCCTACTGGGCGAAGACCCTGGCGGCCGGAGCCGAACTGGTCCCCGGCGCCACCCGTACCGGAACAGCCGGTTCGGCGCGCGAACACGTCGTAACCCTGTCCGCGGACGAAACCCGCGCGCTGCTCACGGCGGTACCCGCCACAGCGGGCGCGGACGTCACCGAGGTCCTGCTCGCCGCACTGCGCCTCGCCGTGTCCCGCTGGCGGGTGGACGCAGATACCGATCTCCTCGTGGATCTCGAACGGCACGGACGCGACGGGGCGGCCGACATGGATCTGTCGCGCACCGTGGGCTGGTTCACCAGCCTCCATCCCGTACGGCTCCCCGCCGCCGGCACACCCGACGTCCTCAACGTGGTCAAGCTGGTCAAGGAGTCCGTACGGTCGGCACCGGACTCCGGCGCGGGCTACGGCATGCTGCGCTACCTCAACCCGCAGCTCGCCCCCGTCTTCGCCCAGCTGTCCGGCGCGCAGGTGCTGTTCAACTACTTCGGCCGGCTCCCCGCCGAGCAGACCCGCGACTGGGCGCCCGCGCCCGAGGCCGACGCCCTGTCCGTGGCACCCGACGCCGACCTGGCCATGCCGTACCCGCTCCAGGTCAACGCTGTGTGCGCCGACACCCCCCACGGCCCCGAACTGCGCGCCACCTGGACCTGGCCCGACGGCGACGCGCTGACCGAGGACGACGTACGCACGCTCGGCCGCGAGTGGGCGGCGGCACTGCGTGAACTCATCGAGCGGACGGACCGGTCCGGACCGGCCGTACGGCGCCTCACACCGTCGGACGTACCGCTGGTGGCGCTCTCCCAGAGCGACATCGAACTGGTCGAGCGCGTCAGCCCGGTGGCCGTCGCCGACATCTGGCCGCTGTCTCCGTTGCAGGAGGGCATCCACTTCCACGCCACCTACGACACGTCCGCGCTCGACGTCTACACCGCGCAGGACACCTTCGACTTCGACCACCGCCTCGACGCCGACCGGCTCCGTACCGCCTGCGCGACGCTGCTGCGCAGGCACCCGAGCCTGTGCGCGGGCATCACCAGCGACGGCCTGCCACGGCCGGTGCAGTTCGTCTGTTCCGCGGCCGAGCTGCCGGTGCCGCTGACCGAGGTGGATCTGACCGGTCTGAGCGAGCAGCAGCGGCAGACACGCCTCGCCGAGATCGCCGAGGCCGGGCGGCACGAGCGGTTCGACCTGGCCGCGCCCCCGCTGTTCCGGCTCAAGCTGATCCGGCTCACCGCGAACACCGACCGGCTGATGCTCAGCCACCACCTGGTGGCCTGGGACGGCTGGTCGCAGTCCGTGTTCCTGGACGAGCTGCTGGGGCTCTACGCCACGGGGGGCGACGACTCCGCGCTGACCGTGCCCGGCAGCTACCGCGACTACCTCAGCTGGCTCGCCGGACAGGACTTCGACGCGGCCCGTGACACATGGGGGAAGGCGCTGGCCGGCCTTGACGAGCCCACGCTCATCGCCCGCGACCGGGGCGACGAGCCGACGATTCCCCGGCGCCGTACCTTCGAACTGTCCCCGGAGCTCAGCGACCGCCTGCGGGCCTCCGCCCGCGCCCACGGACTGACCATCAACGCCGTACTGTCCGCCGCCTGGGCGCTCGTACTGTCCGCGACCGTGGGACGCCACGACGTGGTGTTCGGCGCCACAGTCGCCGGACGGCCCGCGGACGTGTCCGGTGTGGACACGGCCATCGGCATGTTCCTCAACACGGTGCCCCTGCGGGTCACCCTCGACCCCGACGAGCAGGTGGCGGATCTGCTGCGCCGCATGCAGCGTGAGCGGGTCGCGCTGATGGACCACGAG
Organism: Streptomyces sp. NPDC052236; assembly: GCF_044548015.1. Lineage (NCBI taxonomy): Bacteria > Bacillati > Actinomycetota > Actinomycetes > Kitasatosporales > Streptomycetaceae > Streptomyces > Streptomyces sp. NPDC052236. The sequence continues at coordinate 44,220 of NZ_JBIUBL010000020.1, read as the reverse complement.
TACCTCGGCCTGGCCGAGCTACAGCGGGCCGGTGGCCACCCAACCCTCTTCGACACCCTGTACGTACTCCAGAACTTCGCCGACGAAGGCGCGTTCCGGCAACTGACCGCGCGGCACGGCATCACCGGCGTGGGCAGCGTGGACGCCACCCACTACCCCATGACGCTCATCGTCAACCCGGCCGAAATCGTCCAGGCCAAGCTGGAGTACCGCCCCGACCTGGTCGACGACGAGCAGGCCGAGGCCACACTGGAGCGCTTCGGCGTCCTGGTGGAACGGCTGACCGGCGATCTGTCGGCACGCGTCTGCACCCTGGACCTGCTGCTGCCCGCCGAGCGCGCCGCGCTGGACGCGGAGGCCGGCCTCGACCCAGTGCCCGACGAGACCGTCGCCGACATGCTCACGGCCCAGGTCGCCCGTACCCCGGACGCGGTGGCGCTGGTCTTCGGCGACCGCGCACTCACCTACGTACAGCTGGACGCGCAGATCAACCGGCTCGCGCGGCTCCTGCTGGCCCGCGGCGCGGGACCCGAGCGGGTGGTGGCCTTGGCGCTGCCGCGTTCCATCGAGATGGTGGTGGCGCTCTTCGCGGTGCTGCGCACCGGCGCCGCCTATCTGCCGCTCGACCTCGACCACCCCGCCGACCGGCTGCGCCTGATGATCGAGGACACCGGCCCGCTGTGCCTGCTGTCCACGACGGCGGTGGCCCCGACGCTGCGGGGCGAGGCCGGAACCACCGAATTGCTGCTGGACGACCCGGATGTGGCCGCGGAGCTCGACGGTCTCCCGTCCGGGCACATCACCGACGCCGAGCGGCCCGCGTTCGCGCACGGAGTGGCGGACCGGCTGGAGTACCCCGCCTACGTCATCTACACCTCCGGCTCGACCGGCAGGCCCAAGGGCGTCGTCACCCCGTACCGCGGTCTGACGAACATGCAGCTCAACCACCAGAAGGAAATCTTCGACCCGGCGATCGCCTCGGCGGGCGGCCGGCGGCTGCGCATCGCGCACACCGTCTCCTTCGCCTTCGACATGTCCTGGGAGGAGCTGCTCTGGCTCGTAGAGGGACACGAGGTGCACGTCTGCGACGAGGAGCTGCGCCGCGACGCGGAAGCTCTCGTGGCGTACTGCGACGCCCACCGCGTCGACGTCGTCAATGTGACGCCGACGTACGCCCAGTTGCTCATCGAGCAGGGCCTGCTCGACCAGGACGAGGCCGCGGGCAAGCACCGGCCGGCACTGGTGCTGCTCGGCGGCGAGGCCGTGTCCGACACGGTGTGGACGCGACTGCGCCGTACCGAGGGCACATACGGCTACAACCTGTACGGGCCGACCGAGTACACGATCAACACGCTCGGCGGATCCACCACCGACAGCCCGACCCCGACCGTCGGCATGCCCATCCGCAACACCCGCGCCCACGTGCTCGACGCGATGCTGCGCCCGGTCCCGCCCGGCTGCCCCGGAGAGCTGTACATCGCCGGAACCGGCCTGGCCCGCGGCTACCACGACCGGCCCGCCCTGACGGCGGAACGGTTCGTCGCCGACCCGTTCGGGGCCCCCGGCGAGAGGATGTACCGCACCGGCGACCTCGTACGGCAGCGCCCGGACGGCCTCATCGACTTCCTCGGCCGCACCGACGACCAGGTCAAGATCCGCGGCTACCGGATCGAGCTCGGCGAGATCTCCTCGGCCCTGGCCGCGCACCCGGAGGTCGCGCACGCCGCGGTCGTCGTGGCGGAGACCGCCGGGACCAAGCGCCTGGTCGGCTATGTCGTCCCCGAAGGGACCCAGGCCGAGGAACTGCTCCAGCGGCTGCGCGAACACCTGAAGGCCGGCCTCCCGGACTACATGGTCCCCGCCGTCCTGGTCGCGGTGGAGACGCTGCCGCTGACCGTCAACGGCAAGCTCGACGTCAAGGCCCTGCCCGCCCCGGAGTTCGCGGGGCCGAGCACCAGCCGTCCGCCCCGGTCGCCGCAGGAGGAGACGCTCTGCGCGCTCTTCGCCGAAGTGCTCGGGCTCGCCGAGGGCAGCGTCGGGATCGACAGCGACTTCTTCGAGCTGGGCGGCCACTCGCTGCTGGCCACCCGGCTGATCAGCCGCGCGCGCACCGCGCTCTCGGCCGAGCTGGCGATCCGGGACCTGTTCGAGGCGCCGACCGTCGCCGAGCTGGTGGAGCGCGCGACCGGATCGCACGCCGCCGACCGCCCGGCGCTGACCGCCGGTGAGCGGCCCGCCGAGCTGCCGCTGTCCCATGCCCAGCAGCGGCTCTGGGTCATCCAGCAGATCGAGTGCACCTCCGCCGCGTACAACTTCCCGCTGGTGATGCGGCTGCGGGGCACCTTCGACGCGGACGCGTGGCGCGCGGCGCTGGCCGATGTGACGGAACGTCATGAAGCGCTGCGGACGGTCTTCGCCGAGCGCGACGGCCAGGCGTTCCAGCGCGTTCTGCCCGTGGAGCAGGCGCACCCGGTGGTGGAGTCACTCCGCGCCGACGACGAAGACGAAGTGGCGGGCATCATCGACGCCGCCATCAACCGCCCGTTCGATCTCGCCACCGAACTGCCGCTGCGGGCGACCATCGTCGAGCTCACGCCGGACGACCACGTCGTGGTCCTGCTGCTGCACCACATCACCACCGACGAGTGGTCGGACCGGCCCTTCCTGCGCGACCTGGCCGCCGCCTACGCCACCCGCCGCTCCGGTGCCGCACCGGTGTGGGAGCCGCTGCCCGTCCAGTACGCCGACTACGCGCTGTGGCAGCAGCGGCTGCTCGGCGACCCGGCCGACGCGGCGAGCCTGGCGGCCCGGCAGCTGGAGTACTGGCGTACGACGCTGGAAGGCGCCCCCGAGGAGATCGAGCTGCCGGCCGACCGGCCCCGCCCGGCGCGCCCCGCGTTCACCGGAGCCGAACTCGACATCGACTTCGACGCCACGGCCTACCAGGGGCTGAAGCGGCTGTCCCGGGAGAGCGGCGCCAGCATGTTCATGGTGGCGCACGCGACCGTCGCCACACTGCTCCACCGGATGGGCGCCGGTACGGACCTCCCCCTCGGCTCGCCCATCGCCGGACGGAGCGACGAGGCGCTGGACGAGCTGGTCGGCTTCTTCGTCAACACGCTCGTACTGCGGACCGACCTCAGCGGCGATCCGAGCTTCACCGAACTGCTGGCGCGGGTCCGCGACACCGACCTGGCCGCGTTCTCCCACGCCGACGTGCCCTTCGAGGCCGTTGTCGAGAAGCTGAACCCGACGCGCTCGCTCGCCCGCAACCCGCTGTTCCAGGTGATGGTCGGCTACCACAACCGCTCCGGCGACGAGCTGGAGCTGTCCGGGCTCGGCGTGGAGTATGTGCCGTTCCGGATCAAGTCGGCCAAGTTCGACCTCGTATTCAGCTTCAGCGAGCAGACCGGCACCGACGGGGACACGGGAACTCTCTCCTGCCGCCTGGAGTACGCCACCGAGCTGTTCGACCAGGAGACCGCCGAGCGGCTCGGCGACCGCCTGCGACGACTGGTCGCGGCCCTGGTCGCCGAACCCGAAGCCCCGGTCTCCCGGGCCGACATACTCGCCGCCGACGAACGGCAGCTGGTGCTGGAAGGCTTCAACGCCACCGAGCGGGTGGTGGACGAGTCCTCGCTGCCCGCCCTGTTCGCCCAGCGGCTCGCCGAGCGGCCCGACGCGGTGGCCGTCGTAGAGCGCGTGGAGCGGTCCAGGTCGGTGACGTACGCACAGCTGGACGCGCGGTCCAACCGGATCGCACGGCTGCTGGCCGCGCACGGAGTGGGAGCCGAGAGCGTGGTCGGCGTGGCCGTGCCCCGCTCGGTGGACATGGTCGCGACAGTGCTCGCGGTACTCAAGCTCGGCGCCGCCTTCCTGCCGCTCGACCTGGTCCACCCCGCCGACCGGCTCGCCTACATGATCGAGGACTCCGGCGCCGCGCTGGTCGTCGGCACGGAGCCGGTGGCCGGGAAGATCCCCGATGTGGCGGGCGTACCCGTGGTGCTGCTCGACGCACCACAGGCCGCGACCGAACTCGACCGGCTCCCCGATTCCGCCGTCGACGGCCTGCCGGTGAGCCTGCACCAGGCCGCGTACGTCATCTACACCTCCGGTTCGACCGGCAGGCCCAAGGGTGTGGTCGTCCCCCACGAGGGCATCTCCAGCCTGGTCGCCACCGCCGTCGACCGGATGGGCCTGGAACGCGGCAGCAGCGTCCTGCAGTTCGCCTCGATCGGCTTCGACGTCTTCGTATTCGAGCTGGCGATGGCACTGTGCGAGGGCGGCCGGCTTGTGCTCATATCCGACGAGGCGCGCGTCGCGGGCCCGGCGCTCACCGACTTCCTCGCCGACGAGCGGATCAGCCATATGATCCTGCCGCCGTCCCTGGTGTCGGCGCTGCCCGCCGGGTGCGAGCTGCCCGCAGGGTCGACCATCCTGGTCGGCACCGAGACCGTGCCGCCGGACCTGTTCGACCGATTCGGCGCCACGACCAACCTGATCTGCGCGTACGGACTGACCGAGGCGACGGTCAACTCGACGCTGTGGCCCGCCCGACAGGCAGGAGGACGGCCCACCGGGCGGGTGCCCATCGGCCGCCCCGACCCCAATACCGTCTGCTACGTGCTGGACGCCGGCCTGCGCCCGGTCCCGCCCGGCGTGATCGGTGAGCTGTACGTCGCCGGGCGCGGCCTGGCCCGCGGCTACCTCGGCAAGCCCGCGCTGACCTCCGAGAGGTTCGTCGCGGACCCGTTCGGCCCGCCCGGCCGTCGGATGTACCGCACCGGCGACCGCGCCCGCTGGCGTACCGACGGCAACATCGACTTTCTCGGCCGGGTCGACAACCAGGTGAAGATCCGCGGCTTCCGCATCGAGCTCGGCGAAATCGAGGCGGCGCTCACCGGCCACCCGGCGGTCAGCCAGGGCGCCGTGGTGCCCGACCGCGACGGTGACATCGTGCGTCTCGTCGCCTACGCCGTCCCGGAGAGCGGCCCCTCGCGCGGAGACCTCGACCCACACGCGCTGCGTGCGTACGTCGCCGGGCTGCTGCCCGAGTACATGGTGCCCGCCCTCGTCGTACCGCTGGACGGGCCGCTTCCGCTGACCCCCAACGGCAAGCTGGACCGCAAGGCACTGCCCGCGCCCGACTGGTCCGGGATGACCGGCGACGCCCGCCCGGCCACCGCGACACAGACGCGCCTGGCCGAGCTGTTCGGCGAGATCCTGAAGCTGGAGGCTGTCGGCATCCACGACAACTTCTTCGCGCTGGGCGGCCACTCCATGGCTTCCATGCGGCTGCTGGGCCGGATCCGCTCCGAGTTCGGGGTCGAACTGTCGATCCGGGACGTCTTCGACGCGCTGACGGTCGCCGGTATCGCCGCCAAGCTCGACGGGGCGGCAACGGCCGCCCGGCCGCAGTTGCGCCCGATCGACCGCGTGGTGGGCACCCCGCAACTGCTCGCCCCCGTACAGCGGTGGCAGTGGTCGACGTACCGCCGCCACGCGGGCTTCGACCACGCACTGGTGCTGCGCTCACCCGGGACACTGGACCCGGACGCGCTGTCCGCCGCACTGGGCGATGTGGTGGCGCGGCACGAACCGCTGCGCACCCGCTTCACCGAACGGGACGGATCAGTCCACCAGCAGGCCGCACAGCCCCCCGCCCTGGAGCGGGAGAAGTGCGCCGATCTGGACGCCCGGCTCGCCGAACTCGCCGCACTGGCCCCGGAGCTGTCGCGGGAAGCGCCCCTGCGGTCCCGGCTGCTCACTGGCGCGGACGGCGCCCAGGCGGTGCTGCTGACCATGCACTACCTGGCCGTTGACGAGTGGTCGGTGGTGCCTCTGTTCCGCGATCTGACGACGGCGTACGAGGCCCGGACGCACGGCCGGGAGCCCGGCTGGGAGCCGCTGCCGGTGACCTACGCCGACTACACGCACTGGGCGCACGAGGTGCTCGGCGATCTCGCCGACCCCGGCAGCGTGGGCGGGCGGCAGCTCGCGTACTGGCAGCGGACGCTGAAGGACCTGCCGGATGCCCCCGTATCCGTATCGCGCCCTGCCGGCCACGGCGGCGACTACGTCCCCTTCGTCCTCGACGAGCAGCTCCACGCCGAGGTGGACAAGCTTGCCAGGGCTACCGGCACCAGCATGTTCATGATCCTGCACTCGGCGCTGTCGGTGCTGCTCACCGCCCATGGTGCGGGCACCGACCTGCCGATCGGCACCATGGTCGCGGGCCGCGCCGACGACCAGCTGGCCGATCTGGTCGGCTGCTTCTTCAACACCGTCGTACTGCGCACCGACACCGCGGGGGACCCGACCTTCGCGGAACTCCTCACCCGGGTACGGGAGACGACGCTCGGTGCGCTGGACCGGCAGGACGTACCGTTCGAGGAGGTCGTACGGGTGACGGGCCTGCCGCCGGAGGGGCCGCGGGTCATGGTGATCCACCATGAGCAGGCGGACCTCGGGGAACTCCAGGGCGGGATGGGCTCGTTCCACGCCGTGCCCACCGGCTCCGAAGCGGCGAGGGCGGAGCTGACGCTCAGCTTCTACGAGCCGCGGGGGGACGGGCCGGTGCACTGTGAACTCATCGGCCGGGCAGAGGTACACGTACACCGCCTCGCCGACGAACTTCAGGCGCTGCTACGGCGCGTGGCAGCCGACCCGGAACAGCCGCTCTCAGAGCTGTCCACCGCAATATCCACGATGTTCACGAGGAGTGAGAACACATGAGCACCAACCCGTTCGAGGACCCGCAGGGCCGCTTCCTGGTCCTGGCCAACGACGAGAACCAGCACTCGCTGTGGCCCTCCTTCGCGGAGGTGCCGGCGGGGTGGCGGACCGTTTTCGGTGAGGACACCCGGGAAGCCTGCCTCGCCCATGTGGAGGCCAACTGGACCGATCTGCGGCCCGCGAGTCTGGTCGCCCAGCAGGGCTGACGGGTCTCATTGACCCTGCAGAACGCATTCAGTTAGGCTCACCTAAGTTAACGTCTGTGAGTTCGTCATGTTCCTTGCGTGAAGCGCACTCTGTGGCTCGGGGGTAGTCCGTGTTGTCCGTCGAGACCCAGGCGACATCCGAAAGCGGTGTCGACGGCACGGCCGCACCCCCGAAGCGCCGGTTCGCGGCGGCGGCGCTGCGTGGCCTGGGCCTCCTGGTGGCGCTCGGCGCGCTGATCCTGATCTCCCTGGTCGGCGTGTGGCTGGGCACCAGGGACATTCCGTTCACCTCGACGTGGCACGTCCTGTGGCACAACGACGGGTCGGAGACCGCGGTCATCATCCACGAGTACCGGATTCCGAGGACCGTGCTCGGCATCCTGGTGGGCATGGCGCTGGGGCTCTCGGGCGCGCTGATGCAGGCGCTGACCCGCAACCCGCTCGCCGACCCCGGGCTGCTCGGTGTGAGCCTGGGCGCCTCGACCGGAGTGGTCCTGGCCATCGCGTTCCTCGGCGTGGGCACGGCCCTCGGCTTTGTGTGGTTCGCCTTTCTCGGTGCGGCGATCGCGTCCGTGGTGGTCTATATGATCGGCTCGTCCGGACGAGCTCCTGCCACCCCCGACCGGCTGGTGGTCGCGGGTGCGGCGGTCACAGCGGTGCTGTACGCCTTCAACTCGGCGGTGCTGCTGCTCAACCCGCGGGCGTTCGACCAGTTCCGGTTCTGGACGGTGGGGTCCCTCGCCGGCCGGAACTTCGACATCGTCTACGTCATCCTGCCGTTCGTCGTGGTGGGTCTCGTGATCGCCCTGGGTCTGGCCCCCTCGCTGAACGCGCTGGCCATGGGCGACCAGGTGGGACGGGCGCTGGGCGTCAACGTCGGCCGGACCCGGGTGCTCGGCGTCATCGCGGTGATGCTGCTGTGCGGCGCCGCCACCGCCGCCGTGGGCCCGATCGGATTCGTCGGCCTCGCGGTGCCGCATGTGGCCCGTTTCGTCGTGGGGCCCGACCAGCGGTGGGTACTGGCGTACTCGATGCTGCTCGCGCCGATTCTGCTGATCGGATCGGACGTCCTGGGCCGGGTGCTGGGCGCCCCCGGCGAGCTCCAGGTAGGCATCGTGACCGCGGTTCTGGGCGCACCTCTGTTCATCGCGCTGTGCCGCCGACGAAAGCTGGTCATGCTGTGAGTCCCGTGGACACCACCCCGGAACCCCGCGTGACCCGCGTGATCAGTGGTCGTGTCGTCCGCTTCCAGGGCGGGCGGGTGTCTCTGCGGATCCAGGGCCGCGCTGTGGCTGTGACGGTGGCGCTGGTGGTCACGCTCGCCACGGTCATGGGGATCAGCCTCACCACCGGTGACTTCGAGCTGTCGATCGGGGAAGTGCTCCAGGCGCTGGTCGGCAAGGGCTCGGGAAGCGCCGACTTCATCGTCAACACCCTGCGTATGCCACGACTGGTGACCGCGCTGTGCGTCGGCGCGGCGCTGGCGGTCAGCGGCGCGATCCTGCAGAGCCTGACCGGCAACTCGCTCGGCAGCCCCGACATCATCGGCTTCACGACAGGCTCGGCGACCGGAGCGCTTGTCGTCATCGTCGTGGTCAACGGCAGCATGACCCAGATCGCCTTCGGGGCACTGGCCGGCGGTCTTGCCACGGCCGCCGCGATCTACCTGCTGGTGTTCAGCGGCGGCCTGCTGGGGTTCCGCCTCGTCGTCATCGGGATCGGTGTGAGCGCCCTGCTGCTCGCCGTCAACTCGTACCTGATCACCAGGGCGACCTGGCAGGAGGCACTGGAGGCCCAGGCGTGGCTGCTCGGCAGCCTGGGCAACCGTGGCTGGGACCACGCGAACGCGATCGCCATCGCGGTCACGATCCTGCTCCCTCCCGCCTTCGGCCTCGCCCGCAGGCTGTCCATGGTCGAAATGGGCGACGACACGGCGACGGCACTGGGCCTCGACGTGGCACGCAGCCGACTGATCCTGCTCGGCATCAGCGTCTCGCTGGCCGCGCTGGCCACCGCGGTGACCGGCCCGATCCTGTTCGTCGCACTGGCGGCCCCACAGATCGCCCGGAGACTGACCCGGTCGTCCGGCCCCGCACTGATCCCGTCCGCCCTCATGGGCGCCGTGCTGCTGGCCGGGAGCGATCTCGCGGTGCAGCGGATCTTCGCACCCACTCTCCTCCCGGTGGGTGCGGCCACCGGCACCATCGGCGGGCTGTATCTCATCTGGCTGCTGATCACCGAGTCGCGAAAGAGCCGCGTATGACACGCACAACACGTATGACACGCACAACAGAAACCGCGGCGGCCCGCTTGCGCGCCGAGGATCTGACACTGTCCTACGACCAGCGGACCGTTGCCACATCCCTCGGCGTGGTCATACCCGACCACTCGTTCACGGTGATCGTCGGACCGAACGCCTGCGGCAAGTCCACCCTGCTCAAGGCACTGGCACGCATGCTCAAGCCCAAGGCGGGAGAGGTCTATCTCGACGGTGCCGCCATCGCGTCCTACCGCTCCCGCGAAGTCGCGCGCAGGCTCGGCCTGCTCCCGCAGTCGTCGACCGCGCCCGGCGGCATCACGGTGGGAGACCTGGTGGCCCGGGGCCGCTATCCGCACCAGCGGTTGCTGAAGCAGTGGTCCGCGGAGGACGAGGCAGCCGTGGCCGGGGCGATGCGGCAGACCGGCGTACTGGACCTCGCCGACCGGCCCGTGGACGACCTCTCCGGCGGCCAGCGGCAACGCGTATGGCTGTCCATGGTGCTGGCACAGCAGACGTCCATCCTGCTGCTGGACGAACCGACCACCTTCCTCGACATCGCCCACCAGGTCGAGGTGCTGGACCTGTGCGCGGATCTTCATGAGCGCAAAGGGCACACGATCGTCGCGGTGCTGCACGACCTCAACCAGGCCTGCCGCTACGCCACCAACCTGGTGGTGATGAGAGCAGGCGGCACGATCGCCGCGGAAGGCGCCCCGGCGACGGTCATGACCGCCGAGCTGATCGAGGATGTGTTCGGCCTGCCCTGCCGGATCATCGACGACCCGGAGACAGGCACTCCGCTGATGGTGCCCGCCGCCCGCAAGCGCCCCGCCATGGCCGGCGACGCGACCTCTTAGCCCAGGGACGGACGCCCATGCTCTGTACGAGGCTGACCAACGCCCACATCATCACCATGGACCCGGACCACCCCGTCGCCCACGACCTCGGTATCTGGCACGGCCGGATCGTGGGCCTGGACGACGCGGTGACCTCACTGCCCGCCCGCAAGGTGATCGACCTCCAGGGCGCGACCGTGCTGCCCGGCTTCATCGACAGCCATGTGCATCTGGCCTGGACGGGTCTGCGGGCGAGTATCCCGAGTGTGGCCCCGTGCAACCGGGTCGACGACGTGCTCCGTGTCGTGGCCGAGGCCGTCGCCCGTAAACCGCACGGCTCCTGGGTGTCCGTCGCGGGCTACGACCAGCGGGGACTTGGCCGCCATCTGACCGCCGCCGAACTGGACAAGGTCAGCGACGGCCGCAAGGTGTTCATGATGCACGACTCGGGACACGCCTGCGTCGTCAACAGCGCCGTCCTGGACCTGCTGCCCGCTCATGTCCCGCACACGGACGGCTATCTCGCCGAGGGTGCCATGGGGGCCGCACGGCAGCTCCGGCTGCCCTACTCCCAGGAAGAGCTGGCGGACGCGATCGCGCGCGCCGCCCGGATCTGCCTCGCGGAGGGAGTGACGGCCTGCGCCGAAGCGGGCATCGGCGTCGGCCTGCTGGGCCACAGCCCGGTCGAGCTCGGGGCCTATCAACTCCTCAGGGAACAGGGGCGGCTGCCCCTGCGCGTACAGCTCATGGTGTCCGCGGACACACTGCACCCGGTCGGCTCGCACGAAGACGACCGCATACCGCGGGGCCTCGACCTCGGCCTGCGCAGCGGATTCGGCGACGACTGGCTCTCCGTAGGCGCGCTCAAGATCTGGACCGACGGCGGCATGATGGCCCGCACCGCCGCGCTGAGCAGCCCGTACGTAGGCATGGACCACACCGGGGAGCTACAGCACGACCCGGACGTCCTCACGGACACCATCGTGGACGGCCACCTCGCCGGCTGGCAGCTCGCCGTCCACGCCATCGGTGACCGCGCCGCCGACGTCGCGCTGGACGCCCTGGAGCGGGCACAGCGGACGCGTCCGCGCCCGGACGCACGCCACCGCATCGAGCACGCGGGCCTGATCCGGCCCGACCAGCTGCCCCGCCTCGCGCGACTCGGCGCGATCGCGGTGATCCAGCCGAACTTCCTGCGGTACTTCGGCGACGACTACGCGTCGATCATGGGCGAGGAGAGGGCCCCTTGGCTGTACCGGGGCAAGGGGTTCCTGGACCACGGCATCACACTGGTCAGCAGCTCCGACCGGCCCGTCACGGACGGATCGCCGCTGCGGGCCATCCAGTTCCTGGTCGAGCGCGCCTCCGAGTCGGGCCAGGTGATCGGCCCGGACGAGGGTGTCACGGTGGATGAGGCCCTGCGCTCGTACACCCTCGGCGGTGCGTACGCCTGCCGCTGGGACGCCGTCGCAGGCAGCCTGACCCCGGGCAAGCGCGCCGATCTGGTGGTGCTGGGAGACGACCCGCGGCGCGTCAGCACCTCACGCATCGGCGACATCGAAGTGGTCTCGACGTTTGTCGACGGCCGGGAATCCGAAGGGACGACGACACGATGAGCACATACGACATCGAGCGCTATGCGGCTCTGTGGCGGACATCCTCGGAGCAGCGATGGGTCATCTGGACCACCGCCGAGGAGACCATGGTCTTCGACAGGCAGATCAACTGCCCCGAGGACGTGGACGAACCGGTCCTGAGCGAGGTCGTGGGCAGAATGCGCGAGGCAGGAGTGCCGGAGACCGAGGAGTATCCGGGCCGTCCCTGCGGCCACGGCGGCTCCGGCTCCGGCCTCTGGTGACACGACTGCAGGTCGGTACGGATCCACTGCCGGCGCCCTGGCAAGGCGGGGCGGGGCCCCGCCTGTGGTCCGTACGCGTGAGTGAGTACGCACGGCGGGCCGCCGCCGACGAGTGGTTGCTCGACGGCGACGAACGGGGGCGGGTCCGGACCTTCGTACGGGAGGCCGACCGTGACCGGTACCGCGTCGCGCATGTGGTGCTGCGACGCCTGCTCGGCGCGTATCTGGCCCGGGACCCGGAAGCTGTCGAGCTGATGCGCGAGGCGTGCCCGGGGTGCGGCGGTGCGCACGGCCGTCCGGCCGTGGCGGGCGCACCCCTGCACTTCTCTCTGTCGCACTCCGGCGATTTCGCCCTCTTCGCCTTCGCGGACACCCCGGTCGGTATCGATGTCGAGAGCGAGCCGTCCGCTGCCGTAGCGGCCGAAGTCGCGAACATGCTGCACCCGGCGGAGCGAGCCGAGCTGGCCGCCCTGCCTCTCGCCGCCCGGCCGGCCGCGTTCGCCCGCTGCTGGGCGCGCAAGGAGGCGTACCTCAAGGGCATTGGCATCGGCCTTGCCGAGGACCCCTCGATCACATACGTCGGCGCCGGTCCCGATGCGGGGGTGCTGACCGGCTGGTCACTGGCCGATGTCTCTGTTGCCCCGGGCTACGCGGCGGCCTGCGCACTGCGCACCGCCTGACGCGATTTGGCAAGTGACTTAGGTAAGGCTAACCTTTCCTCGTTTGGGTGAATCGGTAGGGACAGAGGAAAGAGAACCCCTTGAGCACGGCCGCCTCGCGCCTCGGCACGCTATTGCCGCGCGCCACGACAACCCTGCCTGCCTTGCTGCCTGTACGGGCGGCGCGCCGCGGGGATGCCACAGCCCTCGCGGCCCTGTCCCGGCCGTTCGTACGCTCGGGAGAGCTGCGCGAGCGATCCCTTTCCCGCTACGCCTCGGACGCGACCGACTTCCTCGTCGTGGAAGCCTGCGACGGCGCCCTCGCCGGCTGCCTGGGTCTGCGCGTACACCCCGCCGACCCGGCCCGCGGCGGCGGGCCCACGGGCGTCCTGTACAACTTCTGCGTCGCGCCGCGCAGGCAGGGCCGCGGTGTGGGAGCGCAGCTCCTGCGCGCGGCGCTGGACCGGGCGACCGCCCAATCGCTGGACGCCCTGTTCACGGCGACGACCGGTGGCGGCGGCCTTTTTCTCCGCTACGGTTTCGCGCCGGCCCGTGCGGGACTGGCTCCGGCGGCCTGGGCGAACTCGCTGGACCCGCGGCGTAATTCGCGGGTGCTGGCCTGGCACTCGGTATAGCGGTCCGTCGCGGCGGTCCGTCAGGACACCACAGTGGTGCCGACGTGCTCGCCGGCGCCGCCGAACACCCCCAGCCGCAGCGCGTGCGGCACCCGGCCGTCCAGTACGTGTGCCATGGGCACGCCCGACTGGACGGCCCGCAGGCACGCCTCCATCTTGGGGAGCATCCCGCCCGCCAACTGCGGCAACAGCTCCTTCAGCTCACCCGCCGTCAGGCGGTCGATCACCTCGGTGCTGTGCGGCCAGTCGGCGTACAACCCCTCGACATCGGTGAGCATCACCAGCTTCTCCGCGCCGAGAGCCACCGCGATGGCCGCCGCCGCGAGATCGGCGTTGACGTTGTAGACCTGCCCGTCCGTGCCGCGGGCCACGGGGGAGACCACCGGGATACGGCCCTGCTCCAGCAGGGCGTGCACGGTGTCCGGGTTCACGTCGACGATGTCGCCGACCTGCCCGATGTCCACCGGCTCACCGTCCACCCAGGCCGGCCGCCGTACGGCCGTCATGGTGTGCGCGTCCTCGCCCGACATCCCCACCGCGAACGGCCCGTGGCTGTTGATGAGTCCGACCAGCTCCGGCTGGACCCGGCCGGTCAGCACCATCCGGACCACGTCCATGACTTCGGGGGTGGTCACCCGTAGCCCGGCCTCGAAGCGGACCTCCAGGGCGAGCCGGTCAAGCAGCGCGCTGATCTGCGGACCGCCACCGTGTACGACGACGGGGCGCAGCCCCGCGTGCCACAGCGCCACCACATCCTGGGCGAACGTCCGCTTCAGGTCCTCGTTCACCATGGCGTTGCCGCCGAACTTGATGACGACCCTCCGGCCCCGGAACTTCCCCAGCGCGTCAGGCACCGCGCGCTCTGCTGATGAGGAGATCGCGCAACAGTCCGTCGGTGGTGGACACGACGCCACTGCGCGCGGCCCAGCGCAGCGCGAGGGTGTGTTCCTCGGCGGAGAAGTCCGCCACCGCGTCGGCGACGACGAAGGGCTGGATGTCGTTCATGAAGGCGTCCGCCGCCGTCAGCAGGACGCCGAGATGGGCGTACACACCACAGACGATCAACTGGTCGCGGCCGGCGGAGCGCAGCAGTCTGCCGAGATGGCTGCGGAGGAAGGCGTTGTGGCGGACGTTGGCCAGCAGATGTTCGCCGGGCCGGGGAGCGAGCACCGGGATGATCGCGGCGCCGTCGGCCTCATGGCCGATACCGGGCCCCCATATGTCGGCCAGCAGCCCGCGCTGGCTGGGCAGCTGAGCGGCCGGTTCGGCGCTGAAGATGACCGGCATGCCGAGCGTGGCCGCGAGTTCGCGCAGGGCGGCGATGTTTTCGACGAGCTCCACCACTGGGGAGAGTCCCGCCGGAAAGCCCTGGATGAAGTGGTTCTGCATGTCATGGATCAACAGCGCGGCGCGTGCCGGATCGATTGTCCAGGGAACGCGCGAGGGAAGGATCGCGGAGTGGTGCGGCATGGGATAGGAGTGGATGACCGGTAAATCCACGGTGAGCTCCTGCCTGATGGCGTGTCGATGGCAGCCCAGTCAGGCCTACAGGCGTATGGCCTCAGCACCATGATCGGGTAGTTAGCTTAGCCTAGCCTAAGCGGCGCGTCGGCAGTCGGCGCCCCTGTGGGCGCCGACCGCTCACGCGGGGTCCTTCTCCAGCCCTTCGAGGACGCGGTTCGCGATCTGGGCGAGCGTGTCGAGCTCTTTCGCGCTGAGAGGGTCGATGAACAGGCGGCGGACTGCTTCGACGTGGCGGGGGGCCGCGGTCGCGATGGCCTCACGGCCGGCGGGAGTGATGGCGATGAACGCCACCCGGCCGTCCTCGGGGCATTCCTCGCGGACGACCAGACCGCGCTTGGCCATGCGGTTGATGTGGTGGGACATCCGGCTCTTTTCCCATTCCACCGCCTTGGCGAGCTCCAGGACGCGCAGCCGGCCCTCGGGCACTTCGGTGAGGTGGACGAGCACCCCGTAGTCGGCGGAGGACAGGCCGGACTCGGCCTGCAGCTCACGAGCCAGCCGGCCGGTGAGCTTGTCCTGCATCCGGACGAAGCTGCGCCATGCGTGCTGCTCCGTCGCGGTGAGCCAACTTGATGTCTCAGTCATACGTATCAGTATAGCGAGTGGTTGACGCGTCACCCATTGGCGGCAAGGCGGAGACCAGCGGCTGCCGGGTAGGTCCGGCACGTCTCGCAGACGGTGACGATCCAGGTGCGGTGCTGGTCGCCACGGAAGCGGGGCCTGCCGCTTGCGCCGCACTGTTCGCAGATGTGCTCGGAGGCGACTTGTGCCGCGTCGGTGAGGGCGCAGGCCTTGTCCGCGAAGTCGCCGTCGTACTCGCCGTCCTGGTCGAAGCGATCGGCGACAAGGATGCGCAGACTTCCCAGGCTCGTGCTGAAGGAGTCGAGCTGGTAGTCGGCGTCGAGGGCCAGGAGGTCGCGGTGGAGCTGATCGAGCAGGGCGGCCCAGCCGGGCCCGACGGTGGGGGCCCAGGCGGGAATCTGTCGGTCCTGGTCTGCGGGGATGCGGCTGAAGTCCGTCATGGACTCCATCCTGCCGGGTGGGTCTGACAACGCTCCTCGTACGGGACGCGCGTCTTGCTGTCGTGCGCGTCCCGTACGACGGCACCGCTCACCTGGCCCAGCTGTACGAGGCGCACGCCTGCCGTTGTCAGCGGCAGAGGGCGTCGGGGTCCGGGCGCCTGCGTTGTCCCTCGGGAGTGAAGGTGAACGTTGCAGGGAAGAGCCCGCCTCCGAAGCGCACGGCAAGCAGGAGGGGTTCCTCATGCTCGGGTGGCCACGATGACTCGGCGTCCGGAGCGCTGCCGTTCCACAGATGGAAGAACACCATCGGTTCCTGCGCGTCTTCGCTCAGGTAGCCGAGCGTCTTGCCGTAGCGGGGGTTGGTGCCTCCGATCAGGATGGATGGGGTGCCGAACTCGGCGGTGACGTCGGCCCACACGCGGTCCTCACCCGCCCACGGACGCGCTCTGTCCCGCAGCGCGTGGTAGTTGTCAGCCGTAAGAACACGGTCGGGTACGAGCCAGCCGCGACGGTGGGCGAACTCGGAATAGACCGAGGCCATGCCGAACTCGTAGGAACCGCCTGGGATCAGATCCCAGAACGCGCCCGTCACACCGGTACTGGTCCAAGCCCCGCGGTCTTCCAACGCACTTTGCTGCTCGGTCCACGCGTCGGGCTCGTTCTCCACGAACAGCAGATGGGCTATCAGCGTCCGCAGCGCCCCCTCATTTCCGTACATCCCGGGGCGGCGCAGGGCGGGGTTCAGCTCTTCGATGAAATAGGCACGTATTTCATCGGCCGTCGCGAGTGATCTGGTGAGGGGCACATTACGAGTCTCCCGCATGGGCCTGCCTGCCAAGGAGCAATGCTCCTGCTCCGACGGGGGATACGTAGTCACGGACGGCTGGCAATGCGGTCACCGGCGGTGAACTGGGTGAGAGTGGGGAAGGCGGCGGTGTCGATGGTCTCGGAGTGCTCGTACTGATCCAGTCCCATCGTGAAGAGTCGGCGGCGGTACTGCCATTTGATGAGTTTGTCCGTGCGGGCGGGGTCGGTCGGCTTCATGAGGGCGAGGAAGAACAGGGACTTGATGAGCAGAAACTCCGCCAAGTGCTCGCTCACCGGTCGGCCCGTGGCACGGACGGACGCCTGGTCCAGCGCGGCGAGGTAGCGGGAACGCTGGGCAGGGCCGGCGGTGTAGCCCTTGCTGCCGCCTTTGAACGCGATGATGTCCAGCGCCGGGACGACGTCGTACCCGAGCGGGGCCAGGCCGTGGTGCTGCCAGTCGATGATCCCCGCGGGGAATGCGTTCGGCAGCCCGTAGTCGTAGTGCGCCCATACCAGCGGGGCCGACTCCAGCCGGTCCAGGACGCGGCCGGTCAGCGCGCGTACGCGCGGGGTGTCGAGGTCGGGATTCTCGGCGAAC
Source organism: Streptomyces sp. NPDC052236 (assembly GCF_044548015.1). NCBI lineage: Bacteria > Bacillati > Actinomycetota > Actinomycetes > Kitasatosporales > Streptomycetaceae > Streptomyces > Streptomyces sp. NPDC052236. Next base: position 27,080 of record NZ_JBIUBL010000020.1, on the reverse strand, counting down.
ACGTTGGCGGTGAACCCGGCCCGTCGTGGCCACTCCCGCAGCACACCGGCTGAGGCGGGGTGCGGATGGGCAGCCTGAGCGACAAGCAGCCGGGCAGCGATCGCGGCTGCGCCGCTGACCACCTCCTCGGCCAGGACGGCGCTCTGCCCGCCCGTGGCGGCGACGGCGGTGTCGTGCAGCGAAGCGTTCCCCATGGATTCCTCGACGAAGTACGACTTGTCGTCCTCGGTTCCGTCGTCCACGACGCGGGGCACGGGGTAGCCGAGCTCGGCGATCCGGCGGTGGAATGCGGCCTCCTCGCGCAGCTCAGCGCCGCCGGTCCGTTTGAAGAATTTCCCGTCCGCCGAGCGCCACACCGCTCCATCGGCAGCAGTGCGGTTCTTGATGAACTCCCACAGGTTCTCGCTCATACCAACGCGCTCCCTCAGTCGTACTGCGCCTTGTCGTTCTCCCAGTGCGCCATCACAGACGCTGTGGCTTCGGCGAGCCGGTGAGACGTTCGATGGCCGGGGAGTCGCCCCGATCGGCGGCAGCACATCGCCTAATCTGTCGGAACTGACGTCTCATCACGAAAGGGGACAACATCGTGCCTTCTCGACTCAACCCATACATCAGCTTCGACGGCGACGCCCGGCAAGCCATGGAGTTTTACAAGGAAGTCTTCGGCGGCACCCTGAGGGTGAACACATTCGGTGACTTCGGCCAGAAGGAGGCCGGAGACGCCGCCGACAAGATCATGCACAGCATGCTCGAGACCGACAGTGGCTTCACGCTCATGGGTGCCGACACCCCGCCGGGAATGGAGCACAAGCCCGGGAACAACATCTCAGTGAGCGTGAGCGGGGAGGACGCCGGCGAACTGCGTGGCTACTGGGACAAACTCTGCCAGGGCGGCACGGTCTCGGTCCCGCTGGAGAAGCAGATGTGGGGCGACGTCTTCGGCATGTGTACGGACCGCTTCGGCATTACCTGGATGGTCAATATCACCGAGCAGAAGGCCTGAGCGGGCAGCGCCTTGGCCAAGGGCACCCAGGTCCCGCGCGGGGGTGATCTGCCCGGTCCAGGACCTGGCCGGTAAGAGAGCGTACGTCTTTCACGGCACGGTCACCGGCAGTGATCCGGCTACGGCTCCGCACGACCTGGACAGGAGAAAGAAGGACGCCGAGGCCCGAGGCCGCCAATGAACTCTGCGGACGCGAAGAGCTCCGGCGTCAGGTGTATGCCCGTGACGCGGTGGGCGAGGGCGAAGGCGGCGAGGAACTGTTCGCCGCAGTCCAGGTCGTCGGACCCGCTGAGGTCGAAGCCGGATTCCCGCATCTCGGTGAGGAGCCCATCCGGGTGGCTGCCGTCGCGGTCGTCGGGCCAGGCCTGGTCGAAATCCAGGAGTATGGCGCCGTCGCGGTACCAGCAGAAGCGGCACGCCCCAGCGATGCCGTGGTGGTTCGAGACCACCGTGCGTCCGCGAGAGAGGGGGAGCATGGCCTCATCCGTGGCGCCCAGATAGCCGTCGGGCTCGAACATCAGCGACCAGCCACCGAGGGAGGAGGCCCCCGCGAACTCCCGGTGGTGGTGGAGCAGTGCGTCCTGTGACGGCTTGATCAGTCCGTCCACGCCGGTGATCCGCATTCCGAACTCGACTCCGAGGGCCTGGAGCAGCTCCTCGGGGGTAAGCCCTTGGACGAGCGTGATGCAGTACTCCTCGTACTGGCCTTGCTCCCGGATCCACACATAATCGGCGGCGGTAGTTGTGTCAGCCATGGACGCAGCATGGCAGCCGCCACTGACAGTGCCCGCCCTCGGAGATAATTGCCTCCCCCAGCTCTGGTCCGCCCGGTGACACCCGGTGTGATCACGGCGGACTGGCGGTACGACCTGTCCTGCGCGGGCCGGTTCCAAACAAGCGTGTCACGCACGCTGAGAACGGTCAGGTCACCACGGCTTGTCGGTTTCAACTACCGTGTCACGGCTCAGCGCGGCCGCAGTCAGCTGGGGCTTTCCTGATGTGCGGCGGCTCAGGGGGACTTCGCGCGGTTGCGCACCTAGCTCTTGACGGGGGCGTGGCGCGAGCATCAGGGCGTGGACAACTTCAACGAGCCGTACCTCTCGCACAAGACACATCTTCCCTTTCCCTACGACCAGGATTTGTCCCAGGTCCTGCGTCACCTCAGCCGGATCACCGCCGCGGGCCGGAAAAAGCTCGCGAACAGTCTGAGCACCGCCGGCTATTTGGCCGCGGGCATGCGGCTGATCCAACAGCACCTGGGTCCCGGCGCGGTACGTGACGCCGCCGCCGCGCGGAATCGGCACTGTCTCGAACGCCCCCTGCTGGGCTTCCTGTCCCAGCGGGCGGTCGCGGCGGCAGTCGCCGACAATCCCGCCCCGTTTGCCCATCGGGGCGGTGTCCCGAGGTTGCGGACTACGTGGCGGTCGCAGTCGGATTTCGTTGCCGATCTGATCAACTTCGCCATGTGGCCGGCGAACTACCACCCCGGATATATGGAGCAGAGGGCGGTCAACACCAAGCGACTCGTGGCGGCAGGGGACTTCGTGCGGGCCGTCCATGAAACGGCCTGCCAGCACACCGCTGAGAGCGCCCGCATGCCCTCCGTTCGGCTCAGCCTTGCCCTGATGGTGCTCGCCGACGGGGACGACGCGGTCCAGGGGGCCCTCACGGAGACGTACCAGAAATACCTCTCTTCCTGGAAGCAGGTCTACGCCGATGTCCTCCAGGCACGCGGCCTGCGGCTACGGCCGGGGCTCGGCCTCGACGACCTCGCCGACGCCCTGTCCGCCGCCACGGATGGCGTGATCCTGCGTTCCATCGGCGATCCCCGCGCCGGGGTCGTCGACCAGGATCAGCAGCGTTCCCTGATGGGCACGGTCGCTCTCGCGGTGATCTACGGGTTCCTTGAGCGGGCCGAGGACGCGGACGGCCTCACCCTGGAGCAAGCCGTCAACGCGATGGTGGGCCAATGACGTCCATCGACCGCACCCCCGCAGAACCCAGTACCCACACGCGTGTTCTCGGATGGCTCACGGCCGCTACCGGCCTGCTGTCCGTCATCGCCGCGGTCATCCTGGCGCTCACCGGCCATGCCGAAGCAGCGGCGGCTGTCGGAGTCTCCGGCGGTGCCGTCGCCGGCGGCACCCAGGTGACGGTCAACATCCGCCGATGAGGCGCTCGGCTCCGATGCGCTGCGTCAGGCGTGCTGCAGGCGATCGGCCAGTCCCGCCGCGGTGAAGGCGGCCACCAGGTCGGTGCGGCCCTCGGTGAAGTGGGCCCAGCTGTCGCAGTGCGCGAGGACGACTCTGCGTGCGCCGAGGATCTTGGCCGCTTCGGCGGCCTGGGCGCTGTCGAGCACGATCAGCGCGCCGTCGAAGAGGATGGGGAAGCGGGGAGCCCCGGCGAAAAGGACGGCGGTGTCCATCGGGCCGAACCGCTCGGCTATCTGCCTGACCGCGTCGAGCGAGGCGTTGTCGCCGCTGACGTAGACCGCGGGGAGGCCCTCCCCGGTCAGGACGAAGCCGACGACCTGGCCGGTGATCGGCTCGACCTCCTCGCGCGTCCCGGGACCGTGGATGGCGGGCACGCCCGTCACGGTCACCGTGCCGCCGTCGGGACGGTCCAGCTCGATGGACTCCCAGTCCTCAAGACCCTTGGCTCCCTCACCCAGGCGGCCCGCGCCGCCGGGGGTGGTGAGGGTGAGCGGGACGTCGGCGAGCAGGGCCCGGCCGGAGTTGTCGAGATTGTCGGGGTGCTCGTCGTGCGAGAGCAGGACCACGTCGATGCGGCCGAGGCCCGCCGGGTCGATGGAGGAGGGTGCCGTCTTGGTCAGGACCGCGCCGGGCACCGGGTAGTCGCCGGGTGCGTCGAAGGTGGGGTCGGTCAGGAAGCGCAGACCGCCGTACTCGAAGAGGGCGGTCGGGCCACCGAGGACGCGGACGGGGATCTGCTCGTTGATCGTGTCGTTGGTCGTGCCGGCAGCAGACATGAAAGAGAGCACCTCACGGATGGAGATCGGTTTATCCGTGAGAGACGGTAGTTCGTTCTCACGGATAAGCGCAAGCCGTACCATGAGGGCCATGAAGGAGACCGCGACCGCCGAGCCCGCCCTGCCGCCCGCGCCGGGCGCGGAGCAGTACCCCGCCCTCGACTTCGCCAACAGCGCCATCGCCCTGCCCGGCGGCCAGTTCCTCGACCTCCTCGGCACCCCCGCCGCCGCCAACCAGTGGCTCACCGAACGTGATCTCGCCCCGGCGGACGCCGGAGTGCGGGAGATGTGCGCGGCACAGTTGCGGACGCTGCGCGAACAGATCCGCGCCCTGCTCGCCTCTCGGGTCGACGGGTGCCCCGCCCCGCCGAGCGCTCTTGCCGCGGTCAACGACGCACTGACCCTGGCTCCCGCGGCCTCCCTGCTGCACTGGGATCCCACCCGCGGCATGTACCGCGCCGCCTCGCACCCCATCACCCAGATCCTCGAACACGCCCTGGCGACCCTCGCCGCCGACGCCGCCGGCCTGCTCACCGGCCCCGACGCCGAACGCCTCACAGCCTGCGCCTCCACCCCGTGCAACCGCTACCTGCTGCGCCATGGCCGCCGCCACTGGTGCTCCACCCGCTGCGGCGACCGCGCCCGCGCCGCCCGCGCCTATGCCCGACGTACTCAGTCCACAGTGGACTGAGATACGCCGGGCGTGTTGGGGGAACCGGTTCCAGTACGCGGCTCTCGCCCACCCCGGCCAGGTGGCCCCACCGGACCCGGTGGGTACGCTCAGGGTTCCTGAGCACTGCGAGCGAAGGCGGTAGACGTGGGGTTCTTCCGGCGAGGGCCGAAGCGTGACGGACGCGATGCGCCCCGGGACGCCGGGTTCCCCTTCTTCTCGGGCGACGAGGGCGCGCGGTTCCGCTCCCAGGTGCGGGAGGCGTTCGCCGAACACGGCCTGGAAGTGGATGTCTACGCCGATGTGGTCTCCGACAGCGACGGCCGCCAGTTCGGTCTCGCCAACCTCGCCGCCGTCTGCCACAACGACCAGCGCGGGCCGCGCACCTGGCCCGAAGTGGTCCGCCAGCACGTCGGCATGGTGCTGCGCACCATGGCGGCGCCCTCCGCGCTGGACACTCTGCCGACCGAGCAGATCCGCGCCCAGATCTACCCCCGGGTCGTCGGCGCCGACGGACTCAACCCGGAGAACTTCACCTACGCGCGCGACGTGGCCCCCGGCCTGTACGAGATCCTCGCGCTCGACCTCCCGGAGAGCGTCATGATGCTCACCGACGAGGCGCTGGAACCGCTCGGCGACCTGCCGTATCTGCGCGACCAGGCCCTCTACAACCTCCGCGGCCTGCCCCTCGAAGGCCATGAGACCGTCAAGGACTCCGGAGGCATGCGTTTCGAGGTGCTCCTCGGCGACTCCTTCTACACCGCCAGCCGCGTCCTGGCGCTGGAATCCGTCGTACGGCAGGTCACCGGGGAGCAGCTGACCTCCGACGGCGCGCTGGTGGCGATACCCTTCCGCCACCAGCTCGCCTTCCACGCCATCCACGACACCGGCATGGTCTCCGCGCTCAACGCCATGGCCTCCTTCGCGGCCTCCGGGTACGCCGACACTCCCGGCGCCATCAGCCCGTACGTCTACTGGTGGCGCGAGGGCACCCTCACCCAGCTCAGCGACCGCGACGAGGACGGCGACGGGCTGCGGCTCGTCGTCGGCGACGACTTTCAGGAGCTGCTGGAGCGGCTGGTGGCCGAGGACGACGACGCCTGATCAAGCCTCAGTGGTGAGTTGGGCGCTGCGTCAGCAAGTCGTACGGATACGGCAGCGGGCGCGCGCTCGCCTCCTCCAGCTTCGCGGTCTGCTCCGGCGTCAGCTCCCAGCCCACCGCGCCCAGGTTGTCCGTCAACTGCTCGGCCGTACGCGGCCCGATGATCGGCGCGGTGACGGCGGGCCGCTCCAGCAGCCAGCGCAGCGCCACCTGCGACGGCGTACGGCCCGCCTCCGCCGCCACCTCCTCCACCGCGTCCACGACCCGCCAGGTCTCCTCCGTGTCCCGCTCCCGCCAGCCCTCCTTGCCGGACCGCTCCTGGAACGCGGCCTCGCGCGAGTCCGCGGGCACGGACGTCATGCCGCGCCGGTACTTGCCGGTCAGCCAGCCGCCCGAGAGCGGGCTGTACGGAATGACGCCGATGCCCTCGCTCTCGCAGAGCGGCCCCAGCTCCCACTCCGCCTCGCGCCTCAGCAGGTTGTAGAGCGGCTGGAGACAGACGTACGGCTCCCAGCCGCGGTGACGCGCCAGGTCCAGCGAGCGCTGGAGCTGCGAGGCGGAGACATTGCTCGCGCCCAGGTAGCGGACCTTGCCCGCCTTGACCAGGGTGTCGAGCGTGGCGAGGGTCTCCTCGACCGGGGTCGTCGGGTCCCAGAGGTGGGTCTGGTACAGGTCGATGTAGTCCGTGTTGAGGCGGCGCAGGCTCGCCTCCACCGCCGCGAGGATGTGCTTGCGGCTCAGCCCGCCGTCGTTGGGCGCGTCGCCCATCCGGCCCCACACCTTGGTCGCGATGACGAGGTCCTCGCGCCTGCGCCCCTTGAGCCAGCGGCCGAGGATCTCCTCCGACGCGCCGCGCGCGTACATGTCGGCGGTGTCGATGAAGGTGCCGCCCGCCTCGGTGAAGGCGTCGAGGACGCGATGTCCGCCGGCGTCGTCGCCGAAGCTCATCGTGCCGAGACACAGCTCGCTGACACGTAGACCCGTCCTGCCAAGATTCCGTTGCTTCATGACAGCGACAGTAGGAGGTGAAGCGCACTCAAAGACAGGCATTTCAGCCGTCGGCGAGTACGACACAGGACTCCGGCGGCAGGCGCAACAGCCCGTCCGCGCCCGGCGGCCGGACCGGCTCCCAGGCCGCCAGCACCCGCCCAACCCCGCTCCCGCCCAGCGGGATCGCCGCCGGCTCCTTGGCGAGGTTGACCGCGATACGCAGATCCCCGCGCCGGTACGCCAGCCAGCGCGCCCCTTCGTCGTACGCCACGTTCACCGCCGCCAGGTCCGGATCGGTCAGATCCGGCTGCGTGTGCCGCAGGGCGATCAGCGCGCGGTGCCAGGCCAGCAGCCGGGCGTGCGGCTCCCTTTCCCGCTCTGTCCGGTCCAGGCAGGAGCGCTCCCGTGTCAGCGCGGACTGCGGGTCCGGGATGTCGTCCGCCGCCCAGCCGTGCGCCGCGAACTCCCGCCGCCGGCCGTTGCGTACGGCCTCCGCCAGCTCCGGGTCGGTGTGGTCGGTGAAGAACTGCCAGGGCGTACGGGCCCCCCACTCCTCGCCCATGAACAGCATCGGCGTGAAGGGCCCGGTCAGCACCAGCGTGGCGGCGCACGCCAGCAGCCCGGGGGACAGGAGCGCCGAGAGCCGGTCGCCCAGCGCCCGGTTGCCGATCTGGTCGTGGGTCTGGGCATAGCCCAGGAAGCGGTGGGCGGCGGTCGTCGTCAGATCGAGCGGGCGGCCGTGCGTACGGCCCCGGAAGCTCGAATACGTACCGTCGTGGAAGAACCCGTGGGTGAGCGTCCTGGCGACCGCGGCCAGCGGAGCGGCGGCGAAGTCGGCGTAGTAGCCCTGGGACTCGCCGGTCAGGGCGGTGTGCAGGGCATGGTGGAAGTCGTCGTTCCACTGCGCGTGCAGGCCCAGACCGCACATACCGCGCGGGGTCGTCGTCCGCGGGTCGTTCAGATCCGACTCGGCGACCAGGAACAGGGGCCGCTCCAGCTCGCCGGAGAGCGCGTCGACGGCGGCGGACAGCTCCTCCAGGAACGGCAGCGCCCGCGTGTCGGCGAGCGCGTGAACGGCGTCCAGGCGCAGCCCGTCCAGCCGGTAGTCGCGCAGCCAGGCGAGCGCGCTGCCCAGCAGATACGCGCGGACCTCGTCCGAACCGGGAGCGTCGAGGTTGACGGCCGAACCCCAGGGCGTGTGGTGGGTTTCGGTGAAGTACGGGCCGAAGGCGGGCAGATAGTTCCCGGACGGGCCGAGGTGGTTGTGGACCACGTCCAGCACCACCCCCAGGCCATGGCCATGCGCCGTGTCGACAAAGCGCTTGAGCGCCTCCGGCCCGCCGTACGGCTCATGCACGGCCCACAGCGACACACCCTCGTACCCCCAGCCGTGCACACCGGGGAAGGGGCACAGCGGCATCAGCTCGATATGCGTGATCCCCAACTCGGCGAGCTCGCCGAGCCGTCCGGCCGCCGCGTCCAAGGTGCCCTCGCGGGTGTACGTGCCGACGTGGAGCTCGTACACAACCGCGCCCCGCAGCCCGCGCCCCGCCCACTCGTGGGCCCACTGGTACGCGCTCTGGTCGACCACCGCGCTCATGCCGTCCGGGCCCTCGGGCTGGCGGCGCGAGCGCGGATCGGGCAGCACATGCCCGCCGTCCAGCGCGAAGCCGTACCGCGCGCCGTCCGTCGCCTCGGCTTCCGCCCGCCACCAGCCCGGGCGGTCCTCGGCGCGTTCCACGGGTTCCATGGGGTGCTCCACACCCTCCAACCACAGCGTGACCCGGTCATCGGCCTGCGGCGCCCACACCTCGAACAGCACTGGTGGTCCCCTCGTCGTCGGTGAGCCCCCATCCTGGCAAGATCGGGGTCTGGAAGCGGCGTCCTTTGGACCATTAAGGTCACGGGTCATGACGATGCCGCCGCTGCCCGCCTTCCCGCCCGGCTTCCTCTGGGGCGCGTCCGCCTCCGCCTTCCAGACGGAGGGAGCCGCCGACGCGGAAGGCAAGGGACCCTCAGGATGGGACGCCTTCGCCGCCCAGGGACGTATCAAGGACGGCGCCGACGCCTCGCGCGGCACCGGCTTCCACGCGCGCTACCGCGAGGACGTCGCCCTGCTCGCCGGGCTCGGCGCGGACGCCTTCCGCTTCTCGGTCAGCTGGCCGCGTGTTATCCCCGGCGGCAGCGGCCCGGTCAACGCGGCAGGGCTCGACTTCTACGACCGGCTCGTGGACGAACTGTGCGCCCACGGCATCACGCCCGCGCCCACCTTCTACCACTGGGACACCCCGCTCCCGCTGGACGAGGCGGGCGGCTGGCTGAACCGCGACACTGCCGCCCGGTTCGCCGAGTACGCCTCGATCGTCGCCGAGCGGCTCGCCGACCGCGTACCGATGTGGATCACGATCAACGAACCGGCCGAGGTCACCCTGCTCGGCTACGGGCTCGGCGAACACGCGCCCGGCAAGCAGCTCCTCTTCGACGCGCTGCCCGCCGCCCACCATCAGCTGCTCGCGCACGGCCTCGCCGTCCAGGCGCTGCGCGCGGCGGGCGCCGCGAACATCGGCATCGCGCTCTCCCACTCGCCGGTACGGACGGCGGGGACGAGCGACGAGGACCGGTTCGGCGCGGAGCTGTACGACACCCTCACCAACTGGCTGTTCGCCGACCCCATCCTGACGGGTCGCTACCCCGACGAGAACTTCGCCGCGCTGATGCCGGGTCCGGTCGCCGAGGACCTCGCCGTCATCTCCGCGCCGCTCGACTGGTACGGCGTGAACTACTACCAACCCATGCTCGTGGGCGCGCCCGCCGCGGACGCCCTCGGGGAGTTCGCGGGCGCCACCATGCCCGCGGAACTCCCCTTCGGACTGCGGAACATCGAGAGTGAACAGCGCACCGACTTCGACTGGCCGGTCGTTCCCGACGGGCTGCGCGAGCTGCTCGTACTGCTCAAGGAGCGATTCGGGGATCGGCTGCCGCCGGTGTACATCACCGAGAACGGCTGCTCGTACGACGGCCTCGACGACCAGCGACGTATCGAGTTCCTTGACGCTCATCTGCGGTCGCTGCGCGAGGCGATGGAGGCGGGGGTCGATGTGCGCGGCTACTTCACCTGGTCCCTCACCGACAACATCGAGTGGGTGGAGGGCACGTCGCAGCGCTTCGGCCTGGTCCATGTCGACTACGAGACGCTGGAGCGGACGCCGAAGGCGTCGTACGGCTGGTACCGGGACGCGATCGCGGCGCAGCGGATCCGATCGGCGCGGGGGCGTCCGTAGCCGCCCCCGCGCCTGTCTCACCTACGGGGTGAAGTGGATCCGCTCCTCGGTGATCGGGTGCCCGGCCTTGGCGAAGTTCGCCGCCATCGGGAAGTTGCCCTGATCGGTGGCGCCCGCGATGAACTCGGCGCCCTGCTCCACCAGGAAGTGCGTGCACTCGGCGAGCAGGTCGTACGCGTAGCCGTTGCCGCGCTGCTCCGGTACGACGCCGATGAAGCCGACACAGGGACCGGACGGGTTGTGGGCCGGAACGTGAATGCCCACCAGCTCCCCTTCCGGTGTGTACGCCAGCTGCCACCACTCGCGCGGCGACGGGCACCAGTGGAAGAAGTCCAGCTCCTCCTGCGCGGCTTGGTCCACCCCCGACTCGGCGATGGCGCGCAGCGCGTGCGCGTCCAGGGTCACGGAGTGGACGCGGCGCAGTACGTCGAGGATCACGGCGTCGTCGGGCTCAGGCCTGAACTCCAGCCGCCCGGGTCGCTCGGGCAGCCCGCACGACGGCGTCCAGTGGTACCGGTAGCGCTCCACGAGCACCTTCATCCCGGCCGCCGAAGCGGCCCGGATCCTGGCCTCACCGGCCGCGAGGGCCACGGGGTCCGCGCGCCAGCCGGCCGGCAGGATCAGTTCGTACTCGACCTGGAACGGGGAGGTGCGCAGCAGCTCGGCGCCTGCCTCCTCCTCGCCCTCGGCGATGTCGAACCAGTTGAGGTTGACGGGGGTTTCGTCATCGGGCCCGCCCCACCAGGCGGCCCGCGCGACGACCTTGCCGTCGCGCAGAGCGACCCGCTTCCAGTGGGGGCGGTGCGTGGCACGGGCCAGCGCCGTGCCCGTGGAGAGCGGGTCGGGCAGGGAGTGGAAAAGCTGTGCGTCGCTCTCGCTGAGCGCGCGGATGACCAGATCGGTCATGGGAAATGCCTCCGGGAAAGGATGTGCGGTGGCGCGCTCCCGGTCAGACAGTGAACGCCCGGTGGACGGGGCGGGAGCGCGGGAATCGTGTGGTGTGCACTGCTCTCGCCTCCTTCCCTCGGTCACTGGCGTCGCGGCCACGCTAATCGGCTCTCCGCCCACCCGTCCACCGCTTTTCTCTGCCAGGGCAGTTGCTTCTGGACACCCTGGCCCGTCGGCCCGACAATCTCGTATGTGACCTCCTCCTTCGAGTTCCACACGTATCCCGCTCGGCTCTCGGACGTCGAGCGCGACCGTGTGCTCGGTGTGCTCAGGGAGGGGGCGGCTCAGGGCCAGTTGTCGCACGACACCTTCCTGCACCGGATGGAACTCGCCTTGGCCGCCCGCCACTCGGAGGAGCTGCGGGCCCTGACCGCCGACCTCGAAACCGGGGGCGGAGGCCGCCTCTCCCGGCGGCTGTACCGCGCGGTGGGCCGGGTGTCCGCGTTCTCGGTACGGCTGCGCAGAGCCTGGCAGGCCGAGAAGCTCCCCCCGCTGCTGCTGCCGGAACCCGGCCCGTACCCCTTGCGGATCGGCCGCGATCCGGCGAACGGGCTGCGGCTGAGCCATGACACGGTCTCGCGGCTGCACGCGGAGCTGAGCCAGCGGGGTGCGTTGTGGGTCTTGCGCGACCTCGGCTCGACGAACGGCACGACGGTGAATGGGCAGCGGGTGACGGGCGCGGTGGTGGTGCACCACGGGGACATGGTGGGCTTCGGCCGCATGAGCTTCCGCCTCACGGAACGCTGACGTCCCTGGTCGGGGGCGCTGCCCCCGAACCTCCGCGCCTCAAAGGCCGACGGGGCTGGGAAATCCAGCCCGTCCGGCGATTGAGGACCGGGGGTCTGGGGGCAGCGCCCCCAGTTCGGGAAGTGGCGGGTAGGGAAAAGCCCGCCGCAGGCGCCACCCGCACCACCGCAACCCGCACGCGCACCGCACCGCACCCGCACCGCCCCCCTACCCCCCCACCCGCCCCAGCAACGCCACCCCCCGCTCCCCGAACAGCTCCGCCAGCCCTACAGCGCCCCCACCCCCGAATTCCCGCTGCTCCGGAGCGAGCAGATCCACCCACCGCCCCCCCGGCAGCGTCAGCTCCGTCCCCGCCCACCCCCCCGCCCGCTCCAGCCGCAGCGAGAGCCGCGTCACCGCCGTGATCACCTCGCCCGTGCGGCAGAAAGCGAGGCAGTACCCGGCCGCCGGGCCGCTCGCGCGCAGCGGTGTGTACGTGCCCGACGCGCCGAAGACCTCCGGGCGCTCCCGCCGCAGCCGCAGCGCCGCCCTCGTCAGGGCCGTCTTCTCGGTCGGCGGGCACTGCCGGAACGGCTCCCGGTTGTCCGGGTCCACCAGCGCCAGATACTCGCGCTCCGTACCCTGGTAGAGGTCCGGCACCCCCGGCATCGTCAGATGTACCAGCGCCGCCCCCAGCACATTCGCCCGTACGTACGGATCCAGCTCGCGCGCGAAGCGCGCCACCGAGTGCAGCGGCGGACCCGCCGGACCCGCCCCGACGAACGCCGTCACCGCCCGCTCGTACGCCGGGTCCGGCTCCGTCCAGCTGGTGTGCAGCCCCGCCTCCCGTACGTTCTTCAGCAGCGCCGCCTCCAGCCGCGCGGTCTCCGCGGACGGGACGGCGAATCCGACCGCGGTCTGCCAGGCCACCCACGCCAGCTGCGGATCGGGCGCGCGCCCGCCGTCCACCTGGTCGGCCTCCGCCGTGATGCGCCCCAGGAAGTCCGCCCACCGCTCCGGGCACTCGGAGAGCACGGCGATCCTCGCCCGTACATCCGCGCTCCGCTTGGTGTCGTGCGTGGACAGCACCGTCCCCGTTGTCGGCCAGTCGCGCGCCAGCCGCTCGCAGTACGCGTGGAACATCTCCGGGCCGACCGCCGGGCTCCCCGGGTCCCCGCCCACCTCGTTCGCCGAGATCAGCGGCGCGTACCGGTAGAAGGCCGTGTCCTCCACCGACTTGGCGCGCAGCGCGGACGCGGTCTGAGCGAAGCGCGACCGGAACGCCGCCTCATCCGTGCCCTCGGCCGCGCCCTCGCCGAGCCGCCCGAGCGCCAGATCCCGCACCACATCGACCGCCGTGGCCTCCTCGGCGACCGCGAACGCCGTCTTCGCGCTGTCCGCCGCCTCCGCGGGCAGCGCCGTCTCGCCGCCGATGCGGTACGGACGGTAGACGGGGACCCGCACCAGCAGCTCCCGTACCGCCGCGAGCAACGCCCACGGAGCATGGTCACGCAGCGCGAGGTCCGCGGCACACACCCGCGAAGCCAGGCGGGTGAGCACCGCGGTCTCGGCGGCCAGTTCATGGGTGACCACCTTGTACGCTGCGCGGCGCACCGTCGCCTCCCAGTAGCCGCCGCGGTCACCGGCCGGGCGGGCGAACTCCCTGTATTGTCCGGCGAGTTCGGCCTCACCCGTCGGGTCGACGAACAGGCCGTCGATGTGGTGCAGGGCGTCGTAGCCCGTCGTACCGGCGACCGGCCAGCCGGGCGGCAGCCGTTCGTCCCCGGTGAGGATCTTCTCGACGACGATCCAGCACACTCCTCCCGTCGCCTCGGACAGCTGCCCCAGATACGCCTCCGGGTCGGCGAGACCGTCCGGATGGTCCACCCGCAGGCCCTCCACGACCCCGTCCCGAACCAGTTCGAGGATCTTCCCGTGGGTCGCGTCGAAGACCTCGGGGTCCTCGACTCGTACCCCGATCAGGTCCGAAATGGTGAAGAAGCGGCGGTAGTTGAGCTCGGTCCTGGCCAGCCGCCACCAGGCGAGCCGGTACCACTGCGCGTCCAGCAGCTCGGGCAGCGGCAGGTGCGCGGTGGCCGATCGCAGCGGGAAGCGCTGCTCCCCGTAGTGCAGTACGTCCCCCTCGACCCGCAGCGCGCCCAGCTCGTCGCCGATCCGGCCCGCGAGCACCGGCAGCAGGATCTTCCCGCCGCCCGCTGCCCAGTCGATGTCGAACCAGCGGGCGTAGGGGGACGAGGGGCCCTCGCGCAGCACCTCCCACAGGGCCGGGTTGTGGCCCGGCACGGCGGCCATATGGTTCGGGACGATGTCCAGGACCAGCCCGAGCCCGTGGGCGTGTGCCGTACGGGCGAGCCGGCGCAGGCCCTCCTCGCCGCCCAACTCCTCCCGTACGCGGGCGGGGTCCACGACGTCGTAGCCGTGCCTGGACCCGGGGACCGCCTCCAGCACCGGCGAGAGGTGCAGATGCGAGACGCCGAGCTCGGCGAGATACGGGACGGCCTGCTCGGCGGCCCGAAAGGGGAAATCCGGCTGGAGCTGGAGCCGGTAGGTGGCGGTGGGCGTCATGCGAACGTACGTACCCAGTTGGCGGGGTTCCGCGTCACATCCGCCCGCAAATTCAGCCCCGGGAGCGTTCCGGCCCCACGCAGACCAGCCCGGCCCTACGTAGGCCCGGCCCCCCACGCAGGCCAGCCCGGCCCTACGCAGGCCGTCGCAGCACCACCAGGCTCCGCCCCACCAGCCGCACCCGCTCCCCGGCCGCCACTTCCGGGCCCGCCCCCGGCGGCACGCCCTCCTTCCTCGCCGTGTCCACGACCACCTGCCACTGCCGCCCGTGGTTCACCGGCACCGCGAAATCCAGATCCTCCGCGCTCGCGTTGAACATCAGCAGAAATGAGTCGTCGGAGATCCGCTCGCCCCGCCCTCCCGGCTCCGAGATCGCATGGCCGTTCAGGAACACCGACAGGGCCTTGGCGTGCGCCGCCTGCCAGTCCCGCTGGACCATTTCCTCACCCTCCGGGGTGAACCAGGCGATGTCCGACAGCTCGTCGTGCGTCCCCTCCACCGGACGGCCGTGGAAGAAGCGCCGCCGCCGGAATACGGGGTGGTCGCGCCGCAGCCACACCATCGCCCGGGTGAACGCCAGCAGCGTCCCCGTCTCGTCCGCGCCCGGCTCCGGCCAGCGGACCCAGGAGACCTCGTTGTCCTGGCAGTACGCGTTGTTGTTGCCGCCCTGCGTACGGGCGAACTCGTCGCCGTGGCTGAGCATCGGCACGCCCTGCGAGAGCATCAGCGTCGCGATGAAGTTACGCATCTGCCGGTCGCGCAGATCGAGGACCTCGGGGTCGGTGGTCTCGCCCTCGGTCCCGCAGTTCCACGACCGGTTGTGGCTCTCGCCGTCGCGGTTGCCCTCGCCGTTGGCCTCATTGTGCTTGTCGTTGTACGAGACCAGGTCGTGCAGCGTGAAGCCGTCGTGGCAGGTGGTGAAGTTGATGGAGGCGAGCGGGCGGCGCCCGTCGTCCTGGTAGAGATCGGACGAGCCGGTCAGCCGGGACGCGAATTCCGCCAGCGTTCGGGGCTCGCCGCGCCACAGGTCGCGTACCGTATCGCGGTATTTTCCGTTCCACTCGGTCCACAGCGGCGGGAAATTCCCCACCTGGTAGCCGCCCTCGCCGACGTCCCACGGCTCGGCGATCAGCTTCACCTGGCTGACCACCGGGTCCTGCTGGACCAGGTCGAAGAACGACGACAGCCGGTCCACCTCGTGGAACTGGCGGGCCAGTGTCGCCGCCAGATCGAAGCGGAAACCGTCGACGTGCATCTCGGTCACCCAGTACCGCAGCGAGTCCATGATCAGCTGCAGCACATGGGGGCTGCGCATCAGCAGGGAGTTTCCGGTGCCGGTCGTGTCGGTGTGGTAGCGGCGGTCCTCGGAAAGGCGGTAGTACGAGGCGTTGTCCAGCCCCCGGAAGGACAGTGTGGGCCCCAGGTGGTTGCCCTCCGCCGTGTGGTTGTAGACCACATCGAGGATGACCTCGATGCCCGCTTTGTGCAGCGCCCGCACGGCCTGCTTGAACTCCAGGACCTGTTCGCCGCGGTCGCCCCAGGACGCGTAGGTGTTGTGCGGGGCGAAGAAACCGATGGTGTTGTAGCCCCAGTAATTGTTCAGCCCGGCGTCCACCAGCCGATGATCATTAACGAACTGGTGCACCGGCATCAGTTCGAGCGCGGTGACGCCCAGCTCGGTCAGATGGGAGATGACGGCGGGGTGCGCGAGCCCCGCGTACGTACCGCGCAGCTCCGGCGGCAGCTCCGGGTGGAGCATGGTCAGGCCCTTCACATGGGCCTCGTAGATCACCGTGCGGTGGTACTCGGTACGCGGCGGCCGGTCGTCGCCCCAGTCGAAGTACGGATTGACGACGACCGAGGTCATCGTGTGCGGCGCGGAGTCCATGTCATTGCGCGAATCGGGCTTGCCGAAGTGGTAGCCGTAGACCGACTCGTCCCACTCGACGGAGCCGCTGATCGCACGCGCGTACGGATCGAGGAGGAGTTTCGCGGAATTGCAGCGCTGCCCGCGCTCGGGGGCGTACGGGCCGTGGACCCGGAATCCGTACCGCTGGCCCGGCATGATGCCGGGCAGATAGGCGTGCCGTACGAAGGCGTCGGACTCCCGCAGCTCCACCGCGGTCTCCGAGCCGTCGTCGTACAGCAGGCACAACTCAATTCGTCGGGCGGCTTCTGAGTACACCGCGAAGTTCGTGCCGGCGCCATCGTAGGTGGCGCCGAGCGGATACGCCTGTCCCGGCCAGACCTGCATAGATATGACTCTTCCACTTCTGATCCGGGTGCTGGGGGGCACTTGGCCCAGATGTTCCCTGAAAGTATCGCGGGTGGGGCGGCTGACGCCGGTGAGGACGGCGCGTACAACACTTTATTCTCCCTCATAACCGGCAAAGCGGTCCTTCATGGCATGGAGGGTTGGGAAAGGACGTTGTCGATCCGATGCGTCGTGTCGCACAGGCGGAGTAGTCTTCCTTGATCTTTGAAGGGGTAGGGAAGGCGGTACGCGGGTGAGCTCGGGAGGGCTGGAGCTACCCCCCGGTGACGGTGGTCACGAGGGGGAATCCGCCGGCATCCCGCCCGGAGCGGTCTCCCTGGCGCGGCCGATGGAGATCGGGGCGGAACTGGACTGGGACGCGGACGCCTGGAGCGAGGTGCGTACGCGGGCGCAGCGGGCCGGGCGGGCGTACATCTGGCTGAACCTGGTCGAGCAACGGCTGCGGGCGGTGGTCGCCGCGGTGCTGCGCCCCATCTACGAGCCGGTGCACGGCGACGACTGGGTGGTGGCCGCGGCGGGCCCGGCGGGGCAGGAGTGGGTGCAGCGGGCGGTGGCGGTACGGGAGGTCTCGCGCCGCAAGGGCTATCTGCTCGATCCGGCGGACGACAATGTGCTGTCCTTCCTCACGCTGCCGCAGCTGCGCGAGCTCATGGTCCAGCACTGGCCGTGCTTCGAGCCGTACTTCGACGACCGGCGCGAGGTCGAACTGGCACTGGACGAGCTGGAGGTGGCGCGCAATGTCGTCTCCCGCAACCGCGCGCTGAACGAGGCGGTCCTCGCGCAGGCGGAGCGCGCGTCGGCGCGCCTGCTGGAGATACTGGGCAGCGGCGCGGGCGTCCCCTCGGCGGACCGGCTCCCGGTCGACGCGGTCGAGGACCTCGTCGGCGACCGCTACGCGGACGTGGTCTCGGTCCATCCGGACCGGGTCCGCCTGCAGCGCCAGCTCCCCGCCGAAGACCTCTTCGGCGGAGCGCGCCGCGTGGACGCGATCGGCATAGGACTGAACCTGCTGGTTCAGAACTTCTCCGGCCGAAGACTGATCCGGCTGGCCGAATCGGGCTGCCGGGTGCGGCTGCTCTTCCTGAACCCGGCGAGCAGCGCGGTGAAGCGGCGCGAGCGTGAACTGGGCCTGAAGAAGGGGGAGTTGAGCCGTACGGTGGAAATGAACATCCTCCATATGCGCCGCGTCCGCTCCCGCCTGCGGGACCCGGGCGCGTTCGAGATCCACGTCTTCGACGAGACGCCGCGCTTCACGGCGTACCTGGTGGACGGCGACGGCCCGGACGGCCTCGCGGTCATCCAGTCGTACTTGCGGCGGGCGCGGGGGATGGAGGCGCCGGTGCTGGTGTTGCGGGGCGGGCGTGCGGTGGTCACGGCGGGCTATGACGGCGAGAACGGGCTGTTCCAGACGTACCGGGAGGAGTTCGAGTCGGTGTGGGCGGACTCTCGCCCCGTTTCCTGAAGCGCTGATCACATGGCGCTGATCGTCTTTCCGGTGCCGGGTCCGCCGCTCACGACGGCCGGTGTCGGTGATGTCATCGCGCTCTCTCCGGTTCGTCGGTCAGCGGAGCATGCGTACACCGGCCCGTACGGCGTCCCAGTCGGTGGCCGGATCGCGGTCCCGGGCGCGCCGCAGCCAGGCAGCCCGGTCCAGGTGCTCACGGCACAACTGCTCCAGGTCCAGCTCAACACCGGGCACGGCCGCCCGGCCTGACTCTTCCAGCGCTTCCAGCTCGCTGATGCGCTGGTCCATCGCGGCCAGCAGCGCCCGGTCGAATTCGATCACCGCCGCGAGGAACTCGCTCGTCGGCATGGTCACCCGGCCGGTCTGCGGGCCGGCGAACTCGATCGCACCCTCCGGGTCCGGCTGGTGCTCCCAGGCGACGGTCACGGTGTCGTCGTCGCCGACGAGGGTGCGCCAGCAGCGGACGTGCGGAGCGACGCGCAGGTAATCCGTGTACAGGAAGCCCGCGCTGTGCCAGTCCACCGCGGCCTCGGCTTCCGGCGTGTCCACCCAGTTCCAGTCCGGCGACATTTCGGCGGCGACGTCCGCCAAGTCCGGCGGCACTGGCTCCATCGCCCCTGAGACGAGCGCGAGCATGTCTTCCCACAGGCGAACGACGTAGTAGTCCACATAGGGATGGTCCGGTTCCCGGGAGGTGCGCTTGGAGTAGCGCAGCACTTCATGGCCGCCGAGGTCGATGCAGTACCAGCCGTCGGTCAGCCCGAACCAGTGCAGTACGGGACGCTCACCGCCCCAGGCGCCGACCCGGTCCAACGGAGTCAGTCCGAAGCGGAGGCGAATCGCGGGGTCGGTGTGGGTCACCGCCCCAGTGTCCCTGGTCTCTCGTTGTCAGTGGCGCGTGGGAGGGTGAATGCCTGTTGGGGGAACGCACCGCCGCACCATGAAGGAGGGCCACTATGGCTTGGCATCGGGAACCACTGGTCGGCCGGTATCCGGACACCACCGGAACGGGAGCCGAGTGATGGGCTGGATGAGTGGGCCGTTGGTGGCCTTCGACCTGGAAACCACGGGCACCGACGTGGAGACCGACCGTATCGTCACAGCGGCAGTGGTGCGGCTGGAGTCGCACGGGGCCATCTCGGAGGAACGGACCTGGCTGCTCAACCCCGGGGTGGTGATCCCCGAGCAGGCTTCTGCGATTCACGGCATTTCGACGGCCCATGCCCGCGAGCACGGGGCCTCGGCCGCTTCCGCGATCGAGGAGATCGCGCATGCTCTCGCCGGGGTGCTGCGTTCCGGGACGCCATTGGTGGTGATGAACGCCCGGTACGACCTGTCGCTGCTGGAGCGCGAATGCCGGCGGTACGGGGTCCATTCGATAGCCGACCGGCTGGGCACGGTGCTCGCGCCTGTCATCGACCCTCTGGTGCTGGACAAGCATGTGGACAAGTACCGCAGGGGCAAGCGCGCCCTTCACGCGCTGTGCGCCCACTACAGCGTGACGCTGGACGACGCGCACAACGCGAGCGCGGACGCGGTGGCCGCCGCGCGCGTGGTGCGGCGCATGGCAGAGCAGCACGAGCCCATCGGGATGATGCCGTTGGCGGATCTGCATGACCTTCAAGTGCGTGCGGCTGCGGAGCAGTCGGCGTCGCTGCAGCAGTATCTGCGCCGCACGGCGAACCCGACGGCGGTGGTCGAGCCGGACTGGCCGGTCATCCCGAGCAGAGACTGACGAGTTGGTCAGGGCCCTCCGAGCCGTTCACCGGGCTCACCGGGCTCACCGGGCTCACCGGGCTCACCGGGTTCTTCCGGTGCGAGAGCGGGCCGGCGCGGAAATAGGGTGCGTGGTCCATCACGAGCCCACACACTGGGCGGCACGAAGCCGCGCCCCGCGCGCCACCCCCCCAATGCCCGAGGAGCCCGCGCGTGCAGGCAACGATCACCATTACGCCCACCCAGGTACCCGAGTTGCTGCTCGGTCTCGCGACCGTGCGGCCGGTGTTCCTGTGGGGCTCACCCGGGATCGGCAAGTCCTCACTGGTCAAGGCGTTCGCCGAATCACTGGGACTTGAATGCGTCAGCCTGCTCGGCACGCAGCTTGCGCCCGAGGACCTGATCGGCGTACCGCAGATCGTCGACGGACGGTCGCGGTTCTGCCCGCCCGAGGCCATCGCGCGTGACGAACCGTACTGCCTCTTCCTGGATGAGCTGAACGCCGCGACGCCCGACGTGCAGAAGGCGTTCTACTCGCTGATCCTCGACCGCCGGATCGGGAACTACGAACTCCCGCCCGGCAGCATCGTCATCGGCGCGGGCAACCGGGCCACCGACAACGCGCTGGCCCGGCCCATCGCCTCCGCCCTCGTCAACCGCCTGACCCATGTGCACCTGCGGGCCTCCAGCACCGACTGGCTCGTGTGGGCGGCGGAGTCCGGCATCCACCCCTGGGTCGTCGACTACCTCATAGACCGCCCCGACCACCTGTGGTCCAAGCCGCCCAAGACCGAGGAGCCGTTCTCCACCCCGCGCTCCTGGCACATGCTTTCGGACGCCTTGCACTCCTTCGGCGATGACCTGGATGAGACCACCCTCCAGGTCATCGTGCACGGCACGCTCACCCCGGCGCACGCCGTGTCGTTCTGCGGCTACGCCAAGATCGTCCGTCATGTGTACGGACTCGACGCCATCCTCAAGGGCGATGCCTCCTGGCCGCGCCGCGTCGAGGACCGCGACCTGCTCTACTACCTGGCCGACGCCTTCCGGGGCCGCCTCATCAAGGAACTGCCCGCCAACAAGGAGCATGTCTCCTCCGCCGTGCGGCAGACCGCGTTCCGGGCCAAGTCGCTGCTTGTCCAGCTCGCCGAGATCTCCGTCGAGGTCGCGCAGACCGTCATCGCCGACAGCTCTGACGACCAGCCGGTGCTGCCCGCTTGGTTCCTTGTCGAGGCCGCGCGCGACATGCCGCGTCTGGTCGAGGCCCGCCGGTGAGCGGCAATGGCGGCAAAGGAGGCAACGGCAAAGGAGGCAAGGGCCGCGGGAAGGGCGGGCCCGACGCCCGGCTCAAGGAGGCGGCCGCCGCCGCATACGCCGCCGGGCGCGTTCTGCTCTCCCGCAATTCGGCTCTGCACGCGCTGCCCGGCACCCACTGCCGGGACCCCGACTGCACCGACCACCCCCAGCGGGGCCTGGTCACCGTCGACTCCAACGGTGTCCTGCACGCCAATCCGCACCGTAAGGCCGAGCCCGCCGCCTGGGCGTGGGCCCTGGCCCACGCCCTTCTCCACCTGGGCTTCGACCATGTCCCCGCGGTCGCCGACGCAGCGCCCCGCGAGCAGCCCGACGCGTACGAGCTGACAGCCCGCTGCGTCGTCGTCAACCGGTTCCTGGCCACCATGCCGGTGGGCGAGCCCCCCGAGTTCCTGCCGCAAGCCTGGCCGGACGGTGACGAGGAGAAGCTTGCCGCCGGCTGGCGCCGCAGCGGCATCCCGCCCCAGTACGCCAACTGCGGTACGGCGGGCGAAGGCGAGCCCGATCAGCTCCTCAAGCCCTGGACGAACCGCTGGCAGGACCCGCCCGACTGGTCGCACGCCCTCGCCCGCGCCCTCACCCGCAGGGTCTCCGCCGCGATGGACGTGGCGGGCGGTCGCCGCGACGCCCTCACCGGGGAGCGCACGGAGCCGCAGCCCTGGGAGCGCGCCCTCAACTGGTTCGTGTCCTCGTACCCCCTGCTCGGCGGTATCGCGGCCGGTATGACGCTGGTCGCCGACGCCGAACTGGCCCGTGCCCACGACATCTCGATCGCCGCGGTCAGCGCGCGGGCCGGCGAGATCTACATCAATCCCTTGCGCCGCCAGACCGACGAGGAGTGGCGGTTCGTCCTCGCCCACGAGATGCTGCACGCCGCACTGCGCCACGGCGACCGGAACGGCACCCGCGACCCGTTCCTCTTCAACGTCGCAGCCGACTACGTGATCAACGGCTGGCTGCTCGAAATGGGCGTCGGCGACATGCCGGAGGGGCTGCTGTACGACCCGCTGTTCAGCGGCATGTCCGCCGAGGAGGTCTACGACCGGATCACCACCGACCTGCGCCGGGCCCGCCGTCTCGCCACCCTGCGCGGCAAGGGGCGCGGCGACGTGCTGGGCGAACCGCTGTTCCGGCCTGCCGCGCCGGGGGAGTGGACGGACCTGGACGAGTTCTACCGGCGCGGCCTGGTCAACGGCTTCGACCTGCACCGTGGCCGACGAGGCCTGCTCCCCGCCGGTCTGGTCGAGGAGATCCGCGCGCTCAGCCATCCGCCCGTGCCGTGGGACGCCAAGCTGGCCCGCTGGTTCGACGAGTACGTGCCACGCCCCGAGGCCGTACGCAGCTACGCGAGGCCGTCCCGACGGCAGGCGGCAACGCCCGACATCCCACGCGCGGGGCGGCACTTCCCGCCGGACGAAGTGGCCCGCTGTACCTTCGGCGTCGTGCTGGACACGTCGGGTTCGATGGAGCGCGCGATGCTCGGCAAGGCGCTGGGCGCCATCGCCTCGTATGCCACCGCCCGCGACGTGGCGGCGGCGCGCGTGGTGATGTGCGACGCGGCTCCCTTCGACGCGGGTTATCTGCCGGTGACCGAGATCGCCGGCCGGGTCAAGGTCCGGGGACGCGGCGGCACGGTCCTGCAGCCGGGCGTGGACCTGCTCCTGCGGGCGGAGGACTTCCCGCCGACCGCGCCCGTGCTGATCATCACGGACGCGGAGTGCGATGTCCTGCGGGTCCGCAGGGAGCACGCCTACCTGATCCCGCGGGGCGGGAAGCTGCCGTTCACCCCGCGGGGCCCGGTCTTCGCGATGAGCTGACGACGCCGCACGGGTTTCCCCGGGCTCATCAGAACGGATACCAGCGGACCTCCGGCGCGCCGTCCCGCAGGGAGGCCACCCGGCGCCGGAACTCCGCCCGCGCCTTCGGGTTCGTCGGTGCGTGCTGGGCCACCCAGGCGCAGCTCGCCGTTTCGCGGGCGCCCCGCAGGACCGTGCAGCCCTCCCATGCGCGGACGTCCCAGCCGTACGTCTCCGTGAACGATTCGTACGCCCCGGGTGCGAGGCCGTAGCGGTCCTCGGAGAGCGCCATGACCACCAGATCGTGCTCCCGCAGATCCGCGGAGAACGTCTCCAGGTCGACCAGGACCGGTCCTTCCGGGCTCACATGGACGTTCCGGGGGAGCGCGTCGCCGTGGATCGGGCCCGGGGGCAGGTGCGGGGTCAGCGCGGAGGCCGCCTCGGCGAAACCGTCACGGCGCTCGCGCAGATAGTCCGCGTCGGCCGGGTCGATCGCGTTGCCCGCGAGGCTCAGCCAGCGCTCGACGCCCCCGAGCAGTTCGCGCCGCGGGAGGGAGAAGGAAGGGGACGGCAGCGCGTGGATCAGGAGCAGCAGCCGC
Source organism: Streptomyces sp. NPDC052236 (assembly GCF_044548015.1). Lineage (NCBI taxonomy): Bacteria > Bacillati > Actinomycetota > Actinomycetes > Kitasatosporales > Streptomycetaceae > Streptomyces > Streptomyces sp. NPDC052236. The sequence goes on along the minus strand of NZ_JBIUBL010000020.1, from coordinate 3,620 downwards.
GCCAGATCCGCCGCTTCCGCCGGGCGTACCGCGTCCGGGAGGCGGTGCCAGAGCGTCACCGGGTGGCCCTCCACCACACGGGCCTTCGGCTCGGCGGGCCGGACCGCGGGGACATCCGCCTCCGCCAGCCAGGCGCCGATGGCCAGTTCACGCTCCGCCCGCGCCAGCAGCACCGGATCCTTGACGTACCGGCCGACCTTGACGATCACCTCGTCCGCCCGGAACACCGCGTTCTCGCCCAGCGCCAGCAGCGCCGCGCCGGAAGGGAGCCCGGCGGCCGTCAGTACGTCGCGTGCGCGTGTCTCGTCCAAGGCGTCTGTGTTCCTGGCGTTCATGGCGTTTCTGGCGTTCCCGGCGTTCATGGGGGCAAAGTCTCGCATCCGTGCAGGTTGGCTTGACGAACCAACGGGCCGTCAGCACGATGACGGGGGCCGCCAGGGCGGCCAGACCAGGATGAGCCGCCCGAAGGGGACCAATATATGACATTAGTGACCGCACCACCGCGGTCCGGTAAGCCGAGTGCGGGAAAGCCGGTGGACCACGGGGCCTGGTTCCTCGTACTGCCCGCCCTCATCCCGATTCTCGTACTCAGCGTCGGACCGCTGCTCTACGGAATCTCGCTCGCCTTCACCGACTCCCAGGCCGGCCGCACCGAGCCCACCGAGTGGATCGGCACGCTGAACTTCCGCGACCTCCTCCACGACACCCTCTTCTGGGACTCTTTCCGGATCGGCCTGCTCTGGGCGGTCGGCGTGACCGTCCCGCAGTTCGCGCTCGCCCTCGGCCTTGCCCTCCTGCTCAACCAGAACCTCCGTTTCCGCTGGCTGGCGCGGGCCCTCGCGATCATTCCCTGGGCCATGCCCGAGGTGGTCGTCGGCATCATGTGGCGGCTCGTCTACAACCCCGACGCGGGCATCCTCAACGAAACCATCCGCGACCTCGGCCTCGGCGACGGCCGGGACTGGCTCACCGGCCTCGCCACCGCCCTGCCCGCCGTGATAGTCGTCGGCATCTGGGCCGGTATGCCGCAGACCACCGTCGCGCTGCTCGCCGGGCTCCAGAACACCCCGCACGAACTCCACGAAGCCGCCGCGCTCGACGGCGCGGGGGCCTGGCGCCGGTTCCGTACCGTCACCTGGCCGGCGCTCAAACCCGTCGCGCTCGCCATCACCGCGCTCAACTTCATCTGGAATTTCAACGCCTTCGCCCTGGTGTACGTGCTCACCAACGGCGGGCCCGGCGGACGCACCCGCCTCCCCATGCTCTTCGCCTACGAAGAGGCCTTCCGCTACGGCCAGTTCGGGTACGCCGCCGCGATGGGCTGCGTCATGGTCGCGGTGATCTCGGTGATGCTCGCCCTCTACCTCGTAGGACGGCTCAAGGGAGGGGACGAGACGTGACGACGCTCCGCACCAGCAGGTCCGGGCGCGCCGGGCAGTACGTCGCGCTCCTCTGCTATCTCGTCTTCCTCGCCTTCCCGTTCCTGTGGCTGATCTCCACCGCCTTCAAGCCGCCACGCGAACTGGGCTCCCTCCACCCCACCTGGATCCCGCGCGATGCGACCCTCGACAACTTCCGGCAGGCCTTCGACGAACAGCCCCTCCTCCAGGCCGCCGCCAACAGCCTGATCGCCGCCCTGTCCGCCGCGCTGATCGCCGTCGTCATCGCGACACCCATGGCGTACGTCATGGCCCGGCATCGCGGCAGGCTCTCCACCGCCGCCACCGGCTGGGTCGTGGTCAGCCAGGCGTTCCCGTTCGTCCTGGTGATCATTCCGCTGTTCCTGATCCTGAAGAACCTGCATCTGATCAACACCCTGTTCGGACTGATCATGGTGTACGTCGTCTGGTCGCTGCCGTTCGCGCTCTGGATGCTCGTGGGGTACGTACGGGCTGTGCCGCCCGAGCTGGAGGAGGCCGCCTCCGTCGACGGCGCGGGCAAGGTACGCACCCTCGTCTCGGTGACCGCGCCGCTGCTCGCCCCCGGCATTGTCGCCACCGCGCTGTTCGCGTTCATCACCGCGTGGAACGAGTTCTTCTTCGCGCTCGTCCTGCTCAAGACCCCGGAGAAGCAGACATTGCCTGTCGTCCTCACCCACTTCCTCGGCGCGGAGGGCGTCGCGGACCTCGGGCCGCTCGCGGCAGCCGCGTTCCTCGCGACGATTCCCTCACTCGTCATCTTCGCGATCATCCAGCGGCGGATCACCGGCGGGATGCTGACCGGGGCGGTGAAGAGCTGATGCGACCACAGAGATTCGCCGCCTCCGCGGCCGTATGCGCGCTGCTGCTGACGGGATGTTCGGACGACGGACAGAACACCGACGGGACGATCAGGCTGCGTTTCCAGTCCCTGGCCTGGCAGAAGGAGTCCGTCGACGCCAACAAGGAACTGGTGAAGGAGTGGAACGCCAGCCACCCCGGCGTCCAGGTCCAGTACGTCCAGGGCAGCTGGGACAGCGTCCACGACCAGCTGCTGACCTCCTTCGAGGGCGGCGAGGCGCCGGACATCATCCACGACGCCTCCGACGACCTCGCCGACTTCGCGTACGGCGGCTACCTCGCGGATCTGAGCGAGCTGCTGCCCGAGCGCCTCAAGGCGGACATCCCGCGGCAGAGCTGGGAGACGGTGACCTTCGACAAGGGGGTCTACGGCGTCCCCTTCCTCCAGGAGCCGCGCGTCCTGATCGCCAACAAGAAGCTCCTCGAATCCTCCGGGGTCCGCGTGCCCACGGCGGCCGAGCCCTGGAGCTGGGAGGAGTTCGGCCAGGTGACCAAGACGCTCACCGAGAAGACGGGGAAGGGGAAGTACGCAGTCGCCTGGCCGCTGAAGGAGCCGGTCTCCGTCACGCTCAACCTCGGGCTCTCCGCGGGTGGGCAGTTGTTCCACCGAGGTGAGGACGGCAAGGTCACGGTCCGGTTCGCGGAAGGCGACGGCGTGGTGCCCGGCACCGTCCACGACCAGGTCAACAGGGACAAGAGCGCTTCCCGTACGACCCTGGGGATGGGCGGCTCGGACACGCTGCCCGGATTCTTCGGCGGCAAGTACGCGATGGTTCCGCTGGGGTTCTCGTACCGGCAGCAGATAGTGCAGCAGGCGCCGAAGGGCTTCGAGTGGACAGTGCTGCCCGCGCCGGCCGGGTCCGAGGGCCTGGCTCAGGGCGTGAGCCCGCAGACGCTGTCCGTCGCGGAGGACAGCCCGTACAAGAAGGAAGCGGCGCAGTTCATCGACTTCATGCTGCAACCGGCGAACATGGTACGGCTGGCGAAGGGCGACTGGATGCTGCCGACGGGTACGGCGGCCCTGGCGGACGCGTCGCTGCACACCGAGAAGGACGGCTGGGCGACGGGCGCGGAGCTGGCGCGGGACCTGCGCTCGGCGCCGGCGCAGTCGGTGCGGGGCTACCCGGAGTGGAAGGACAAGGTGGCGACGCCGGCGCTCCAGGAGTACTACAGCGGCGCGATCGACGCGGCGGAGCTGAAGAAGCGGCTGGTGAAGGACGGCAACCTGGTTCTGGCCCGCTACCAGCGCTGACCCGGCGGGGGTGTGGGGGGGGGGGGGGGGGGGGCCCCCCCCCCCCCCCCCCCCCCCCCCCCCCCCCCCCCCCCCCCCCCCGCCCGCGC